>JANXYH010000059.1 GCA_025350145.1 Burkholderiales bacterium | reverse complement strand
ACCGATGCGATCACTGACGCGATCACCGCCATGCCCAGTTGGGCCATGCGCAAGGGCGCGGTCTGGTGGTTGCGGCGCCGGCTGCGCCAGGGCGAGGCCGAGGTGCAGTTGGCGGCGGTGATGTCGCCGGACCGGCTTTAGGCTGAAATTCCCGCCTCGGGGCGCGCCATGTCCAAGGGCAGATAGTCACTGATCAGCTCGAAACCGAATTGCTCAATGACCGTCAGGTTGACCCGCAGGCCGGGCCAGAGGCTGGCCAATCCGGCACCTGGCGTGCTGCGGGTCAGGCCCCACAGCCTGGCATCGTCGTCGGTGGCGAATGCCAGCCCGGTGTCCGGCAGCACCTCGTCAACAGTGGCAGTGATACGACGCAGAAGTTGAATCGGCCTTTTCACGGGAACTCCAAAAAAATAGGGTCAGGGCAAGGCAGGGCGGCAATGGGGCGGTAGGCGCCGAGCGCAGCGGCGTGGGCCTGACCGGCCAATGGCGCGCTTGCAGCGCAGATGATGGCGGCAGTCGGAAAATTGTCAAACTCGGCATGAAAGAACCTTGGCCCGTGGTCGTGGGGCTTGACAAATCCGTCCCAATCGCCGGCAAACCGCGAGGCGGTCGCTGCATTCCCATCAAGTTGTCACACGGGCCCGGTTCAATCTGCGCTCCCGCCTATGCCATGCCACACCTCAGCCATGCCCTGTCGACCCGGGCAGCGACAGCCTTTGCGCCTGGCGTTCGCCCTGCACTGGGTGGCCTTTGCTGCGGCCTGGTCAGGGCCGAGTCCTGCGGCCGCTGACGCGACCCAGGGCTGGGGGGTTCGTGGCCAGGCCACCTACATCTGGCAGGCCAAGCCGGCATTTGCATCGGCCTATGCCGGCGAGCGCAGCCTGCAGGCCGGGCCTGGGCTGAGCGACTCGTTCAGTGCCACGGTCGCGCTGGGCTGGCGTCCGGCACCGTTCACCGAAGCCTATGTCGACGCCGAGTTGGTGCAGGGCAAGCCCTTGTCGAATATGACCGGCTTGGGCGGTCTGCCCAACGGTGAGTTGCAAAAGAGCGGCTCGAGCCAGCCGCAGCTCTACCGGGCGCGCCTGTTTCTGCGCCGTACCTGGGCGCTGACTGACACCCCCGCCGACGCCGAATCGGTCGAGGCCGGGCTCAACCAGTTGGCCGGCAGCCAGGCCCGGGACCGACTGGTGCTGAGCCTCGGCAATCTCGCGGTCACGGACATCTTTGACCCCAATCCCTATGCCCACGACGCGCGCAGCCAGTTCCTCAACTGGTCGCTGCTGACCCATGGCGCCTACGACTTCGCGGCCGATTCGCGTGGCTATAGCTGGGGCGCAGCGCTCGAGTGGCGCCAGGGCGATTGGCGTCTGCGCGGCGGCCGCTTCGCGATGCCGGCGCAGTCCAACGGCGCCAAGCTCGACGGCCAGATCTGGCGCCAGTTTGGCGACCAGCTTGAGCTCGAACACGCCCACCGCTGGCTGGGCTGGGACGGCAGTCTGCGTGCGCTGCTGTGGCGCAATGTGGCCCGCTACGCCCGGTTCGACGACGCGCTGGCGGCTGCCGGCGGTGGCGTTCCCAGCCTGAATGGGGTTCGACGCCGCCAGGCCAAGTCGGGTTGGGGCCTGGCCTGGGAGCAGAGTTTGCCGGCGTCCCTGGGCGTATTTGCCCGGCTGGCAGGCAGCGACGGTGTGCATGAGCCCTTCGCCTTCGCAGCGATTGACGGGGCCAGCTCGGCCGGGCTGAGCTGGGGCGGGGCGGCCTGGGGCCGACCGCGCGACACGGTCGGCCTGGCCTTGGCGCGCAACACCTTGGGGCCGCAGCACCGGCAGTTCCTTGCCGCGGGTGGACAGGACTACTTTCTCGGCGACGGCCGCCTGCGCTACGCCGCCGAACGCATCGCCGAGGCGTATGTGGCGGCTGACCTTGGCCAGGCGCTGACCCTGACGCTGGACTGGCAGCGCGTCAGTGCGCCGGGCTACAACGCCGACCGGGGGCCGGCCCGATTTGTCGGCCTGCGTCTGCACGCCGACTTCTGAGCACCGCTGCGCCCAAGCCGCGCGCCAGCGCCGGCCGATGGGCCTGAACCAACTCCGCTCAAGTCCGACTTTGACGCCCGCGCAGCAGCGCCAGCACCTCTTGCAGGGCGCCGTGGCGCAGCGGTGGCTCCAGGTCGAGCATGCGGCTGTGGCGGTAGTAGGGGCTCAGGTCCAGGGCCAGGCCCAGGCCGAAGATGCGCACGCCCTCGGGTTGCTGTGATTCGGCCTGGCGCCTGGCCAGC
>JANXYH010000058.1 GCA_025350145.1 Burkholderiales bacterium | reverse complement strand
CAGCGACTGCGCGTCGCGGTCGCCTTGCCGCGCCTGGGCGATGCCGATGCTGATGGTGGCGCCGTTGCCGTGGCCGGTGTTCGGGGCGGGTGCGCTGGCCACCACCTGCTGGCGCAGCCGCTCTGCCAGGACGCGCGCCTGTGACTCGTCCGAGCCGGGCAACAGCAGCAGGAACTCCTCGCCGCCCTGGCGTCCGACCATGTCGATCCGGCGCAGGTTGCGCTGCAGCAGTTTGGCCAGGTCAACCAGCACCTGGTCACCGGCGGCGTGGCCCAGGCGGTCATTGATTTGCTTGAAATGGTCGACGTCGACCATCAGCAGGCTCAGCGGCTGCTGGCTTCGCAGATACCCTTGCCAGGCGACGTCCAGCGCCTGGTCGAGTGCCCGGCGGTTGGCCAGGCCGGTCAGCGGGTCGGTCTGCGAAGCCTGGCGCAGCGTGACCACCAGCCGCATCACCAGCATCGCCATGAAGCCGACATTGAAGGCCGCACTGCCGGCCAGAAACGCCGCGACCAGGCCCAGGTTGCTGACCAGGTTGGTCTGCAACTCCAGCGGCTGTTGCCAGTTCAGCAACTGACGCAATGTGGCCGCAGCCAATAGCAGGCCGATCAGCAGACCCGGCAGCAGGATCGCCAGCACTGCGGGGCGACCGAACTCGCGCCGCAGCGGCGGACCTATGGACCACATGGTGCGCAACACCACAAAGGCCTCGAACCCATAGGCCAGGCTGACGCGAAGGCTGGCCTGGTCCTGGCCAGGGCCGAGCAGGGCCATCAGCGCCAACCCCGGCAGCAGCGTAAGCAACTGCTCGCGGTCGCTGTTCGGCGCAGCCATGAAGCGCTCGCTGCCGCGGCGCATCGCCGCAAAACCCGCCAGTACCAGCAGATTGGCACCGTTGAAGGCCAGCCATTGGCGCGAATCGTCGCGGCCGCCGACCAGGGCCAGGCCGATCCCGACCAGCAACATGAACAGGCCCCAGTGGGCCACCGCCAACCGCGCCTCGCGCAGCAGCATGCTGCACACCGCCCAGGCGCCGGCATACAGCGTCAACTGGAACGCCAGCAGCCACATCGTCGGTGGGATCGCGACGTCGGTCATCGGCAGGCCCGGCCCGCTGGGGCTTCCAAATCGCGCGCGCCCGGTCTGCCGCAAGGCAGGCTGTGGTTCATCGCCGGTAGGCGTGGGCGGGTCAGGAGGACCATGAAAGAATGATTGCATGGTTGCCTTCTGCCCCAGTCCCCCTGAGTCGATGGGGCCGCTGTGAACACCGTCACAGCCTCGCCAGCGGCAGTGCCGGCGCAGACCGGACCAGCGATGGACCCAGGCCCCGGCGACTGGATCGACTGGGCCGACGACCGCGGCCAGCCGCAGCGCAGCCGCTGGCGATCGCTGGCCGGGCACCCGCCGCCGCAGCGGGTGGTTCTGGCCGACGACCGGATGGCGGCGGACCTGGCCCTGCGCCATGTCCGCGCCGGCACCGGCCTGCTCTGGCGCGGTGACTACCAAAACGCGCGGCAACTGTTGCAGGCGCTGGGCCGGCGCCTGCCTCTGCCGGCGGTCACGGCGAATGCTTCGCTGCTGGCCAGGTTCCAGGCGCAACGCCAGGCGCAGGCGCTGCGGGCGCAGCGGCTGGGCCTGCTGCTGCTGCCCTTCGACGCCGACCATGGCCTGCCGCTGCGCCGCGCCCCGGATGTGCGGGCGGCGGGGCTGCAAGCCCATGGCCCGGCCGATGCCCACTATGTGGCCTCGCTGCGCGAGTTGCAGGGCGCCATAGGCGCGTTCGAGTGGCGCCGCAAGGGGGTCGAGGTGCCGGCCCTGGCCGCCCGCATCCACCCCCACCATGGCGTGTTCTCACCGATCCGCGGCGAGTATGTTGAGCTGGTGGCGCAGGCGGCCCTGCCCGACGCCGCACTGGCCGGTGGCGCCTTCGAGATCGGCTGCGGCAGCGGCGTATTGGCGGCGGTGCTGGCCCGGCGCGGCTTGCGTGTCATCGCCACCGACATCGACCCGCGCGCCCTGGCCTGCAGCGCCGACAACCTGGCCCGGCTGGGGCTGGCCGGCGCGGTCAGCCTGGTTCAGGCCGACTTGTTCCCGCCCGGGCTGGCCGGACTGGTGGTCTGCAACCCGCCCTGGGTGCCGGCGCCCGCCGCCAGCGCCTTCGAGGCGGCGGTCTATGACCCCGAGAGCCGGATGTTGCGCGGCTTCCTGGCCGGCCTGGCGGGGCATTTGTTGCCCGGCGGGCAGGGCTGGTTGATCCTCTCCGACCTGGCCGAGCACCTCGGCCTGCGGCCGCGCCAGACCCTGCTGGGCTGGATCGCCGACGCCGGCTTGATGGCGCTCGGTCGGCACGATGTGCGGCCGCGCCACGGCAAGGCGGCGGATGCCGCCGACCCGCTGTTCGAAGCCCGCAGCCGCGAGCTGACCTCGCTGTGGCGCCTGGCGCCTCTGATCGATTCAGCCTGAGCCGGCCGCCAGCGCAGTCTCGATCTCGGCCCGGTCGGGCTGGGCGCTCTGCGCGCCCGGGCGGGTGCAGGCCAGGCCGGCGGCGGTGCGTGCGCGCGCCAGCGCATCGGCCATCGTCCGGCCCTCGACCAGAGCGGCGACCAGCACCCCGCTGAAGGTGTCGCCTGCGCCGGTGGTGTCCAGCGCCTGCACCGCCAGCGCCTCTACTTGCAGCAGCGCGCCATGGTCCCAGGCCAGGGCACCTGCCGCACCCAGCGTCAGCACCACCCGGGCCGGCCCCAGTGCGGCGATAGCACGCAGCAGCCCGGCCGGTGAATCCGCGCCCAGGCCGGCGCCAGCGGCGGTGCGTTGCAGTTCGCCCTCGTTGACGATCAGCAGGTCGAGCGCGCCCAGGACCGCTGCTGGCAGGGTCGCGGCCGGGGCGTTGTTCAACGCGGTCAGGCAGCCGTGGCGGCGAGCGCGGCTCAGCAGCGCCAGGTTCTGCGCCGGATCGGTTTCCATCTGCAGCAGCAGCGCCCGGGCGCGCGCCAGTTGCTGTTCCGTCACCGCGTCCTGGCGCAGCGCCAGGTTGACGCCCGGCGCGACCACGATCTGGTTCTGCCCGCAGGCATCGACCACCACGGCGGCGCAGCCGGTGGCCCCGGGCAGGCGCTGCAGGCCGCTGAGGTCGACCCCGGCGGCGACCAGCCGGGCCAAGGCGGGTCGGGCGAAGTCGTCGTCGCCGACCGCAGCGACCAGGGCCGTGGCCAGGCCGTAGCGCTGCGCCGCATGGGCCTGGTTGGCGCCCTTGCCGCCGGGCGACGCGGACATGCCGGTGCCGAGCACGGTCTGGCCGGCCAGCGGCAGGCTGGGCGCGCTGAACGCCAGGTCGAGGTTGATCGAGCCGAACACCAGCAGCATGCCGATGATCGTGCCACAGCGGGCTTGCGATACTGCGCCGCTGTGGAGCCGACAACCGGAGAGCCGACGATGCGCAAGAGTGTCAAGTCCATGGTCGACGACGCGCTGCAAGTGGTCACCACCTACAGCGTAGCGCAGGCGCAGTCGCTGCATGGCCGCGACGACGTGCAGTTCATCGACCTGCGCGACGTGCGCGAGCTCGAGCACGAGGGCGTGATCCCCGGCGCCTTCCACGCGCCGCGCGGCATGCTCGAGTTCTGGGTCGATCCCGATTCGCCCTACCACAAGCCGGTGTTCAGCCAGCCGGGCACGCGCTATGTGCTGTTCTGCGCCGCCGGCTGGCGCTCAGCCCTGGCTACGCAGACGATGCAGGAGATGGGCCTGGCCGATGTCGCCCACATTGGCGGCGGTTTTGCGGCCTGGAAGGCCGCCGGCGCGCCGGTCGCCGAGAAGTCCAGCAAGCCGAGTGCGCCCAAAGCGCCCAATGTGCCCAAAGCGCCCAAAGCGCCTTGAAATACCCGGACGACGCATGGCCCAACTGCTGAGCAAACTCAATCCGCGCACCGAGGAGTTCCGCGCCAACGCCGCCGCCATGGCCGAGCAGGTGGCCGACCTGATGGCGCAGCTCGCGCGCATCGCCGAGGGCGGCGGCGCGGCGGCGCGGGCCAAGCATCTGGCGCGGGGCAAGCTGGCGCCGCGCGAGCGGGTCGAGCGCCTGCTCGATCCGGGTTCGGCCTTCCTTGAGATCGCGCCGCTGGCCGCACTGGGCATGTACCCCGAGCCCGACGGCCAGGGCGGCAGCCGCGACAGCGCACCGGGCGCCGGGCTGATCGCCGGCATCGGCCGGGTGGCCGGGGTCGAGTGCGTGATCGTCTGCAACGACGCCACCGTCAAGGGCGGCACCTACTACCCGATGACGGTCAAGAAGCACCTGCGGGCGCAAGAGATCGCGATGCAGAACCGCCTGCCCTGCATCTACCTGGTCGACTCTGGCGGCGCCAACCTGCCCAACCAGGACGAGGTCTTTCCCGACCGCGAGCACTTCGGCCGGATCTTCTACAACCAGGCCAACCTGTCGGCCCAGGGCGTGCCGCAGATCGCGGTGGTGATGGGCTCATGTACCGCCGGCGGGGCCTACATGCCGGCGATGAGCGACGAGGCGATCATCGTCCGCAACCAGGGCACGATCTTTCTCGCCGGCCCGCCGCTGGTCAAGGCGGCGATTGGCGAGATCGTCAGCGCCGAAGACCTGGGCGGCGGCGATGTCCACACCCGGCTGTCGGGCGTGGCCGACCACCTCGCCGAGAACGACCTGCACGCGCTCGCGCTGGCGCGCCAGGCGGTGGGGCGGCTGAACTGGGTCAAGCCAATCGCGCAGCAGCGCCTGCAGCCGGCCCAGGCACCGGTGCTGGACCCGGCCGAACTGACGGGGGTGATTCCGCGCGACCCGCGCAAGCCCTGGGACGTTCGCGAGATCGTCGGCCGGATCGTCGACGCCAGCGTGTTCGACGAATTCAAGGCCCGCTACGGCGCGACCCTGGTCTGCGGCTTCGCCCACATCGAGGGCATGCCGGTGGGCATCGTCGCCAACAACGGCGTGCTGTTCAGCGAGTCGGCGCAGAAGGGCGCGCACTTCATCGAGCTGTGCTGCCAGCGCCGTGTGCCGCTGGTGTTCCTGCAGAACATCACCGGCTTCATGGTCGGGCGCAAATACGAGAACGAGGGCATCGCCAAGCATGGCGCCAAGATGGTCACGGCGGTGGCCACCGCCACGGTGCCGAAGTTCACCGTCATCATCGGCGGCAGCTTCGGCGCCGGCAACTACGGCATGTGCGGCCGCGCCTATTCGCCGCGCATGCTCTGGATGTGGCCCAACGCCCGCATCGGGGTGATGGGTGGCGAGCAGGCCGCCAGCGTCCTGGCGACGGTGCGGCGCGACGGCATCGAGGCCCGGGGCGGGCAATGGAGCGCCGAGCAGGAGGCCGCGTTCAAGCAGCCCATCCTGGCGCAGTTCGCTCACCAGGCGCACCCGTATTTCGCCAGCGCCCGGATCTGGGACGACGGCGTGATCGACCCGGTCGACACCCGCCGGGTGCTGGCGCTGGGCCTGAGCGCCAGCCTCAACGCGACCATCCCCGAGCAACCCCGCTTCGGCGTGTTCCGGATGTGAGCGCGCATGGCCGCTCCAATGCGCTCACACCGGAGCCCTTCAAGGGCGAAGGTTGCCTCATGACCGCGATGGACCTGGATTCGGTCTACCTCAAGCCCGAGCTTGAGCAGTTTCGCGACCAGGTGAGGCGCTTTGTCGCCACCGAGGTCGAGCCGCATGGCCTGCAGTGGGAGCAAGACGGCATGGTCCCGCGCCAGGTGCTGGCCCGGATGGGCGACCTGGGTCTGCTCGGCCTGATGTACGAATCGGCCTATGGCGGCGCCGACGCCGACGCCTTGACCAACCTGGTGTTCGCCGAGGCGTTGTCGCAATCGACCTTCGCCGGTTTCGTCATCACCGTGCTGGTGCACACCGACATGGCCAGCCCGCACCTGCACCATGCCGGCTCGGCGGCGCAAAAAGCCAGGTACATGCCGGGCGTGACCGCCGGCCGCACGGTCACGGCGGTGGCCATCACCGAGCCCGGCGCCGGCTCGGACGTGGCCGGGCTGCGCACCACCGCCCGGCGCGACGGCGACGCCTGGGTGCTCGACGGCAGCAAACTGTTCATCACCAACGGCGTCCACGCCGACCTGATCTTCGTCGCCGCCCGCACCGGCCAGGCGCGCCATGCGATCTCGATGTTCATCGTCGAGAAGGGCACGCCCGGCCTGCGCGTAGGCCGCCAGCTCGACAAGACTGGCTGGCTGTCGTCGGACACCGCTGAACTGGTGCTCGAGCACTGCCGCATCCCGGCCGCTAACCTGCTCGGCGAGGTCGACCGCGGTTTCTATTCGCTGATGAAGAACTTCCAGACCGAACGCATCGCCCTGAGCGCGATGGCAGTAGGCCATGCCCAGCAGGCGATCAATCTGGCGCTGGCCCAGGTGCGCAGCCGCCAGGCCTTCGGCGCGCCGCTCTGGGACAAACAGGCGGTGCGCCACAAGCTGGTGATGCTCGACGCCAAGACCCGTGCCGCGCGGCAGTTCCTGTACCACTGCGCCTGGCGGGTGACGCAGGGCCAGGCGGTGGTGCAGGAGGTGTCGATGCTCAAGGCCCTGACCGGCGAACTGGTTCAGGAAGTGGTCGCCGGCTGCCAGCAACTGCATGGCGGATCGGGCTACATGCGCGGCATGGCGATCGAGCGGCTGTGGCGCGACGCGCGGGTGCTGGCGATTGGCGGCGGCGCCACCGAGGTCATGCTCGACGAGGCCGCCAAGCACTACCCATGAGGCCTGAACCGCGATGAAACCCGCACCATGACCACGACCCTGGAGGTGCAGCGCAGCGGCCGGCTGGCCCGCGTCTACCTCAATCGCCCGGCGCTGCGCAATGCCTTCAACGACGCCGTGATCGCCGAGCTGACCCAGACTTTCACCAGCCTGGGCGCCGATCCGAACCTGCACTGCATCGTTCTCAGCGGCCGCGGCACGGCTTTTTGCGCCGGTGCCGACTTGGATTGGATGCGCCGCATGGCCGGCCAGAGCTGGGACGACAACCGGGCCGACGCGCAAGCCCTGGCCGACATGCTGTGGACGCTTTACCGCTGCCCGGTGCCGGTGGTGGCGCAGATCCAGGGCGACTGCTATGCCGGCGGGCTGGGCCTGGCGGCGGTCTGCGATGTGCGGCTGGCCAGCCAGGACGCGGTCTTTTGCCTCAGCGAAGCCCGGCTGGGCTTGCTGCCGGCGACGATCGCGCCCTACGTCGTCAAGGCCATGGGCGAGCCGGCAGCGCGGCGCTATTTCGTCACCGCCGAGCGCTTCAGCGCCGCCGAGGCGCTGGCGATGGGCCTGGTCCATGAATGCGTCGCCGCCGCAGCCCTGGACGCCCGTGTCGATGCGGTCGTCGCCGCCCTGCTGGCCAACGGCCCGATGGCGCTGCGCGCCTGCAAGCAACTGGTGCAGGATGTTGTCGACCGACCAATAGATGCCGACCTGCGCGCCGAGACCGCGCGGCGCATAGCCGACATCCGTGCCAGCGCCGAGGGCCGCGAAGGCGTGATGGCCTTCCTCGACAAACGCAAGCCGAGCTGGGGCGCGCCGTGAGCCCGGGGCAGGCCGGGCCGGCGCGGCAGTTTTGACAACGGGGTAGCCACGTGTTCACCAAGATACTGATCGCCAATCGCGGCAACAACGGCGGCAAGGCCGTTGCGGCGAAGCCAAATTGCATGGTGCGCGCAGCGCACGCAGGCGATTTCGACCCGATGGGGACCGCTCGTGTTTAGAAAAATCCTGATCGCCAATCGGGGCGAAATCGCCTGCCGGGTGGCCGCCACGGCCCGCCGGCTGGGCATCCGCAGCGTCGCCGTCTACTCCAGCGCTGATGCCCAGGCCCGCCATGTCCAGGCCTGCGACGAGGCGGTGCTGATCGGCGATGCCGCGCCGCAGGACAGCTACCTGCGGGCCGACCGCATCCTTGAAGCCGCGCGCGCGACCGGTGCCCAGGCGCTGCATCCGGGCTACGGTTTCCTGTCGGAGAACGCCGGCTTCGCCCAGGCCTGCGCCGACGCCGGGATCGTTTTCATCGGCCCGCCCCCGGCCGCCATCGCGGCGATGGGCAGCAAGAGCGCCGCCAAGGCGCTGATGCAGCGTGCCGGCGTGCCCCTGGTGCCGGGCTACCACGGCGATGACAACGACGGCGCACTGCTGGCCGCCGAGGCCGGTCGGATCGGCTACCCGGTGCTGATCAAGGCCAGCGCCGGGGGCGGCGGCAAGGGCATGCGACGGGTCGACCGGGCCGAGGATTTCGCCGCCGCGCTGCTGTCCTGCCAGCGCGAGGCGCAGTCCAGCTTCGGCAATGCCCAGGTGCTGGTGGAGCGCTATGTGCTGCGCCCGCGGCACATCGAGATCCAGGTCTTTGCCGACAGCCAAGGCCAATGCATCTACCTGTTCGAGCGCGACTGCTCGGTCCAGCGCCGCCACCAGAAGGTGCTTGAGGAGGCGCCCGCGCCCGGCCTGTCGGCGCAGCGCCGGGCCGAGATGGGCGCGGCGGCGGTGGCTGCGGCGCAGGCGGTGGGCTATGTCGGCGCCGGCACGGTCGAGTTCATCGCCGAGCCCCTGCCCGACGGCGACCTGCACTTTTATTTCATGGAGATGAACACCCGATTGCAGGTCGAGCACCCAGTGACCGAGGCCATCACCGGGCTGGACCTGGTCGAGTGGCAGTTGCGCGTGGCCAGCGGCCAGCCCCTGCCCCTGCGCCAGGACCAGCTCCGCCTGAACGGCCACGCGATCGAGGCGCGGATCTGCGCCGAGAACCCCGATGGCGGATTTCTGCCCGCCACCGGCCGGCTCGAACTGCTGCGCTGGCCGGCGCATGTGGCCTTTGCGCGCAGCGCCGGCGGGGCGGCCGAATCGGCGGCGGTGCGGGTCGACGCCGGGGTGGTCGAGGGCGACACCATCGGCCCGCACTACGACCCGATGGTCGCCAAGCTGATCGTCTGGGGCGCCGACCGGGCACAGGCGCTGGCGCGGCTGGACGCGGCCCTGGCGCAGACCCGCATCGTCGGGCCGCACAACAACGCCGAGTTCCTGCGCCGGGTCGTCAACAGCCGCTCGTTCGCCGCGGCCGAACTCGACACCGCCTTGATCGAGCGCGAGGCCGCAGTGCTGCTCCACCAGCCGCCGCTGGCGCTGGAAATTGCCGCAGCTGGCCTGATCGCTGACACCCTGGTCGCCGACACCCTGGCCGAGGCAGCCGTTGACGGCGTCGACATTTGGTCGCGGCGCGACGGTTGGCGGCTGCATGGCCAGTCGCGCCGCCACTTCAAGGTCGAACATGCCGGCGTCGCCCAAGCGCTGGCGCTGCTCGGCCAGCACGGCGGCGGCAGCATGCTCGAGATCGGCGGCCAGCGGTGGCCCATCAGCGTTCAGCCGCTGGGCGACCACGCCCACGCGGTCCAGCTCGGCGCGCAGCGGCTGCGGCTGGAGGTGTTCCGCTGCGGCGACAAGGTGGCGGTGTTTGCGCCCCAGGGCATGGCGCTGCTGCGCGATCTCGACGCCATCGCCCATGCCGGCGAGGACGCCAGCGACGCCGGCCGGCTGAGCGCGCCGATGCCGGGCAAGGTGGTCGCGTTCCTCGCCGCCCCCGGCCAGGGCGTGGCGCGCGGCCAGGCGCTGGCGGTGATGGAGGCGATGAAGATGGAGCACACCTTGCATGCCCCGCGCGACGGCGTGGTGGCCGAATGGCTGTACGCCGTCGGCGACCAGGTGGCCGAAGGCCAGGAACTGCTCAGGCTGGTCGACTAGGCGCCTGTCGCAGCGCTGACTGCACACCAGACCGGTCGAATCCGGCCGGTCGAGTCAGACCCAGGGCAGCCGCGGCAACCAGCGCCGCACACTGGCCAGGATCGGGGCGGTCGACGGCGGATTGGGCTTGGCAGTGGCGGGCTCGAGGAGGCCGGGCGTGCTGGCGCCGCCCGCATCCGCAGGCGGGCGTGAGACGCCAAAGCCGGAGGTGTCGGCCGCCCAGGCATTGGCGCGTGGCACATGGCCAGGCGGGCTGACAGGCGCGGCCTGCGGCTTGGCCTTGGGCTCGGGCAGGCAGCGGCGAAATTCAGCGGAAAGGCGCGGCAGCTCGGTGCCGGCCATCGCGTCGCAGACCAGCAGCACATCGCGGGCGTAGCGCTCGCGGGTCAGCAGGCGCTCGACCTCGATCCCGTGGCCCAGCTCGCGCAGCAGCAACTGGTGCATCTGGGTGGCCAATTGCAGCCGGCTGCCGGTCGGGTTGACGACAGGCACGGGCAAGGCGGCAGGCACGGGCAAGGCAGCAGGGCGGTTGGACATGCGAGGGGGGTGTCGCGCGGCGGATCGGGGCGAGCCAGCGGCGGCCAAGAATTGTGCGCCCAAGACCGCGCCGACCGGCCGTGAATAGTTTTGTCCCGGTCCGAATGCCAGCCTGTCCGCGCAGGCGGCCGGGCTGCTCCCCGGTCCGGCCAGCCACCTGCTGGCTATAGTCGGCACGACCACTGCCACAAGGTTTGCCATGTACCCGTCCCAGGTCACGCTGGTGGATGTCGGCCCACGGGATGGGCTGCAAAATGAGAAACAAAACGTAAGCACTGCGGACAAGGTTGCCCTGGTCACGCGCTTGCAGGCCGCCGGCCTGCGCGAAATCGAGGTCACCAGCTACGTCAGCCCGAAGTGGGTGCCGCAGATGGCCGACAACGCGGCGGTGATGGCGGCGATTGCCCGGCCGGCCGGTGTCCGCCATTCGGTGCTGGTGCCCAACCTGGTCGGCCTGCAAGCGGCATTGGCCGGCGGCGCGGCCACCCGACCCGACGAGGTGGTGGTCTTTGCGGCCGCCACCGAGGCCTTCAGCCAGCGCAACATCAATTGCTCGATTGCCGAGAGCATCGCGCGCTTCGCCCCGGTCGTGGCGGCGGCGCGGGAGGCGGGATTGAAGGTGCGCAGCGCCATCTCCTGTGCCCTGGGCTGCCCCTACCAGGGCGAGGTCACGGCCGACGAGGTCGAGGCCGTCGTGGTCGCGCTCAAGGCCATCGGCGTGCAGCACTGTGGCGTGGCCGACACCATCGGCACCGGCACGCCGGTCAAGGTCCAGGCGGTGATGGCGCGGGCGTTGCGGCATTACCCGCTGACCGAAGTCAGCGGCCATTTCCATGACACCTACGGCCATGCGCTGGCCAACATCTATGCGTGCCTGGAAATCGGCATCCACCACTTCGACACCAGCGTCGCCGGCCTGGGCGGCTGCCCCTATGCCAAGGGCGCGACCGGCAATGTCGCGACCGAGGACGTGGTCTTCATGCTGCAGGGCATGGGCATCGCTACCGGCATTGATCTCGACCGGCTGGTCGAGGCCGGCGGGTTCATCTCCGAGGTGCTCGGCCGCCCGCCGGTGTCGCGTGCCGGCAAGGCGCTGCTGACCAAGCAGGGGCGGACGTGGGCCTAGCCGCTTTACCCAAGCCACAGGGCGCGGTTGGCCCTGCGGCCAGCCCCTGCAACCGGGTGTGCACGATCCACGAGGCCAGCGGCTGGTGCCGGGGTTGCCTGCGCACCCTGGCCGAAATCGCCACCTGGGCGACGCTGGACGATGCCGGCAAGCGCGCGGTCTGGCAGGCGCTGCCAGCCCGGCGCGCCGCCTGGGTTGCCGCCAGGGGCGCCCGCCAGTGCGACCCTGCCCAGCCAGCCCCGCCCTGAGGCCGACATGACCGCTATAGACTTCTATTTCGACGTGATTTCTCCCTATGCCTGGCTGGCCTTTGAGCGCCTGCCCCAGGCGCTCGAAGGCCACAGCGTCAACCTCGCCTACCACCCGGTGCTGCTCGGCGGCGTGCTCGGCCACTGGGGCCAAAAAGGCCCGGCCGAGATCGCGCCCAAGCGCGACTGGACCTACCGGCAAGTCGCCTGGTTGGCGGCCGAGCAGGGCACAACGTTGGCCCTGCCGCGTCCCCATCCGTTCAATCCACTGGCCATGCAGCGCCTGGCCTTGGCCTGCGCTCCGGCCGGCGGCACGCCTAACCGGCGGGTGGTCGAACGGCTGTTTCGCCATGTCTGGTGCCGCGATGGCGCCGACCCGAACGAGCCGCAGGGGCTGGCCGAGCTGCAGGCCGAACTCAGGCCCTGGCGCGATCCGCATGGCGCCGAGGTCAAGGCCGAGTTGCGCGCCCGTACCGAGTCGGCGGTGGCCAGCGGCCTGTTCGGCGTGCCGACCCTGGTCTGCCGTGGCAAGGCCTTCTTTGGTCTGGACGCGCTGGCCATGCTGGCCGCGTTTCTCGCCGGCCAGGCCTGGTTTGCCGGCCCGGCCTGGGACGATGCCGGCGCGCAGCCTCCGGGTTTGCAACGACCCAGCCGCTGATCTGCCCGCGAAACCGTCCGCAGTCTCACATTGCAAAACGACAGCACAGGGTTCGACCTGATTTTGTAAGCCTGTGTTGGCCTGCTGTCAGACGGGGGTCAGAGCGGGCGTGAATAGTCCGGCTTCTGCGCCCTGAGCTTGGGGCGCCAGCATTCAACGAGGAGACCTATCCGTATGGCAACCACAGCCTCCAAGGCCAACACCGCCTCCAGCGGCGCGCCCAAGCCCATGACCAGCGAAGAGAAAAAGGTGATCTTCGCCTCTTCTCTGGGCACCGTGTTCGAGTGGTACGACTTCTACCTTTACGGCTCGCTCGCGGCCTTCATCGGCAAGCAGTTCTTTGCCGCGCTGGACCCGACCGCGCAGTTCATTGCCTCGCTGCTGGCCTTTGCCGCCGGCTTCATCGTGCGCCCCTTTGGCGCCCTGGTGTTTGGCCGTCTCGGCGACATGATCGGTCGCAAGTACACCTTCTTGGTCACTATCCTGATCATGGGCATGTCCACCTTCCTGGTGGGCCTGCTGCCCGGCTACGCCACCATCGGCATGGCCGCGCCCATCATCTTGGTCGGCCTGCGCATCCTCCAGGGCCTGGCGCTGGGCGGTGAGTACGGTGGTGCCGCCACCTATGTGGCCGAGCACGCGCCGCACGGCAAGCGCGGTGCCTACACCGCCTGGATCCAGACCACCGCGACGCTGGGCCTGTTCCTGTCGCTGATGGTGATCTTGGGCATTCGCACCTTCCTTGGCGACAAGGACTTCGGCGACTGGGGTTGGCGGATTCCGTTCCTGGCCTCGATCTTCCTGCTCGGCGTCAGCGTCTGGATCCGGCTGTCGATGAACGAATCGCCGGCCTTCAAGCGGATGAAGGAAGAAGGCAAGGTCTCCAAGGCGCCGCTGACCGAAGCTTTCGGCCAATGGGGCAATGCCAAGATCGTGCTGCTGGCGCTGTTCGGCCTGGTCATGGGCCAGGGCGTGGTCTGGTATTCGGGGCAGTTTTACGCCCTGTTCTTCCTCACCAGCGCGCTCAAGGTCGACCCGGCCACCGCCAACGTCATGATCGGCGTCTCGCTGCTGCTGGGCACGCCTTTCTTCCTCGTCTTTGGCACCCTGTCGGACAAGATCGGCCGCAAGCCCATCATCCTGTGCGGCATGCTGCTGGCGGTATTGACCTACTTCCCGATCTTCAACGCCCTGACCGTCGCCGCCAACCCCGAGTTGGCCAAGGCCCAGGCCACGGCGCAGATCACTGTCAAGGCCGACCCCGCGACCTGCTCGTTCCAGGGCAGCCCGGTGGCCACCGAGGTGGACTTCACCTCCGGCTGCGACATCGCCAAGCGCGCCCTGACCGGCAGCTCAGCCAGCTACGCCAACGAGGCTGCCGCCAAGGGCACCGCCACCACGGTCATGGTCGGCGACAAGGAGCTGATCCCGCCGGCCACCGCCACCGTGGCCAACCGCAAGTTCGATGAAGCCTCGGGCAAGGCGATTGCGGCCTTCAAGAAGGACCTGGCCGACACCCTCAAGGCCGCCGGCTACCCGGCCAAGGCCAAGCCGATCGAGCTGCTCAGCGGTCAGTGGTGGACCGTGGTCGGCCTGCTGTTCATCCTGGTGATCTACGTCACCATGGTCTACGGCCCGATCGCGGCGATGCTGGTCGAGCTGTTCCCGACCCGCATCCGCTACACCTCGATGAGCCTGCCGTACCACATCGGCAACGGCTGGTTCGGTGGCCTGCTGCCGTCGATCACCTTTGCCATGGTCGCCGCCAACGGCAACATGTTCTACGGTCTGTGGTACCCGATCGTGATCGCCGCCGTGTGCTTCGTGATCGGCCTGCTGCTCGTGCCCGAGACCAAGGACGTGGACATCTACGCCCGCGACTGATGCGGCTGGATTGAGGTTTCAGTCCCTGGGGCCGCATTGCGGCCCTTTTCACGTCAGCTTCACAGGGCCTAGACGGGTCGCAGCCTGCGGATTTGACCTGATCGTCAGGTGCTGGCATTTGCGGTTCAATAGCGCGGGCGCGCTGTCTGCGGCGGTCGACCAGCTTGATGACGCTGCGGCCGTGTTGGACAGCCTGCTGGCCGAGCGGCCGGCGAGACTGGTCCGGGCCTGACTCAGCGGGGGCACCAGGCCAACGTCAATCTGGACGGCTTCACCGAGATCGCACGCGCGGTGGCGGCCGACCCAAGTTGTGTGCGCAACTGGCCCTCAAGGCCGGTTGATCCCTGAACCTGCCTTACTTCCCAGACTGGAGACTCTGCAATGAAACTCACCCGCCGCACCCTGACCGGCCTATCGGCCATCGCCCTGGCCAGCAGCCTGCTGTGCAGCCTGCCCGCGCTGGCCCAAGCTACGGTCAAGCTGGCCGGTCTGTATGAACTCTCGGGCGCCGGCGCGACCTCGGGCACGATGTTCAAGAACGGCGTCGAGCTGGCCGTTAAGGAGATCAACGCCGCCGGCGGCATCCTCGGCAAGCAGATCGAGCACACCGCCTCGGACACCCAGTCCAACCCCGGCGTGGCCAAGGGCCTGACCGCCAAAGCGGTGGACGACAACGTCTTCGCCGTGTTCGGCCCGGTCTTCTCGGGCTCGATCATGGTCAGCATGGCCGAGACCAAGCGCGCCGAGATTCCCAACTTCACCGGTGGCGAGGCCGCCGCCATCACCAAGCAGGGCAACCCCTACATCTTCCGCACCAGTTTCACCCAGGACACGGCGATGCCCAAGGTGGCGCGCTACATCGCCACCGGCCTGAAGGCCAAGACGGTGGCCGTGATCTACGTCAACAACGATTTCGGCAAGGGCGGGCGCGACGCGATCAGCAAGGCGCTGGAGGCGCAGGGCGTCAAGGTCGTGGCCGACATCTCCACCGACTCCGGCCAGATCGATTTCTCGGCGCCGGTGCTCAAGGCCAAGCAGGCCAATGCCGACGCGATCTTCGTCTACACCAACGAGGAAGAATCGGCGCGGGCGCTGCGTGAGCTGCGCAAGCAGGGCGTGAACAAGCCGCTGGTCGGCGAGACCACGCTGACCGGGCAGAAAGTGATCGAATTGGCCGGCGACGCTGCCAACGGCGCGATCGCCCACGTCGGCCTGACGGTGGACGCCGACAACCCGCTGATGCTCAAGTTCAAGGCCAAGTACTACCAGGCCACCGGCACCATCTCCGACCACAACGGCATCAAGGGCTACAGCGGCGTCTATGTGCTCAAGGCGGCAATCGAAAAGGTCGGCAAGCTCGACCGCGTGGCGGTGGCGAAGGCGCTGCACGGTCTGTCCATCAAGGTCGCCAAGGAGCCGGGGGTGTTGATGGACCTGAGCTTCGACGACAAGGGCGACATCGACCGCGAGAGCTTCATGGTCGAGGTCAAGAACGGCAAACAGGTCGTCAAGGAAGTGCTGCCGGCGCTGTCGGCCAAGAAGTAAGGTCTGACGACTGCCGCGCCGGGCGGGCCCGGCGCATGAACCCACCCAGGCGCCGCCATGACCGACTTCCTGCAGCTTGCCTTGTCCGGCTTTGCCACCGGCAGCATCTATGCCCTGGCGGCGCTGGGCTTCACCTTGCTTTGGCAGGCCAGCGGCACCATCAATTTCGCCCAGGGCGAGTTCGTGATGCTGCCGGCCTTCATGATGCTGGCCTTCTCGGCCCTGGGCCTGCCGCTGCTGCTGTCGTTTGCCGCCACCTGCGTGGTCGCGGTGCTGGTGCTGGGCTGGCTGTTCAAGCGCGGCATCGCCGACCCGCTGCTGCGCTTCGGCATGATGCCGATCGTGGTCGCGACGATCGGCCTGGCGATTGCCGCCCGCAACGGCGTGCGCGCCGGCTACAGCGCCGAGGCCCATGCTTTTCCCAGCTTGTTTGCCGACCAACTGTTCAACTTGGCCGGCGTGACCGTGACCCTGGCCGACCTGGGCACGCTGGCCCTGGCCCTGGTGCTGGTGCTGGCCACCCAGGCGTTCCTGAGCAAGACCGTCACCGGCCGGGCGATGCAGGCGGTGGCGCAGAACACCGAGAGCGCGACGGTGCTGGGTATCAACGTCGCCAGGATGATCTTCTACACCTTCGCCATCAACGCCCTGCTGGCCTGCGCCGCGGCGCTGCTGGTCACGCCCACCTACTTGGCCAAGTTCGACATGGGCGAATCGCTGGGCAACAAGGCCTTCTTCGCGGCCATCATCGGCGGCTTCAACAACAGCCGTGGCGCGCTGCTCGGCGGGGTGATCGTCGGCGTGGCCGAGAACCTGGCCGCGGCCTACATCTCGCCGGCCTACAAGGACGCGGTCGCGCTGGTGCTGTTCATGCTGGTGATCTTGTTCAAGCCGCAGGGGCTGCTGGGCAAGAAGGTCGAGCGCAAGGTATGACGGCCCACCCCCGAAGCGCCTGCCCGTCAATGGCCCACCCCCGAAGCGCCTGCGCGTCAGTGGCCCACCCCCGAAGCGCCTGCGGCGCCTCCCCCTCAAGGGGGCGCCGCCAGCGGCCCGGCAAAGCCGGTTCCGCGGCGGCCGCTGGGTTGGGCCAGCGCGCAGCCACGAACGTCACGCAACGCCACTTGGAGTTGTCGGCATGAAAAAGACCCACCTGATCGGCAGCTTGGCCATCCTGGCCCTGATGGTCGCCGTGCCGCCGCTGCTCAAGAGCTACGGCGTCTACCTGTTCAGCACCTGGCTGGTGTTCATCATCGCCACCATGGGCCTGAACCTGACGGTCGGCTATGCCGGCCAGAAGTCGCTGGGCCATGCGGCCTTCTTCGGCATCGGCGCCTACACCGTGGCGATCCTGCTCAAGGCCGGGGTCAGCTTCTGGATCGGCCTGCCGCTGGCGGCCGTAGGCTGCTTCTTGATCGGCCTGGGCCTGGGTTTTCCGGCGCTGCGGGTGCAGACCATCTACCTGGCCTTTGCCACGCTGGGCTTCAACACCGCGATCTGGCTGGTGATGCGCAACGAGGAATGGCTGACCGGCGGCACCTTTGGCATCAACAACATCAGCCGACCGGAACTGCTGGGCCTGTCGCTGGCCGGTGCGCTGGCCTACTACTACCTGGTGCTGGTGCTGGCCGTGGTCATGGGCGCGCTGCTCTGGGGATTGCTGCGCTCGCCCTGGGGCAAGGCCTTCATGGCCCTGCGTGACAACCCGATCCGGGCCGAGAGCCTGGGTGTCAATATCCAGGCCTACACCCTGCTGTCGTTCGCCATCGGGGCGGTCTATGCCGGCGTCGCCGGCGGGCTCTACGCCTGCTTGGTCGAGTTCATCGAGCCCGCACCGTTCGGCGTCGGCGCCTCGATCATGATGTACCTGATGGTCGTGGTCGGCGGCTCGGGCTACTTCTTCGGCCCGGTGCTGGGCTCGGCGGTCGGCGTGCTGCTGCCCGAGTGGCTGCGCTTTGCCCAGGGCTGGTACCTGTTCGTGTTCGGCGGCGCGGTGGTGCTGCTGATGCTGTGGCTGCCGGACGGACTGCTGTCGATCCCCGACCGGCTGCGCGCCAAGCGCCTGGCGCGTGAGGCCTCGGCCGCCCGCAGCGCCGCCGCCGCTGCAATCAAGGCAGGAGCCTGAGATGGCCACAGCGCTGCTCAAAGTCAGCGGCCTGAAGAAGGCCTACGGCGCCATCAAGGCGGTCGACGGCGTCTCCTTTGAGGTCATGCCGGGCGAGATCTTCGGCGTCATCGGGCCCAACGGTTCGGGCAAGACGACGATGTTCAACAGCGTGCTCGGGCAGATTACGCCCGATGCCGGGGCGATCGAGCTCAAGGGTCAGGACATCACCTCGCTGAGCCCGATGGCGCTGAACCAGCGTGGCGTCGGCCGCACCTTCCAGACGCTGCAGGTGTTCGGCAAGATGAGCGTGCGCGACAACCTGCTGGTGGCCGCGCAGGAGCATGTCGGCAGCATGGCCGGCCGCATGTTCGCGCCCGGCGATTGCGGCCTGGGCGCCAAGGCCGACGCGCTGATCCAGCAGTTCCGCATCGGCCATGTCGCCGACAAGCCGGCCGGCAGCTTGAGCTATGGGCAGCAGAAGCTGGTCGACATCGCCATGGCCTTCATGAGCGAGCCCGACCTGGTACTGCTCGACGAGCCCTGCGCCGGCGTCAACCCCAGCCTGGTCGGCGGCATCAGCAGCCTGCTCAAGGCGCTGAACAAGACCCGCGCCGGCAGCTTCGTGGTGATCGAGCACAACATGGATTTCGTCATGGACCTGTGCCACCGCATCATGGTGATGGTCGAGGGCAAGGTCATGGCGATCGGCACGCCGGAGCAGATCCGGGGCAACAAGCAGGTGCTCGACGCCTACCTCGGGAGCTGACGGGTGGCCCACCCCCGAAGCGCCTGCTGCGCCTCCCCCTCATGAGTCAACGAAGGGCCGCTCCCGAGTTGACTCACCCCCTCGGGGGGCGGTGGCGGGCCTTTGCCGCCGCCTGGGGGCGCTCAAGAGGGGGCGCCCCCAGCGGCCCGGCAAAGCCGGTTCCGCGGCGGCCGCTCGGTTGGCAAAGTCTGCGCGATTGAGCGGCGTGATGTCGTCGCAAAGGATAGAAATGACAAACAGCGATGTCGCGATCGAGTTCGACAACGTCGTCGCCGGCTACGGCGAGTTCATGATCCTCAACAACCTGAGCCTGCAGGCCCGGCGCGGCAAGATCACCCTGCTGCTGGGCCCCAACGGCGCGGGCAAGTCGACCGTGCTCAAGACCCTGTTCGGTCTGCTCAAGGTGCGCCAGGGCAGGATCAGACTGGACGGCCAGGACATCACCGGTGCCTCGGCCAAGGAGCTGCTGGTCCGCCATGGCGTGGCCTTCGTGCCGCAGGGCCGCAACCTGTTCGGCCAGCTCTCGGTCTACGAGAACCTGGAGTTGGGTGGCATCACCCTGGGCATGAAGACCACGCATGAGCGCATCCCCGAGGTGCTGGCGCTGTTCCCGCGGGTCAGCGAGCGGATCCACAGCGCTGCCTCGGCGCTGTCGGGCGGCGAGCAAAAGCAGCTCGAGGTCGGTCGGGCGCTGCTCTTGCGGCCCAAGGTGCTGCTGATCGACGAGCCGTCCATAGGCCTGAGCCCGCTGGTGGTGCAGGATGTGTTCAAGCTGCTGCGCAAGCTCGCCGACGGCGGCACCACGGTGCTGATGGTCGAGCAAAACGTCAAGAGCGCCTTGAAGATGGCCGACGAGGCGATTGCCCTGGAGTCCGGCCGCCTGGTGCTGCACAAGGCGGCGGGCGAGTTGCTGGCCGACCCGAACATCGAGCGCTTGTTCCTGGGTGGGGCCGCCGCTGCCGTGGCGACTGCGACGCCATGATCGGCCAGCACCGAACCCCAGCCGCCCACAGGACCACGCCATGACCGAAACCCGCGACCGCGAAGCCCTGGGCGAGGTGCCCAACCCGCTCGGCCTGGCCGGCATCGAATTCATCGAGTACGCCACCAGCCGGCCGCAGGCGCTGGGCCAGGTGCTGGAGATGATGGGCTTCAGGCCAATCGCCCGGCACCGCTCGCGCGAGGTGCTGCTGTACCGCCAGGGGGCGATGAACGTGGTCATCAACGCCCATGTCAGCGCCCGCCCGAGCAGCGTGCAGCCGACCGAGACACCGGTGATCGCCGCCGTCGCCCTGCGGGTGCGCGACGCCGCTGCGGCCTACCGCCGGGCGCTTGACCGCGGTGCCTGGGCCGTGCCCAGCCATGTCGAGGTGATGGAGCTGAACATCCCGGCGATCCACGGCGTGGGCAGCAGCCGCATCTATTTCGTCGACCGTTTCGACAGCTTCTCGATCTGGGACGTGGATTTCGTCCCCATCCCCGGCGTCGACCAGCGCCCCGCCGCCGAGGTCGGCCTGCACTGGTTTGGCATCGTCCAGTACATCGGCACCGACCGCATGGACGACTGGGCCGAGTTCTACCGTGAGTTGTTCGGCTTTGACGAACTGCCCGACGACCAGCGCTTTGGCATCATGCCCAAGGGCCGGATCCTGCGCAGCCCCTGCCGCAGCTTCTACCTGCAACTGATCGAGCCCGAGCCCGGCATCGTCGAGGTCGACGGCGACGAAACCCTGCAGCGCATGGGCCTGGGCTGCCCGGACGTGGCGGCGGCGGTGGCGGCGCTGCGCTTGCGCGGGGTCGAGTTCGTCGAGTCCCGCGCGCTGCACACCGAGGACCGCGGCGCGCTGACCCGCAACTGGCTGGGCGGGGTGATGTTCGAACTGGTCCACGACCAAGCCTGAGGCCAGACCGACATGAGCCAGCGCAGCGGCAATTTCGACGACTTCGGGATGGACACGATCTCGTTTGCAGGGCCGCTGGAGGCCAAGCTGCAGGCCATGGTCGAGGCCGGTTTCAGCCAAGTCATGCTCAAGGCCAACGACATCAACGGCCACCCGCAGGGCATCGCCGCGGCGGTGCGGGCGGTTAAGGCCAGCGGCCTGCGCGTCACCGGCTTTCAGGTGCTGCGCGACTTCGAGGGCCTGTCCGGCCACCTCCACGACTACAAGGTCGACATCGCCAAGGCGATGCTGGAGATGGCCAGATCGCTGGGCGCGCCGGTGCTGCTGGTCTGCTCGTCGACCAGCCCGCACGCCAGCGCCGACCTGGACCACATCGCCCGCGATCTGCGCAAACTGGCGATGCTGGCGGTGCCGCTGGGCATCCGCATCGCCTACGAGGGCCTGTCCTGGGGGCGCACCATCAACGAGTTCACCAGCGCCTGGGAAATCGTTTGCAGGGCCGACGCCCCCAATCTCGGCCTGGGCTTCGATTCGTTCCATGCTTTTGCCAGCAAAACCGCGCTGGACGAACTCGATTTGGTCGACCCGCGCAAGATCTTCCTGGTCCAGTTGGCCGACTTCATGTGGCAAGAAATCCGCACCGTCGAGGAGCGCATCAGCACCGCCCGCACCTTCCGGGTCTTTCCCGGCGAAGGGGTGCACAGCCAGCAGGTGGCCGACGTGGTGATGCGCCTGGCGGCGCTGGGCTACCGGGGCGACTACAGCTTCGAGGTCTTCAACGACGACTACCAGCAGATGCCCCTGCCGCTGGTCGCACAGCG
>JANXYH010000159.1 GCA_025350145.1 Burkholderiales bacterium | reverse complement strand
GCGACGGACGAGTTGGTGATTTGTGAAGCCTCACGTACTCTACAAAGCCTCAGACACGGCTGCCGCGCAACAAGCAAAGGTGGACCGCTTCCTAAGTCAGAGGTGCACCTCGAAGCTCATTGATGGCGGCACATCGGCTTCAAACAAGTGACACCTCAGGAGCCTCTGCTCTATGTCGTTCCCACTATGCTTACCCCAATCGGGGCAGTCAATTTAATCGATTTCGATGTGCTGCGACCTGAATCAACGCGAAATCTCCCCTGAACTGCTTGGACTATCCTTGCTTTCACGCCGATCAGGCGGTCTGCGGGCGGACTTGTCCACACAGTACGTCGAGTTTCTTGCGGGCTCAGGTGGCTTTCGCCCTACTGGCGCGTGTTGTGCGCATCGTTGGCTGTGGTCGATTGACTACACTGGCGTCTACGGTAAGCGGGCCTGACTGACTGACGCGCGTTATTCCAAGTTTCGAGAGCCCGATTACCGCGCTTGGGACAACCTGATCTGGATTGGGACCGAAATTTCCAAGGGCAAATTGGTACTCGAGAAAGAGATCGTAGAGCCCCTCGTGAAGCTTGTAATGCCTCACCAGGGCAGCGGTCAGTTCCTTGATCCCGAGTGGCGTGCCAACTGGCACAGGTGAGCCAGCGACCGCAGGTATGTCAGTGGACATGGGGGTGTACCCATTGCAGTTCGTTCGAGGTCACCGTTCGGAAGGTTTTTGTTGCGGTGGGCGCGCCATCCAATGTGACCTTTACGTGATGATCGAGCGCTGGTCGAATGTTCAGATACGAAGTCAGTGCCTGAACGACGATATCGTTGAGGGAAACGCCTTCGCTCGTTGCTCGCACCACTGCGGTTCGATGAAGCGCTGGGGCTACGCGAACGTTGAAGAGCCCCCTGAACGGACGTTGCGGCTCCTTACTGACCTGTTTGCATGTTTCGATATAGTCGTCCACCGCCGCCTCAAACTCCTTTTGGAGCTGGTCGGGAGTCTTCGCCTCGTATGTGACCAGATCGTGAATGAAGAGCACACGGCCGCGGCATGTGCAGCGCGTCATGTCGAGCTCAGCCGTTCCTTCGTATCCGTTGTATTGAAGCAGGTCCATGGATGTCACTTGATGAAGCCGTAGGAGCGCAAATGGTCAACGACGTCGACAACGCACCCTTTGTCGACATTTGGCGAGGGATGGGGTTCGTGACAGCTAATCAACGCTTGCTTCCCAGGGTGATAGAACTTTCGCCGCGAGCCCGACGCCTTGAGCATCTCGTAGCCGAGGTGCTCAAGCACAGTCTTGAGTTCAGCCCATTTGAGATTCGAGGGTGGCGGGTTCGCGCACAGCCGAGCAAGAGCCTTTTGATGCTTCGACATGGATCGTAGACGCTACGCCAGCATCGTAACTGAGGAATAGTTACGGAGCAATGGCTTCTTTGCGCAGTGCAGCAGTTGCCGCGTGCGGCCAGTGACACCTGAAGCGGAGGCCTGGCGTCTCCCATTTCGCCCTAGGCTCTCTGCGGTGCGGGAGGGAGGCAGCGAAGCGGGGATCAGGGGAAATGGGAGACCCCGATTCCCTCAACATGTCCACCGGCGAGAGCCTGGTCCACCTCACCCGACTGGTGGCCGAGGGTCGGGCAAGGCGGTGGCTGGTTGGCGACGGGGTGGCGCGCTGGCAGCGGCTGGAGCAGGACCGGGTGGATTGAAAAGCCGGCCGCAGTTCAGCCTGCCTTGGCCAGGTATTTCTCCGCCAGCCGTACCCAGTAGCTCGCCCCGGTGCCCAGCACCCGGTCGTTGAAGTCGTAGCCCGGGTTGTGGACCATGCAGCCGCCCTCGCTGCCGACGCCGTTGCCGATGAAGACATAGCAGCCGGGGATCTTCTCCAGAAAAAAGGCGAAGTCCTCGCTGCCGGTCTCGGGTTTGGCGTTCTGCACCAGGCCCTCGGGCCCGAGCCAGTCGGTCAGCACCTGGCGGCAGAAGGCGGTCTGCTCGGGGTGGTTGAACAACACCGGGTAGCGGCGCTGGTAGTCGACGTCGGCGCTGGCGCCGTAGACGGCGGCCTGGGCCTGGGCGATCTCGGTGATGCGGCGTTGCAGCAGGTCGCGCACCTCGGGGCTGAAGGCGCGCACCGTCAGGCGCAACTCGGCCGTGCCGGGGATGACGTTGGGGGCGTCGCCCGAGAGAAATGCGCCGACCGTGACCACGGCGGTGTCCAGCGGCGCGACATTGCGCGAGACGATGGTCTGCAGCGCCATCACGATGCTCGCGCCGACCACCACCGGGTCTACCGTCAGGTGCGGGATCGCGCCATGGCCGCCCTTGCCGCGGACCGTGATGGTGGCCGAGTCGGAGCTGGCCAGGGCAAAGCCGGGCACGGCGACGAACTGGCCCTCTGGCCGGCCCGGCATGTTGTGCATGCCGAAGATCGCCTCGCAGGGGAACAGCTCAAGGAAGCCGTCCTCGAGCATCTTGCGCGCCCCGGCCTGGCCCTCTTCGGCGGGCTGGAACACCAGGTGCAGGATGCCGTCAAAGTTGCGCGTCGCCGCGAGGTGGCGGGCGGCGGCCAGCAGCATCGCGGTATGGCCGTCATGGCCGCAGGCGTGCATCTTGCCCAGCACCTGGCTGGCCCAGGGCTTGCCGCTGGCCTCGGTGATCGGCAGCGCGTCCATGTCGGCGCGCAGGCCGAGGTGGCGGCTGCCGCTGCCGGCGCGCAGCGTGCCGACCACGCCGGTGCCGCCCAGGCCGCGGTGGACCTCGTAGCCCCAGCGCGTCAGGCGCTCGGTGACCAGGTCGGCGGTGGCGTGCTCCTGGTAGGCCAGTTCGGGGTTGCTGTGGATCTGCCGGCGGATCGCGACCATCTCGGCGTCATGGGCGCGGATCTCGGCCAACGCGGGCAAGGGCAGGGGGGCATTCATGGGCATCGACTCCTGGTGGCTGGGCTTGGCCGGGATTCTGGCCGGGCTTGGTGCGCCCACCTATGGTGGATAGCCCGGGCGGCGGGGATGATGGTGTCCGCCCAGACTCTGCCTGACCATGACCGCTGCCACCCCCCGCCCGCCGTTCCGTGCCGACCAAGTCGGCAGCCTGCTGCGCCCCGCCGCCCTGGCCCAGGCCCGTGCCGCTTTCAAGCGCGGCGACCTGGCCGCGCCGGCCCTGCGCGAGGCCGAAGACCAGGCGGTGCGCGAGGCGGTGCAGCGGCAGATCGACCTTGGCCTGCAGGCGGTGACCGACGGCGAGTACCGGCGCGACTGGTGGCATTTGGATTTTTTGGGCCAGCTTGACGGCGTGACCCTGACCGAGAACAGCGGGCAGAAGTTCCAGATCGCCGGCCAGAGTGAGCAGCCGCCCATCGCCTCGGTCACTGGCCGGGTAGCCTGCAGCGGGCCAATCATGGCCGCGGATTTCGCCTTTCTGGCCGCAGTCGCCGGCCCTGCCGGGGCGGTGGCGAAGATGACCATCCCTTCGCCCTCGATGCTGCACCTGCGCGGCGGCCGGGCGGCGGTCTCGCGCAGCGTCTACCCTGACCTCGACGCCTTCTGGGACGACGTGGCCGCCGCCTACCGCCAGGCCATCGCCCACCTGGCTGCTGCCGGCTGCCGCTACCTGCAGCTTGACGACATCAGCTTCGCCTACCTGTGCGACCCGAAGATCCGCGCCAATTGCCTGGCCAATGGTGACGACCCGGACCGGCTGCCACGGCGCTACGCCGCAGTCATCAATGCGGCCCTGGCCGACCGGCCGGCCGACATGGCGGTGACGATCCACACCTGCCGGGGCAACTTCAAGAGCGCCTGGGTCGCCGAGGGCGGCTACGACCCGGTGGTCGAGGCGATGTTCTCGACCGATGTGGACGGCTACTTCATGGAGTTCGACTCGGCCCGCGCCGGTGGCTTCGAGCCCTTGCGCAAATTGCCGCCGGGCAAGCGGGTGGTGCTTGGTTTGGTCACCACCAAGCAGGGCGAGCTGGAGAGCGCCGACGCGCTGAAGCGGCGCATCGATGAGGCGGCCAAGATCGTGCCGCTGGAGCAGCTCTGCCTGTCGCCGCAGTGCGGTTTCTCCAGCACCCACCATGGCAACGCGCTCTCGGCTGACGACCAGTGGCGCAAGCTGGAGCGGGTGGTCGAGGTGGCGCGGTCGGTCTGGGGCTGAGCACCTGCCGCCGTTCACCCAGGCCGTTGAGCCATGGCGCCCGGGCTATCGCGGCAATAGCGTCGGCGCCAGCCACAGCCGGCGGCCCTGGTCGCAGAATGGGCCATGACCGAGCCATGCCACAGCCCGCCTGACTGGACCGCAGCGGCGCCGCTGCCGGCGCTGCAAGCCAAGGGCGCGATGACCGTCAAGCTGCGCGGCCGGCAAATCGCGCTGTTCCTCCAGGACGGCCAGGTCCACGCCTGCAACAACCGCTGCCCGCACGAGGGCTATCCGCTGGTCGAGGGCGATCTGGGCCCGGACTGTGTGCTCACCTGCCATTGGCACAACTGGAAGTTCGACCTGCGCCAGGGCGGCGCCAACCTCTACGGCGGCGACCGGCTGCGCGTCTACCCGGCGCGGGTGCAGGACGGCCAGGTCCAGATCGACCTGCAGGAGCCCGGCCCCGCCGAACGCATCGCCCAGGCGCTGGCCCAACTCGACGCGGCGATGGCCGACAACGACCGGCCGCGGATTGCCCGCGAGCTGGCCCGAGCGGAGAAGGCCGGCGCCACGGCAGAGGCCGTGCTGCTGCACGCCATCGCCTGCAGCCATGACCGCTTCCGCTATGGCATGACCCATGCGCACGCGGCCGCCGAGGCCTGGCTGCGCCTGCGCGATGGCCAGACCGACCCTGCTGCGCGCCTGGCCTGCCTGGCCGAGGCGCTGGGCTACCTCAGCATCGAGTGCCTGCGCGAGCCAGCATGTCCCTACACCGAGGCCGTCTTGGCCTGGGACGCCGACGCCTTCCTGGCGGCAGTCGAGGCCCAGGACGAGGCCACCGCCCTGGCCCTGCTCCAGGGCGCGCTGGGTGCCGGCCGGGGTGTCGAAGACCTGCTGCCGACGCTGACGCGGGCGGCCCTGGCGCACTACAACGACTTCGGCCATTCGCTGATCTACCTGCAGCACCTGCGCCTGCTGCTGCCGCGCCTGGGTGCGGGCGCCGCCCGCCCGCTGCTGCGGCTGTGGCTGCGCGCTCTGATCTACGCCACGCGCGAGGATTTGCTGCCCGACTTTCGTGCCTACGCCCCGGCTCTGGCGGCCTGGCCCGAGGCGGCTGCAGCCGGCGCCCGCCACGCCCCGCCCGCTGTCCAGGCGCTGCAAGGCCGGTCGGTCAAGCAGACCCTGGCGGCGCTGCTGGCAATCGCCGCTGCGCCGGTCGCCGACCTGTTGCCGGTGCTGGCCCAGGCCGCCGCCCACCAATTGCTGCGCTTTGACGTGCGGGTCGCGACCCGTGCCGACAACGCCGTCGCCGACAACGTCGGCTGGCTGGACTTCAGCCATGGCCTGACCTTTGCCCAGGCCTTGCACGCGCTGCTGCCGGCCGACTCGCCGCTGTGGCCGGCCGGCCTGCTGCAATTGGGCCTGTTCGTCGGGCGCAACACGCCTTACTTGGACGCCAGGCTGCACCTGGACGATGAACTGGCGCGCTGGTCCGGCTCGGCCGCGCTGGCAACGCCCTGGCAGCAGCAGGTCATGGACCACGGCCTGGGGCTGGACATCTTTGCCGTGCACTGGCTCAAGACCTCGCTGGCGGTGGACGCGCTGGCGTCCGTGGGCTGGCCAGATGGCGTCGTGGCGTCGTTGGTCGCGGCCCGCGGCCGGCTGCTGGCGGCCAGCTTCAAGCAGCGCCATCCGCTGCGCAACGCGCACCAGGCGCTGGCGTTTGTGGCGCGCGAGGATTGAGCCGGCTCAGACCGGTCGGCGCACCGCCGGCAATGCGCCGGGCAGCACCCGCACTTCAATGTCGGTGGCGTCTGGCAGGGCCTCGCCGTCGGCGGCAAGCGGCAGCGCCGGGCTGGCCTCGATGCGCAGCGCCTGGACCGCAAACAGGCCGACCCGGGGATGGCGTGGATGCTGGCCGCTCAGCAGCAGCGGCATCATCGCCAGCGCGCCGGCCCGGCCAAAGCTGCCGGCGACGACCAGATCGAGCTGGCCATCGTCGAGCCGCGCCTGCGGTGCGATCGGCATGCCGCTGCCATAGCTGCGGGTGTTCAGCACCGAGGCAAACAGGGTGTCGCCCTGGTGCAGCAGGCGCTCACCGGCCGTCACCCGCAGCCTGAAGCGGCGCAGCGCCGCCAGTTCGGCCAAGGTGGCGTAGAGGTAGCGCGGCATGCCACGCAGCCAGCCCGGCGCGCGCAGGGCGCGTTGCGCCACGGCGGCGTCAAAGCCCGCGGCCAGGCTGCTGATGAAGTGGGTGATGCGTTGCCCGGCGGCGGTGGTCTGCGTGATCTGGCCGAGATCGGTGGCCAGCGCCGGGGCGCGCAGGCCAAAGTCCAGCGCTGCGGACCAGCGCATACCGTAGAGGCCGAACGCCCTGGCGGTGTCGTTGCCGGTGCCGCAGGGCAGCAATGCCAGGCTGTGGCCTCGTGCCAGCAAGGCCGGCAGCATCTGGTGCAGCGTGCCGTCGCCCCCGGCCAGCACCACCCGGCTGCCGGGCGGCCAGCCTTGCAACAGCGCCAAGGCCTGCGCCACGCTGTCGGCGCAGTGCAGGCTGGCGCCGGGGGCGTTCGCGCGCAGGTGCGCGGCGATGCGTGGCGACCAAGCCGCGGCGCGTCCGCCAGCGGCATGCGGGTTGAGCAGGACAAAGCTGTTCGCTGCGGGCAGCACGGGTTCGACTCCAACCGGCAGGCGCCAGGCGACCGGATTGCCGCGCTGCTGTTGCTCAGGCCGCGCTGGCTTGTGTCAGTTCGGCCAGCGAGGCGGCGTCCAGGTCGAGGCTGGCGGCCCGCGCCAGCTCGGCAAACTGGGTCAGGCTGGTGGCGCTGGCAATCGGCGCCGTGATGCCCGGCTGGCGCATCTGCCAGGCCAGCGCTACCTGTGCCGGGGTGGCGCGAAGGGCGTCTGCAAGCTTGTCCAGCGTGGCCAGGATGCGCCAGCCACGTTCATTGAAATAGCCCGCCTTGACCCCGGCGCCGCGCGGGCTCTTGCCCAGGTCGGCCTCGCTGCGGTATTTGCCCGTCAGGAAGCCGCGCGCCAGGCTGTAGAAGTTGATCACGCCGACGCCCTGGTCCACGCACAGGGCCTGCAGCGCCGCCTCGTAGGGCGCGCGGTTGGCCAGGTTGTATTCGGGCTGCAAGCACTCGTAGCGCGGCAGGCCGAGCCGGGCGCTGGCGTCCAGCGCCTCTTGCAGTCGCGGCGCGCTGATGTTGCTGGCGCCGATGGCCCGCACCTTGCCGGCGCGGATCAGATCGGCAAAGGCGCCCAGGGTCTCGTCCCAGGGCACGCTGGCGTCATCAAGGTGCGACTGGTAGAGGTCGATGCGGTCGGTCTGCAGCCGGGTCAGCGAGTCTTCGACCGCCTGGCGGATCCAGCGTGCCGACATGCCCTTGCGTGCGTCGCCCATGTCCATGCCGACCTTGGTCGCCAGCACGATGCGCTCGCGCTTGCCGCTGGCCTTGAGCCAGCGCCCGATCACGCGCTCTGATTCGCCGCCTTGGTGCCCTGGCGCCCAGCGCGAGTAGACGTCGGCGGTGTCGACCAGGTTGAAGCCGGCGTCAACGAACGCGTCGAGCAGCGAGAAGCTGGTCGCCTCGTCGGCGGTCCAGCCAAACACATTGCCGCCAAAGGCCAGCGGGGCGACGTTCAGGCCGGAGCGGCCGAGGAGGCGGAGTTGCATGGCGATTGCTTTCAAGCGGTGGCGGGTGCCGCAGTTTGACGCATGGTGCGGCCAGCCGCGCCCGGCCCTCTCAAGGAAACGAAGGGCCGCTCCCGAGTTTCCTTGCCCCCTCGGGGGGCCTGACGCGAAGCGGCAGGTCTGGGGGCCCTCAGCAGCGCTCGAACACCGCCGCGATCCCTTGGCCACCGCCTATGCACATGGTCACCAGCGCGTAGCGGCCGCCGATGCGCTGCAACTCGTACAGCGCCTTGGTGGTGATGATCGCGCCGGTGGCGCCGACGGGGTGGCCGAGCGAGATGCCCGAGCCATTGGGGTTGACCTTGTTTGGGTCGAATTGCAGCTCCTGGGCGACCGCGCAGGCCTGCGCGGCGAAGGCCTCGTTGGCCTCGATCAGCGCCATGTCAGCGATTTGCAGGCCGGTGCGCGCCAGCACCTTGCGGGTGGCCGAGACCGGGCCTATGCCCATGATGGTCGGCTCAACCCCGGTGTGGGCATAGCCGACCAGGCGCGCCAGCGGCTTCAGGCCCTGCGCCTGGACTGCCTCGCCCGATGCCAGCACCACCGCACCAGCGCCATCGTTGATGCCCGAGGCGTTGCCGGCCGTGACCAGGCCGTCCTTCTTGAACGCCGGGCGCATCTTGGCCAGGGTCTCGACCGTGGTGTCGGCCTTGACATGCTCGTCGGTGTCGAACGCGACCTCGCCCTTGCGGCCCTTGAGCATCACCGCCACGATCTGCTCCTTGAAGCGGCCGGCGGCAATCGCGGCGGCGGCGCGGCGGTGGCTCTCGGCCGCCAATTCGTCCATCTGCTGCCGACTGATGCCGAACTGCGCGGCCACGTTCTCGGCGGTGATGCCCATGTGGATCTTGTCGAACGGGTCGTGCAGCGCGCCGACCATCAGGTCGAGCATCGGGGCGTCGCCCATGCGCGCGCCGAAACGGGCGGCAGGCATCAGGTAGGCGCCGCGCGACATCACCTCGCAGCCCGCGCCGACCGCAACTTCACAGTCGCCGAGCAGGATGGCTTGCGCCGCCGAAATGATCGCCTGCAGGCCCGAGCCGCAGAGCCGGTTGACGTTGAAGGCCGGCGTCTGTTTGGACAGCCCGGCGTTGATCGCCGCGACCCGGCTGAGGTACAGGTCGCGGGGTTCGGTCACGATCACCGTGCCCATCGCCAGGTGGCCGACGCTGTCGCTGGCCACGCCCGAGCGTGCCAGGGCGGTCTTGACTACCAAGGTCGCCAGGTCCACCGGCGGGCTGTCCTTGAGTGCGCCGCCAAAAGTGCCAATCGCGGTGCGTGCCGCGCTGACCACAAATACGTCTCTTGCCATGTCGGCTCCTGAGGGTTGGTTTGAAGGGGGTGGCGCAGCATAGGACAGCAGTTTTTCGCCAGCCTGACAGCGCGGTGAAGGCACAAAAAAAGCCCGGTCGCCTTGCGGCGCCGGGCTTGGCCTGGAGGCCAGCCGGTCAGTTCGAGGCGGCTGACGCAGCGGGCATGGCGGCCTGCGCCGAGGCCGAGGCGGTGTCGGCGACCGAAGCGGCGGCCGAAGCGGCAGCCGCCGCCACCGGGGCCGTTGCCGCAGCGGGCGCAGCGTGCGCCGCCTTGTCGGTGCTGCTGGCGGTGATCGGCAGCAGCGGCACGATCAGCAGGGCGACGATGTTGATGATCTTGATCAACGGGTTGACGGCCGGGCCGGCGGTGTCCTTGTACGGGTCGCCGACGGTGTCGCCGGTGACGGCCGATTTGTGCGCCTCGCTGCCCTTCTTGTGGGTCACGCCGTCGGTGGCGGTGAAGCCCTCTTCGATCAACTTCTTGGCGTTGTCCCAGGCGCCGCCGCCGGTGCACATCGAGATGCCGACGAACAGGCCGGTGACGATCGTGCCCATCAGCAGGCCGCCCAGCGCCGCCGGCCCGAGCAGCAGGCCGACGATGATCGGCACCACCACTGGCAGCAGCGACGGGACGATCATTTCCTTGATCGCCGCCGTGGTCAGCATGTCCACCGCCGCGCTGTAGTCGGGCTTGCGCTTGCCGGCCATGATCGCGCCGTCGGCGAACTGCTTGCGCACCTCGACCACCACCGCACCGGCGGCGCGGCCGACCGCCTCCATCGCCATCGCGCCGAACAGATAGGGGATCAGGCCGCCGATGAACAGGCCGACGATCACCTTGTGGTCCGACAAATCAAAGCGCAGCGACATGCCGCGCGCTTCGAGCGCATGGGTGTAGTCGGCGAACAGCACCAGCGCGGCCAGGCCGGCCGAGTCGATGGCGTAGCCCTTGGTCACCGCCTTGGTGGTGTTGCCGACCGCGTCCAGCGGGTCGGTGATTTCGCGCACGCTGTCAGGCAACTCGGCCATCTCGGCAATGCCGCCGGCGTTGTCGGTGATCGGGCCGTAGGCGTCGAGCGCGACCACGATGCCGGCCATGCTCAGCATCGAGGTGGCGGCCACGGCGATGCCATACAGGCCGGCCAGGTCGAACGCGGCATAGATCGCGGCGCAGATGAAGATCACCGGGTAGGCGGTGGACTTCATGCTCACGCCCAGGCCGGCGATGATGTTGGTGCCGTGGCCGGTGGTCGAGGCCTGGGCGATGTGCTTGACCGGGCTGAACTGCGTGCCGGTATAAAACTCGGTGATCCAGACCATGGCAGCGGTCAGCACCAGGCCAACGATGCAGGCGCCGAACAGACGCATCTGGGTGCCCGCGCCCAGGGCGTCGTCGGGCATGACCATGCGGGTGACGAAGAAGAACGCCAGCAGCGAAATGCCGCCGGCCACGATCAGCCCCTTGTACAGCGCCGGCATCACGTTCTTCATGCCCGGGCTGGCCTTGACGAAGCCACAGCCGATGATCGACGCGATGATCGACACGCCGGCCAGCACCAGCGGATAGATCACCGCCGCCACCGCCGCGCCGGGCACCACCTGCACGCCCAGGGCCATCGCCGCGATCAGCGTCACGGCGTAGGTCTCGAACAGGTCGGCGGCCATGCCGGCGCAATCGCCGACGTTGTCACCGACGTTGTCGGCGATCACCGCCGGGTTGCGCGGGTCATCCTCGGGGATGCCCGCCTCGACCTTGCCCACCAAGTCGGCGCCGACGTCGGCGCCCTTGGTGAAGATGCCGCCGCCCAGGCGCGCAAAGATCGAGATCAGCGACGAGCCGAACGCCAGACCGAGCAGCGGCTTGAGCGTCTCGGCCCTGACATCGGTGCCGCCGGTCAGCACCCAGAAGAACAGCGTCACCCCCAGCAGCCCCAGCCCGACCACCAGCATGCCGGTGATCGCGCCGCCCTTGAAGGCCACGTCCAAGGCCGGGCCTATGCCCTTAGTCGCGGCCTGCGCGGTGCGCACATTGGCCTTGACCGAGACGTTCATGCCGATGAAGCCGCAGGCGCCAGACAGCACCGCGCCGATGACGAAGCCTTCGGCGGTGGTGGCGCCGAGGAAGATGAAGATCAGGATCGCCAACACCACGCCGACGATGGCTATGGTTTTGTACTGCCGCGCCAGATAGGCGGCGGCACCTTGCTGGATCGCGCTGGATATCTCCTGCATCCGGGCATTGCCCGCATCCTGGCTGAGGATCCAACTGCGCTGGACGAATCCGTAGAGGACTGCGGCCAGGCCGCAAGCCAGCGCTACATAGAGCGCCATGGTGGTGGAAATCAAGGTTTCTCCTTCCTCGCTGTGAGCAATGAACTGTCAATTGAACAAAGTTGTGCCGAACACCGTACAAGCTGCAGGGCGGGTGACGCTGCAAAAGTGGTGGGGTGGTGCACACCGAAGCCATCGGCGCACCCGGGTGCGGCAAGCCGCTGCACAGACACCCGTTTTCGACGCCGCGCGAATGTACAGGGTTTGCGCTAGGTGATTGCACCGTGTTTACCTGCGGTCCTGCAGCCCGGCCGGGCACAGGCGCGAGAGCCGCCTCCGTAGAATCCGGGTTTTCACTGAACCGGGCCGAACCGCCATGAGCTTGCACAACGTCACGCCGGGCGCCAAGGCGCCGCAGGAGTTCAACGTCATCATCGAAATCCCGATGAACGCCGACCCGATCAAGTACGAGGTCGACCATGACAGCGGGGCGCTGTTCGTCGACCGCTTCATGTCGACTTCGATGCACTACCCCTGCAACTATGGCTACATCCCCGACACCCTGGCCGACGACGGCGATCCGGTCGATGTGCTGGTGATCACGCCGGTGCCGTTGATCTCCGGCGTGGTGGTGACCTGCCGGCCGCTGGGCATGCTGGAGATGGACGACGAGGCCGGCGGCGACAACAAACTGCTGGCGGTGCCGATCGACAAGATCCTGTCGATCTACACCCAGTGGCAGAAGCCCGAGGACCTGAACCCGATGCGGCTGCGCACCATCGAGCATTTCTTCGAGCACTACAAGGACCTGGAAGTGGGCAAGTGGGTGAAGATCAAGGGCTGGGCCGGCAAGGCAGCGGCCCAGGACGAGATCACCACCGGGATTGCCCGCTACCAGGCCGGCAAGCTCAAGCCTTGAACGGGGTGTGCTCGCGCAGCTCGTCGACGTATTCGGCGATGCCGCGCGATTCGGCGCGCAAGAAGTCGTCAACGGCGGCAGCGAACTGTGGGTGCGCCAGCCAATGGCCTGAATGGGTGCCCACCGGCAGCAGGCCGCGCGCCATCTTGTGTTCGCCCTGCGCACCGCCCTCGAAGCGCCGGTAGCCGTTGGCCAACACCCAGGCCAACGGCTGGTAGTAGCAGGCGTCGAAATGCAGGCAGTCCAGGCGCTCGGTACAACCCCAGTAGCGGCCCCAGGCCTGGCCGCTGGCGGCATCGACGGCGATCAGTGACACGGCCACCGGCGCGTCGCCACGGCGGGCCACGAACATCAGCCAATGCTCGGCCAGGTGTTCGGCCATGGCGGCAAAGAATGCCCGGCTGAGGTAGGGCGTCGAGTGGTGGGCAGCGTAGGTCAGGGTGTAGCAGGTGTAGAAATAGTCCCACAGCGCCGGCGTGATCGACTGCCCGGCATGGACCGTGAAGTGCACGCCGGCGTCGGCCACGCGGCGTTGCTCCTGCTGGATCTTCTTGCGCTTGTCGCGGCGCATGCGCGACAGCAGGTCGGCAAAGTCGCGCGGCGGGTCGGTGTCGTCGCGGCACCAATGGAACTGCACCGCCTGGCGCGGCATATAGCCCGAATCCTCAGCGCTGAGCAGGCTGGCCTCGTGGGCATCGGGGAACAGCAAATGCGCCGATGAGGCGGATTCCTGTCGCGCCAGCGCGATCAGCGCGGCCAGCAGGGTCCGCCGCACCGCGTCGTCCGCGGCCAGCAGTCGGCTGCCCGGCACCGGCGTGAACGGCACCGCCGCCAGCAGCTTGGGGTAGTAGGCCAGGCCGTGGCGGCGGTAGGCGTCGGCCCAGGCCCAGTCGAAGACATATTCGCCGTAGGAATGGCTTTTGAGGTAGGCCGGCAGCGCGCCGACCAGCACGCCGTCGCGCTCAACCGTGATGAAGCGCGGCGCCCAGCCGCTCTTGGGCCGCGCACTGCCGGAGTGGTGCAGCGCCGCCAGGTAGGCGTGGCGCATGAACGGGGTCGGCTGGGCTTGGCGTGCGAGCAACCCGTCCCAGGCGCTGGCGTCGATCTGGCTGGGGTCAGCATGGACCCGGATAACATCCTTTGTCACTGTCCCTGAGTCCATCGCTGATGCCCGCCGACCCGCCCCTTCAACGCCCCGTGCGCGTCGCGCTGGCCCAGATCAACGCCACCGTGGGCGACCTGGCCGGCAACGCGCAGCGCATTGTGGCTGCGGCCCGCGCCGCCCACGCCCAGGGGGCCTGCCTGCTGTTGGCGCCGGAGTTGGCGTTGACCGGCTATCCGCCCGAGGATCTGCTGCTGCGCCCGGCCTTCATGCAGGCCTGCGCCCAGGCGCTGTCCGAATTGGCCCTGGCGGTGGCACCGCTGGACGGGCTGACGGTGGTGGTCGGCCATCCGCACCAGTTTGACGCCCTGGGCGGCGAGCGCAGCAAGTCGCATGCGGTTCAACACCGCTTCAACGCTGCCTCGGTGCTGGTCGGCGGGCAGGTCATGGCGACCTACTGCAAACGCGAATTGCCGAACTACCAGGTGTTCGACGAGCGGCGCTACTTCGCCTCGGGCCGCGACGCCGGCCAGGGCGCGGTGGTGTTCGAGGCCGGCGGCCGGCGCTTTGGTCTGCTGGTCTGCGAAGACGCCTGGTTTGACGAGCCGGCCCAGGCGGCCAAAGACAGCGGCGCGCAGATCCTGTGCGTGCTCAACGCCTCGCCATTCCACTTGGGCAAGTCCGAGGAGCGCGAGGCGCGGATGGTCGACCGGGTGCGCCAATGCGGCCTGCCACTGCTCTACGCCCATCTGGTCGGCGGTCAGGACGAGGTGGTGTTCGACGGCGCCTCTTTTGCGCTCGACGCGCAGGGCCGGATCGCCGCGCGGGCGGCGAGTTTTGCCGACGAACTGCTGTGCGTGGACATCGCCACCGACGCCACGCTGAGCGGCCCTGTCCAGCCCCTGCCCGGGCCGGAATCGCAGGCCTGGTCAGCGCTGGTTGTCGGGGTGCGCGACTACGTCGAGAAGAACGGTTTCCCTGGGGCGCTGATCGGCCTGTCGGGCGGCATCGACTCGGCCCTGGTGCTGGCCATCGCCGTCGACGCGCTCGGCGCCGACCGGGTTCGGGCGGTGATGATGCCCTCGCGCTACACCGCCGACATCTCCTGGATCGATGCCCGCGAGATCGCGCAGCGGCTGGGGGTTCGCTACGACGAGATCGCGATCGCGCCGATGTTCGACGCCTTCCGCGCCAGCCTGGCGGGCGAATTTGCCGGCCGCGCCGAGGATGCGACCGAGGAGAACATCCAGGCCCGGGTGCGCGGCACGCTGCTGATGGCGCTGTCCAACAAGTTCGGCGCGATCGTGCTGACCACCGGCAACAAGAGCGAGATGGCGACCGGCTATTGCACGCTCTACGGCGACATGGCGGGTGGCTTTGCGGTCATCAAGGACGTGGCCAAGACCCTGGTCTACCGCCTGGCCGAATGGAAGAACCAGCAGCCGACGCGGCGCGCCGACGGCAGCGTCGGGCCGGTCATCCCGGAGCGCATCATCACCCGCCCGCCCTCGGCCGAGTTGCGTCCGGATCAGACCGACCAGGACAGCCTGCCACCCTACGCCGTACTGGACGCGATCCTGTCGCGCTACATGGAGCAGGACGAGGCCATCGGCGACATCGTGGCCGCAGGCTTTGCCGCCGCCGACGTCGAAAGGGTGACCCGGCTGATCAAGATCAACGAGTACAAACGGCGCCAGTCGCCGGTCGGCATTCGCATCACCCACCGCGCGTTTGGCCGCGACTGGCGCTACCCGATCACCTCGAAGTTCCGTGCTTAAATCAATCCAGATCGTCGGCCCGGCAACGGGCTGTTTTCACATCCGGAGCCCGCCATGAAGCAGATCACCGCCATCATCAAGCCGTTCAAACTCGAAGAGGTCCGTGAGGCGCTGGGTGAAGTCGGCGTATCGGGCCTGACCGTGACCGAGGTCAAGGGTTTCGGGCGCCAGAAGGGCCACACCGAGTTGTACCGCGGCGCCGAGTACGTGGTCGACTTTCTGCCCAAGGTCAAGATCGAGGTCGTGGTCAAGGATGGCGATGTCGACCGCTGCATCGAGGCCATCGTCAAGGCCGCCAAGACCGGCAAGATCGGTGACGGCAAGATCTTTGTCACCACGGTCGAACAGGTGGTGCGGATCCGCACCGGCGAGACCGACGAATCGGCGGTCTGAACCGCGGCGACCCGGTCCTGGCCGCTCAGGTTCGGCCGAAGTCGCTGGCCGGCCCGGCGCCGCACGGGGCCGACAGGGCGTCCATCAGCGCCTCGATGTCCTGGTCGACCAGCAGCATCGCGCGCTGGTTGGGGCTGATGAACCCCTCGACTTCGCTGAGGCGCAGGAACGCCAGCAGCGGCGACCAGTAGCCCTCGACATCGAGCAGGCCGAGCGGGCGGTTGTGGTAGCCCAGGTGGCGCCAAGTCCAGACCTCGAACAGTTCTTCGAAGGTGCCGATGCCACCGGGCATCGCGACAAAGGCATCGGCGCGCTCGGCCATCAGCGTCTTGCGCTGGTGCATGGTCTGCACCACATGCTGCTCAGACAGCCCGGCGTGGCCGACCTCCAGCCGCAGCAGCGACTCGGGGATCACGCCTACGACATGCGCGCCGGCGCGCAGCGCGGCGTCGGCCAGGATGCCCATCAGCCCGGCGCGCCCGCCGCCATAGACCAGTTGCCAGCCGCGTGCGCCTATGGCCGTGCCCAGGCGCTTGGCCAGTTCGGCATAGGCCGGGCGCGCACCAGCGCGGGAGCCGCAATAGACACACAGGCTGAAGGCGGCCATGGAATCAGATTTTGGGGCGCGGTGCGGGATGCCAATGCACCAATCGGGTGCCGCAGACCACGTCGTGCCAGAACTGGCGGTCAGGGCGCAAGCGGGCGAGCGCGGCAAAGCCCAGCACGCCCAGCGTCAACACGCCGAACATCGGGCCGGCACCGGCAGCGCCACCGGCCAGCGACAGCGCCACCAGGCCGGGAACAAACCAAGCCCAGGCCAGAAGGTAGCGGGCCAAGGCGCGCGGCTGAGTCACCGCCGCGCCCTGGGCATCGACCAGGCGGATATGCCAGGCCTTCATCGCCACGGTCTGGCCGCCACGCGACCAGAACCAGACGAAATAGATGCCCAGCACGATGAACAGGAAGGCCTGCAGGCCGGTCTTGCCGTGCAGCGCGTGGCGTTGCTGGGTCAGGCTCGAATACAGGTAGGCCGAGATCATCAGCACCCCGAAGAGCAACACGCCTTCGTAGACAAAGCAGGCCAGCCGGCGCGGCAGGCCGGGCGCTGGCAATGCCGGGATCATGGAGGATTGCGGGTCGCCGACGCCGAGACCGCACGCGCGCTGGCCTGCGGGCCGGTCTGTGGCAGCAGCGTGGCTGGATTGACCTGGTCAGGCTGGGCCGAAATCAGCGGACCGCCGGCATGCTGGTGGCGTGGCGGCGTCGGCGTGCGGTTCATCAGCGTAGTTGTCGCCCCGGGATTGGCCTGCACGATGGTCGGTGCCACCGCCTTGGCGGCCGATCCGGAGGCCCGGACCGATGACCGCTCGGCGACCGGCGCCGCCCGATTCTGCAGCGCCTGGCGCTCGGCCGCAGGCAGCGCTTGATAGGCCTCCCAACGGGCTTGACGTTCCTGCGGCGTCAATTGCTTGGCTTCTTGGAATGTCATGCGCGCCTGGGCGCGGTCCTTCCACGGCAGCCGGGCCCATTCGGCCATGCGCTCCTGCACCCGTTGCCGCTCATCGGCCGGCATGCCCGGAAAGCGCCCGGCGATATCCATCCATTTGCGCTTCTGCCCGACCGTGATCTTGGTCCAGTCAGACTGCAGCGGCGCCAGCACTTGCCGTTGCTGGGCCGTCAGCGAGGCCCAGCTCGGGCCGCCAGAATCGGCAACGGGCCGGGACGCGGCTGATGCGGCTGAAGCGGCAGCGACTGCGGGGGACGCTGCGCCAGCCGGCAGTGCCACAGCCGCCGCCAGCCCCAGCAAGCTGCCCAGAACGATGAGGTCAGCAGTCAAGCGGCCGGTGGCGGGCAATTCGACGCCCCGGCTCAGGGCGCTGCGGCGCCGCGCAGGTACTCAGAAAAGCCGGCGTCGCCGTAGGCTGCCGGAGGCAACTCGTCGGCCAACAGCGCGGCATCGATTTCGGCTGCCACACTGATCTGCTCCAGCGCATGGTGCTGCTGGATCATCACCATGCCCGCCACCAGCACCACCAAGGGCAGAGCCGAGGCCAGACGCCACCACAACGAAGGCGGACCGGACAAGGCCGCCGTGCCCTTGCCCTGGGTCAGCAGAACGCCAGCGGTCTGGGTCGATTCGGCAGCGCGCCGCGCCAGGCGGGCGCGGTCAACGGCGTGCTCGCGGGCAATCCGCAGCCGCTCGCTGAGGTGGTGCGGCAGCGCCTCGGCGCCCCGGTTGAGGTGGCCGGCCGTTCGCAGCGCGAATTGGCCCTCAAGTGCTTCGAGGGCATGGGCTTGCAGCGACACGCTGGCAGGGCGGTTCTGGGTCGGGCTCATGGCGTGATTCCTTTGGCGCGCAGTGCCTCGGCCAGGGCGTGGACCGCCCGAAAGCAATGCGTTTTGACGCTGCCTTGCGAGCATCCCATGACGGATGCTGTCTCGGCAACGTCCAATTCCTCCCAGTAACGCAAGAGGAAGGCTTCGCGTTGACGCGCTGGCAACTCGGCCAGTTCGAGCTCAATCGCTTGCAAGATCTGCGCCCGCGACACGCTGTCGGCAGCGCTCTCCGCACCCAACGCGCCGTCAATCGATTCCAGGCTTTCCAGCAGATCGAAGTCGCCGTCCTCGCCCACGGGCTCGAAGTCGGACATGTTTTGCATCACCGACCTGCGCACCTTCAGCCGCCGGAAATGGTCCATCGTGGCGTTCGACAGGATGCGCTGGAACAGCAGCGGCAACTCCGCAGCCGGCCGGTCGGCATACTTTTCGGACAGGCGGATCATCGCTTCCTGCACGATGTCAAGCGCCGCGTCGTCATCACGAACGGCATACACGGCCCGCTTGAAGGCGCGCTTCTCGACGCTCTTGAGGAAGTCCGAAAGTTCTTTGTCGCTGGCCAAGGCTTTTCCGACGCTTGAGGCGCCCGAAAGTGGCGACCAAAACCGCGCGAGATTATGGCATCGGGCCGGTCCGGCGGCCCTACAGGCGCGGCCTGCGGTGGGCTCTGATGTGATAATGCTGCTGCGCACAACAGCGCCACAGGTCTGAACTGGCCCACCCACCCACAGGGGGCCCCAGGTTTTTGAGTACCCGATGAGCTCCACATCCGCCCCATAAGGGTGTGAAGAGGGGCACCGATGGTTTTTCGTCAGAGAAATTCACATAGGTTTGAGCCATGGAAATGTCTTCCGCTGAAGTCAAGCGTGCGGCCTTGGTGGCCGCCAACGCCGCCGGCCCGCAGGCCCCCCCCCTGGCCCCACTGGCCCCACTGGCCGCCTCGGCCGCACCGGCCGCCGCAGCCGCCCCAGCCGCAGTCGCCACCGATCTCAACGGTTCCGAGATCCTGGTCCGCTGCCTGCAGGCCGAGGGTGTCAAGTTCATGTGGGGCTACCCCGGCGGGGCGGTGCTCTACATCTACGACGCCTTGTACAAGCAGGACATGATCGAGCATGTCCTGGTGCGCCATGAGCAGGCGGCGGTGCATGCCGCCGACGGCTATGCGCGCGCCACCGGCAATGTCGGCG
>JANXYH010000167.1 GCA_025350145.1 Burkholderiales bacterium | reverse complement strand
GGCTTTGAAGTCTTAATCCCCTCGAATTCGGGGTTGGTTGTCCGGCAAGGAGGAATACCCCGAAAGCACGATCTCGTGTCTTAATCCCCTCGAATTCGGGGTTGGTTGTCCGGCCGACCAAGCCAATTTTCGCTGCGACTGCGCGGCCTTGGGAGTGCCCTTGCCAAGACTCTCGTCGCCGGTCAGGTTGAGCCGTCGACGGTGGCGGCGTCCAGCGCGACATCATGCGCTTCGATGTCGGCGCTTGCAGATTGCAGCAGGCGGGTAGCGTCACAGGCGCTGATGAGCAGGCCGTCGGGCCATTCCTGTTGGCCCAGCCGCCACACCGGGCAACGCGCCGGCAGGTGGTAGGCGCGGAGATCGTCGACGCGAGTATCAATCAGCGCTTTGAGCGCCACCATGTGTGCGGCGATGGCGAGATCGTCAGCCTCGACGGTGAAGACCGAATACTGAGCGGCGACTCCTTGGCGTCGCAGGTAGCGATGAACCTGCCTAAGTCGACGTGGCTCGCAGATGTCATAGGCGACCAGCCAAGTCTTGGATTGGTGTGCGCTCACTGGCGTGCCTGGCGTATGCGGCAGCAATCGGCTGCGCTTGGAGCGACTGGCCTTGTGTCGGCCGGCAAAGGAGTCGGCCTTGTCCTACAGGATTGGCCCTGCATGCTGCGGTGCGCTTTTGCTGTGCTGCCGGCCAGGCTCATGTCAGTTCTGCTCGCAGGTGGTGCTCCAGGCTGCCGACCAGGCGGCCCAGGGCGCAATGAAGGCGCGTGCCTTCACGCTCCAGGGTGGCAGCGGCCAGGCGCTGCGGGGACGTTTGCGCAAAGTACATCAGCGGAACCGCGTGGAAGATGTCGTGCAGGGTCCATTCGAGCAGCCCACTTATCAGCCGGCTCAGGTGCAGGCCTTCGCAGGGGTAACCGATCAGCGTTGGATCGCCCACCAGATCATGCAGCCGTTGCGCGACCCAGGCCTCGGCGTTGGCTTGCAGGGCCCGCAGCCAAGGGCCAGCTGGCTGGCCCACGCGCTGTCGGTGCAGGTTGCACAGCCGCGCGCGCACGATGTCATAGCGGAGTTCATGGCAGTGAACCTGCAGCGCCCGCAACGTCGCCAGCATGGCTTGACGCTCTTGTGCGCGGCGCCAGTCTTCGAGCAGCCCAGGCCCGTCAGAGCAGTCGATGGTTTCACGCAACAGGCAGGCCAGCGTGGTTTCACGGCGCCGTGGGCCAAAGCACCAGGCAATGGTCTGGCCCTGGTTGTCGGCAAAGACCACTGTCACGCCGGCACTCAGACATGCCAGCAGTGCGGCACTTGTCCACTGCGCCTGGCTGGGGCTGACGACGCGTGCCAGCCTTTGCAATGGATAGAGGCAGCGGGCACGGCCGGGTGCGCTGACGTTCAGCGCCGGCCCGTCGTCCAGGCTGATCTGCCAAGCTTGCGCCGGGTCAAGGTAGAGCGGTTTGATCATGCCGGGACCTGACCGGACATGGCCGTGTCGGTTGCGCTGCAGCCGTCGGCGTCGAGACCGTCGTCGGCCCAGCCGCCGTCGTCAGGCAGCATTGCCGCGCCGGCCAGGGCGCGAGCCGCCATCCGGGCATGGCGCCGCAGGGCGACGGCGCAGCGCTGCTGAAGCGGTGCGATGGCTTGGTAGAAGTGGGCGCGGGCGGCCTTGCCGATCAGGCAGGCACCTGCGCCGTCCTGACCGAAGTGCTCGGGCCGCAGCGCACGACTGCGGAATTGCTCCCAGACCCAGCCGTCTATTCGCGCCCGCCAGGGTTCGACCAGGTCGCAAGCGAGGCTGGCGCGGCCATGCGACGGGGTATGCAGGAAACCGACCATCGGGTCCAGGCCAGCCGCCCAACAGGCTTGCTCGGCCTGTGTTTGCAACAAGGTGTAGCCCAGCGAGAGGCAGGCGTTGACCGGGTCCGGCGGCGGCCGGCGGCGCCTGGCCACGAAGCCTAGCGCCGGTGCGAACAGGGTTTGGTAACCCCTGAAGTAGGCCGCCGCACCGGCGCCCTCCAAGCCTCGCACGGTGGCCCGGTCGGCAGCCAGCGGCAGGCCCTGGGTGACGCGGCGCAGCGTGGCCAAAGAGTCGGTCAGCGGCTTGCGCAGGTCGGCACGCGACTGCAAGGCCTGTTGCAGCAGGCGGTGCTGGGCCAGCAGCTTGGCGCGCACCACCTGGCGGCACCAGGCCGTTGCCCAAGGTTCGTCGGCCACACGCTGGCACTGGGCGATGCGGGCGAGGCAATCGCCGGCAGGCACACCCAGTACATGCGCCACGCGCTGCCCGCCACGCCCGCCCAGCGCCAGCAGGCCAATGCCGGCGTCGGCCAGCGCTGCCAGCGTGTTGCTGCTGAGCTGGGTGTCGGCCCGCAGCACCACGCGGTGCAGCAGCGCGGCGGGCAGGCAGCGGGTGGCCAGTCCTTCGGCGCGCAGCTCCAGTGCGCCATCGTGCCAGCGCAAACTCATGCCCTTACGGTCGACGTAGAGCGTGCTCATGGTGCTGGTTTCAGCCTTGGTAGAAGAAATCGCCGTCTTCAGGCGCTACCGCCACGCCCAGGGTATGGATCGCAGCGCGAGGGTCAAGCCGCAACAGCACCACCCGATCACTGGCCGGGTCGATCAGCCGGCGCAGTGCGGCCATCGCGCTTTGCAACTCGGCGCTGGTCAGCCAGCATTCGTAGAGCGACTTCTGGCCGCCGATGGCGTGGCCCTTGACCGTCTTGAGCGCGTGCCGGCGCCTACGCGGGCTGGCGATGTCGTAGCCGATGATGAAGAGGTGGCGCAGCATGTCGGGCCGGGTCGGTGAATCGATGGGCCACTGTAGGCAGCCCCGGCCCTTTCACCGTTAGCCGCAAGCTTGCGGTTCGATCCGGCTGAATCCGCCCGCTGACGCTCAGGCTCTCATCCAGCCTGCCAGGTACTGCGGCAGGGTGGAAAGCTCTTCGGCGGAGAGGATGTCAACCCCGTAGTCGCGACCGCGTTGGCGTGCCTCGTTGCTGATCTGCCGCGCCGACAACAGCAGCGGTCGGGCCAATTGGCCACCCACACTGTGCGCCAGTTGGCTGGCCTTGTAGATCCAGTCAGCGACATTGTTGTCGCGCACCATGGCCGCCTTGCATTCCACCAGCAACAGGCGGTTGCCATGCACGACTGCGGCATCCAGTTCGTTGCTGGCGTGGCCGACCACGCTCTCAATCTTCAGGCGCGGCGCCCAATCGGCGGGCCGCATGCCACTGATCTTGAGGCCGGCATATTCCTCGACCCAGCCGCCGCCCAGGTATTCGGCCGCCTCGGGGTTGTTCAGTACCAGCTCGGTCTGTTCGTTCCAGCTCAGGATGCCTGCTGTGGCGGCCTGTCGCAAAAGGTCAGCAGCAGCTCCGCCGGCCGGGAAATCCAGGTGCTGCTCCGGCCGCCACGGGCCGTTTGGCTGGTTGAGCGCCCGATGTGCAATCGCGTTGAGGGTGCCGAAGAAGCGACCCAGCCGTTTGGCGTTGTCGCCCATGAACCGGGTCAACTGGCTTCTGGTCTCGGCCTGGCGATGCCAGTGCGCTGCCTCGGCACCGCCGCTACCGTCGTGGCGGCGATAGCCTTGCGTGAGCAGTACGTCATTGAGCTTGAGCACGTCCAGCATGGGCTCCGAACGGGGCGTGGGCCGCAGCCAGTCCAGGCGGTGCTGCTGGGTGTCGGTGTAGAGCAGGTGGGGTTGGCAGCTTGCGGTGCCGGTGGCCAGATGTTCTGCCAGCGTGCCGGTCAGGGCCAGCGTCATCAACTTGGTGCCGCCGCTGAGGTTGATGGTCACGGCCCGGCCATCGAGCTTTTCGGCCACACCTGCGGCCTGGGCCTGCAACGTGGTCACGTCCTGATCGGCAAAGGGGATTCGCTTCACCGCGATCTTGCGCGCCTTGAGCGCGTCCGCCAGGTGTCTGGCGCTGTGCTGCATGGCCGGGGTTTCCAGGATCCAGACCTCGCGTGCGTCGCACTGCAAGGCCGGGATCAGGTTGGCCAGGTTCTGCCCGGTGGCGATGCACAGGTGCAGGTCGGGTGTGGCAGTCGTCATGATGGGTTCCGCGTCAGTGTTCGAGTTGGTAGTGGCCCAGGCCAAAGCTGGCGTTCTTGCCGACATGCAGCCATTGCCCCAGGTAAAGCAGGGGCCAGAACGGCGACAAGTCGCCTCGCAGCGTCCAGTGGCCGACCGCGCCACCCAGCACCATGTGTTGCTGCTGGCGCGATGAGTGCCGCGACCAATCGCG
>JANXYH010000165.1 GCA_025350145.1 Burkholderiales bacterium | reverse complement strand
AATTCAGTGAAGCTCTTTGGATCACAAAAGGTGAGCTACGTTGAGCGGAAGAACATCAGCGTCAACGCCGAGTGGATTGACGAGTGGAAGGTGCTGATGACGGCAGTTCAGGGGACGAGTGCCGCTGTGGAGACAAAGTTTCTGAGCAAACCAATAATCGCCGAGCCTGGTGCCGCATGCACCGAGACTTACCTTGTAGCGGGCCATTTCGATACCGAGGTTGAAGCGACCAACTTCGCAAAGTACCTGCGCACGCGCTTCGTTAGATTCCTCGTGTCACTTCGCAAGGCAACGCAGCACGCGACAAGGGACGTGTATGCCTTCGTACCCGATCTCCCGCTGAATGAAGTGTGGACGGACGCCAAGCTCTTCACGCGGTACAGCCTGACGAAGGAAGAAGTCGCCTTTGTTGAGTCGCAGGTTGCCGCGCACGACGGCGAGCTGTTCGGGCAGCCATTCGAACGCGATAGCGATGAGTAAGCCCATCGCAGAGATCTTTGCACCAAGGCCCGAAGCCCGGCCGCGCATTTACGCCTACGCGATAGACGACGCCGCCCACCAAGGTTTGCTCAAGGTCGGTCAAACCACGCGCAGCGTGAAACAACGCGTCGCCGAGCAGGTCAAGACGGCGACGATTAAAAACGTCACCATCGTCCTAGACGAGGTCGCTGATCGCGACGACGGCAGCATCTTCAGCGATCACCAGGTACGCGCGGCGCTGCGGCAGAAGGGTTTCGAGAACGTCGAGCTGGAATGGATGCGCTGCTCGGTCGCCGATGTGATGACCGTGCTGGCCGAGTTGCGAACGGGCCAGCGCTTCAAAGGCACGCACCATGCGACCTTCCCGCTGCGCCGCGAACAGGCCGAAGCAGTGGCGTTGACCCAAGCCTACTTTCAATCGCGCTGGGCCGAGGACACGCACGCCGTGCCGCGCTTCTTGTGGAACGCGAAGATGCGCTTCGGCAAGACCTTCGCCGCCTATCAGCTTGCCAAGAAGCTGGGCGCCAGGCGGGTGCTGGTGCTGACCTTCAAACCGGCGGTCGAGGACGCCTGGCAGACCGACCTGGAGAACCATGTCGACTTCAACGGCTGGCAGTACTTCTCGAAGTCCTCCGGCGGCGACCCGACGCAGACCGACCGCAGCCAGCCGGTCGTCTACTTCGGGTCATTTCAAGACCTGCTCGGCCGCGACGCCACGGGCAACATCAAGCCCAAGAACGAATGGCTGCATGTGGTGAATTGGGACCTGGTGGTGTTTGACGAATACCACTTCGGCGCCTGGCGCGACACCGCCAAAGAGCTGTTCGAGGGCGAGGAGGAGGCGATTGCCAGGGAGGAGGTCAAGCACCACTACACGGCCGGCCTTGCCGAGGTGAACGACGGTATCGCCGTGCTGTCGGAAAAGGAAGCCGAGTTCCTGCCCATCACGACCAGGGCCTACCTGTACCTGTCCGGCACGCCGTTCAAGGCGCTGGCCACCGGCGAATTCATCGAAGAGCAAATCTTCAACTGGACCTACACCGACGAGCAGCGCGCCAAGCAAGACTTTGAAACCGAGAAGCGCGGCCAGTGGAACCCCTACGACGCGCTGCCGCAGATGCGCTTGCTCACCTACCAGATGCCCGACGAGCTGATCGCGATTGCCAGCGGTGGCGAGTTCGACGAATTCGACCTGAATGCCTTCTTCGAGGCCAAGGCCGAGGGTGAGCACGGCGCGGCGCAGTTCAAGCACAAGGACGATGTGCAGAAATGGCTGGACATCATCCGCGGTGGCCATGCGCCGCGCGCGGTGGAGCATTTGAAGACCGGCACGCGTCCGCCGTTGCCCTATTCCGACAGCCGCCTGCTGCCCTACCTGCAACATTCGCTCTGGTTCCTGCCCAACGTGGCGGCCTGCCATGCGATGGCCGCATTGCTGGCCGAGAAGCACAACGTCTTCTGGCATGACTACACCGTGGTGGTGGCGGCGGGTGCGGCGGCGGGCATCGGCCTGGAAGCCTTGCCGCCGGTGCGCCGGGCGATCGGCAGCGGCTTTGACAGCAAGACCATCACGCTGTCCTGCGGCAAGCTCACCACCGGCGTCACCGTGCCGCAGTGGTCGAGCATCCTGATGCTGCGCAACCTGAAGTCGCCGGAGACCTACTTTCAGGCCGCGTTCCGGGTGCAGTCGCCCTGGTCGATCAAGAACCCGAACGGCGACGATCCGCACGCGGAGGAAGTGCTCAAGCCTGCGTGCTTCGTGTTCGACTTCGCGCCCACCCGGGCGCTGCGGCAGCTCTCCGAGTACGCGATCGGGCTGTCACCGAACGAGCAGAACCCGGAGAACGCCGTCAGGGATTTGGTGTCGTTCCTGCCGGTGCTGGCCTACGACGGCGCCAACATGACGCAGATCGACGTCGGCGGCATTCTCGACATCGCCATGGCCGGCACCTCGGCCACGCTGTTGGCGCGCAAGTGGGAAAGCGCGCTGCTGGTGAACGTGGACAACGACACCCTGCGCCGCATCATGGACAACCCCGAGGCGATGGCTGCGGTCGAGCGCATCGAGGGCTGGCGCGCGCTGGGCGACAACATCATCGAGACCATCATCAACAAGAGCGAGAAGGTCAAAGCGCTGAAGAACAAGGCCAAGGAAGAGGAACTGTCGGCGAAGGAGAAGAAGGAGCTCAGCGAAGCGGAGAAGGAATACAAGTCCAAGCGCAAGCTGGTGCAGGAGAAGCTGATCAAGTTTGCGACGCGGATCCCGGCGTTCATGTACCTGACCGACTTTCGCGAGAACACCCTGC
>JANXYH010000139.1 GCA_025350145.1 Burkholderiales bacterium | reverse complement strand
GGTGGCGGCTTGCCGCTGAAGGTAGGTACCTTGACGACGGCCTTGAAGGCTTGTGGCATGGTCTGGAAGCGCACCCGCCACTCTCTAAAAAAACGCAATGAAGCAGCCTTCAGAGCCGCGGAGATCGAGATCGAACAGCATCGGCGCCGGGCGGCAGATGGCGAGATCTCGCTGGCCTACGTCCACGAAGTCGGCTTTTCTCAAGTCCACCCAAACCGCAACGCATGGACGCCAATCGGCAGCCGACACCTTATAGTAGCAAAGCGAGGTAAGCGCCTGAACATTCTCGCAGCCATGATCTCTGGCGGTGAAATTTTCAGTGCCAAACTCTGGCGGACAACGACCAGTGATGCATTCTCTGGATTCCTGAGCCTCCTGCATGAACATGTTGGCAAACTGCTGACAGTCATTCTCGACAACGCATCAATCCACAAGGCAAAAAGCGAACAGCACATCATCAAGCACCTGGAAAGCCAAGGCCTTACTCTCTGCTTTCTCCCACCGTACAGTCCGGAACTAAATCGGATTGAAAGACTCTGGCACAAGCTGAAATACACTTGGATGGCCGCGAAATGCCGCGACGGCACGCAACTCGAAGCCGACATCGACGACATACTTTCTAACTTCGGGACCAAGTTCAAGTTCTCTTTTTGATGCTAATAACTTAATGCGATGCCCTGGCTTTCATGCCGATCAGGCGCGACCGAACATATAGGCTTAGGACGCTCAAATTGACTTCCGCACACCGTCAATCTTGGTGCCCGGACAGCGTATCGGGACCGGGGAAGTCCATTCGCATTCGTTTGAGCGGACCGCCAGCGGCAAGGTGCCTCTTCGACGCTGGACGATCAACCCAAACATCAGGTCGCGCCAGGGGCGGCGTTGGCTGCGCCAAGCATAAAATTCCGCTTTGGAGGTCATCGTGGACAAATCCCTGGTAAGCCGAGACACGGAGATCATGAGTGGAGCCCTCTGCTTTTCGGGCACGCGAGTGCCTGTGAAAAACTTGTTCGACTACCTCGAAGGAAAGTCGACCTTGGAGGAATTCTTGGACGACTTCCCCAGCGTCTCAAGAGAGCGGGCAGTCGCGGTACTTGAAGCTGCTCGCCTGACGCTTGCCGATGCGACTTCTGCTTGACGAGTCTGTCCCTGCCAAGCCGCGCAGGCACCTTACTAGTCATGAGGTCCGCACCGCCATAGAGATGGGTTGGGCGGGTGTCAAGAACGGCAAGCTCCTGGCATTGGCCGGTATCCACTTCGACGCGTTCGTCACGGTGGACAAGAACATGCCCTTCCAACAGAACTTGGCCACGCTCGCAGTCGCCCTCGTCGTTTTGGATTCTTTCTCGAACGAACTGCAAGCGCTGCTGCCATTGCTTCCAGAATTGGAGCGTGTCTTGGGGGCTCTCAAGCCAAAAACGTTCGCGATCATCGGCAGCGCCAGCTCCTGAGAATCGCCTCCCAAGTTATTCATCGGCGATGGGGTTCTCAGGCCGGTTGTTGGATCAGGTCCGACTGCATGCCGAGCTTGGCGGCCCGTGGCGACAGCGCAGGCGGCACGCGCTGGCGATAGCGCTGCTCGCAGCAGTCTTGACCCTGGCTGCGCGGCGCCAAGGCGCTGACCCCGACCCCGGCCGGCGCGCCGCCGCAGCGTCTGGTCGGCTGGGCCTTCACGCTGCGCTTCGTGCCGGCGTGCGAGGACCTGGCCACACCCGCCTCCTGCGGCCTGCCGATCTCGACCCGGGCGGTGATCGAGGCCATGCCGGCGGGTGTGGTTGCGGTGGTCGATGCGATGGGCGTGACCGACGCGGGCATCTTCGGCGACATCCTCTGCCAGCGCATGCAGGTGCGTGGCGTGGCCGCACTGGTCGCCCACGCCATCGGCCGACACCACCAATACACCGACGGCGTGATGCCGTTCTGCGGCACCATGTTCGCACCCACCCAGGACCGCGGCGCGCCGGGCGAGGGCTTTACCCACCTGGTCGGCGATGTCGTCACCGTCCACATCCTGCGGCTGGGCGCCCTGACCAAGCGCGTCGGCCTGTCGGACCAAATTGCGCCCTGGACCGTTGGTTTGTCGGCGTTGATGCAGTGCCTGGCGCGGCGGGGCTTGCGGGCTGCGCAGTCAGGTTTAAGCGGGTTCGGTTGGCGCTGCAGCCCAAGCGGCGGTCATGGCGCCCGGCGTCGCCGGTCGAAGGCGGCACCCAGGCGCCGATCGGCTGCCTCGGGGGATCGGTCTGGGCCATGGCGGCGGGGCTCAGGTCAACGCCGGACTGATCGCCGCCGCGAGCGCCTCGATCTCGTCAAGGCGCAATGGCGGGTAGACCTCGACATTGTCGAGCTTCGCGCGGATGGCCGCCAGTCGCGGCTCGCCGCTGGTGTCGAAGTAGGGCCCTAGCCGCAGCATCAGGCTCAGCCAGCGCTGCACGTCGGTGACGGCGTTCATGCGACTCGCCTTTGCACGCTTGATGCCGTGGCGCACGAAAAGCAGCATCGTGTCGTCGGTGTGCCGGGCAGTCGTCACCGGATAGGAGCGGCGCAGCAGGGCGATGGCGTCGATCTCGAACTGGCGATGCATCGCCGCGCCGAGGGCGCGCATCTGGTCGGCCGTGATCAGGAGCCTGCCCACGCTCAGCGCCCGCCGACGGGGCGCTGGCGCCACGATGCCAGCAGGGCGGTCCAGGCGGTGTCGAGCGCGGCCGCACGGCTGATCGGGCCGTTGGCAGACAGGCGGATGCGCGGCGCCGCGCCGTCCGCAGCGCGCCCGGCGAAGATCCAGGTGTAGCTGAGGAGGCTGCCGGCCGTGCCGTCGGGAACCTGGACGCGCTCCTCGATGCCGTCGAAGCCGCCGACGCTGCGACGATCCTTCAGCAGCCTTCTGCCGCCGGCCGGTGCGGCACCGTCGGTGCTCTGGCCGTCGTCGGGCGCGGCGACCGTCTCCGTCTGCACCGACACGTCGACGCCGCCCGCATTGAAGGATTCGAGCGCGCGTTCGTTCTTGCTCGGCTTGATGACGAAGGCGCCTGCGCCGGCGCAAAAGCCTTGCTGCGATCCGGCGACGTAGGCCCCCGCGACTTCGCTGACGACCTTTTCGGCGACGGCCTCGCGTCCCGCGCTCGCCTCGGCGCGCAGGAAGACCGACTCCTGCGACGGCGCCACGGGCTTCATGGCCAGCAGCGTGACCAGTTCGGGCCGGTCCGCGAACAGTCCCAGCCAGGCCGCCGGGCCCACGCCGGGCAGGTCGAACGCGCGAGTGCGGGTCGACGCGCTGGCGGCCACGCCCTTGGCGCTCAAGGTCGACGCGAGCCGCTTGCGCCAGAGTCCGCCTGCGTCGCCGCCTGCGAGCCAGGCCTCGGCGACGATGTCCAGGCGATAGAGGCTCATCTGGCGGCCGCTTGAGACCAGGGCGGCGGGCAGGGTGTAGTCGAAGCGCCCGGTGCAATGCGCCTGGGATCGCTCCGACCCGGAGGGAAGGGTTGCTGCCATCGTGTTTCCAACAGAGATTTGAAGGGCCAGGCCGGCCGCCAGTGCGGCGCAGGCGCGTCGCCGTCCGGTCGGATCGGCTCGCAAGGACGTTGTCGCACAGGTGCTCATCCGTGCGTGTCCTTGAAATGCAGCCCGATGATCGCGGTGATCGCCGCGGACGACCAAGCCCGGACGGCGCGGTCCTCGTAGGCCGGCTGGTGCTCGAGACTGACGAAGCCGCGGTTGGCCGGCGCAGACAGGTTGGGCGTCAGGTCGCCATTGAAGCTGCTCGACATCACCGGCACCGTGCCGTCGCCGTTGCCGACGGGGTCCTGCAGCACGGCCTGCATGCTCGAACCCTGCGCGTCGCGCAGGAAGCCGTGGAAGCCGCGCGTCGGATAGTTCTCGGAGCGTACCCAGTTCGAGCTGATCGCGTAGCTGGCATCGTCGGCGGTGTCGACCCCTTCGCCATTGAACCACCAGGTACGCGGGTGTCGGTAGGTGCCCAGGTCGTCCTGCAGCGACTCGGCCTGGGCGAGGTTGGCGAGGAAGCCTGACCACGCGGTGGTCGGGGACAGCATGGCGTCGGCGTCGTCGTCGAGCACGTTGTCGGTCTTGGCCGATACGCCCTCCGGCGTCAGGAGCTCGGGGTCGACGAGGCCCCAGTAGGTGTTGTTCGTGGGGCCGGAACCCTGGCCTTCGCGCACGACGGCCGGCACCCGGTAGATTTCAGTGAACGGGTCGTTGCGCAGCGGCAGGAAGTGCGAGCCGCTGGGAAGGTCGGGAACCTCCAGCCAGCGGCTCGATCCGTGGCCGTCCAGGTAGCGTTTGCCGGGCAGCAGTTCCAGGCCGCCGATCGTGTTGGCCAGCAGCGCCGTGACGTCACGCCCAGTCGGGCCTAAGAAGCGCGACGTGAGCCTGCCCACGATGCCGCTGCCTTCGAATCCCGCCTTGATCCGCATGTAGGCTGCGGGCGCACCATAGGTCGGCTGCACGCCGTGGACCACGCCCAGTACCTGGCCTTCGGCCCCGGCCAGCTTCATGGCCGCGCGCGCCACCAGGCCGCCCATCGAATGGGTGACGAGGATGACCTTCTCGCAGGCGCCGATGATGGCCTTTGCCTCGGCGATGATCTCGGTGATGCGCGTCGCGAGCTTGGCGCCGGAGCTGCGGTTGGACGCGCCCCAGTTGTAGCCGAAGCCGTAGACTGGGAAGACGAAGAGCTTGCCTAGCGCACCCCAATCCTCGTCGCGCAGCGCGTCAAGGAAGCTGCGGTAGTCCTCCATCAGGCCGCGGTAGCCGTTGCCCGGCGGGCTGTCGTCGTCGACCTCGAGGAAGTCGGGGTTGTAGCGGTTGCCTTCACCGATCAACATCAGCTTGCGATGCGCTGGCGTGACGCCGGAATAGTTCCAGAACAGGAAGCCGGCCTTGGGATCCCAGCGCAGGTTGGGCATCCCGTTCGCCTTGCCGGTGCCGTCGGTCCCCGACAGGCGCAGGCGGCTGCCCATCACGCCGGGCACGAAGATGATTGGGATCGCCTCGCGCTGGACCCGCACTTCGTGCAAGGCGTTGGTGGCGAGCCCGGCCAGGGGATCGTCAACGAACTTCCACGAGACTTGCTTGATGGCCATGCGCGGGTGCCGTCCGCAGCGTCAGTCGTCGCCTGCGGCGGTGCGCTGGGCGATATCGGTGCGCACGCTGTCGTAGAACTTGTCGAATTGGACCTTTGCTACGCCAGGTGGTATCCCGGTCGCGGTGAACGAGGCGCCGCCGAGCGTCTGCCGGGCGTCCACGCCGCCCAGCGCGATGGCCATGCTCTCACCGGCGTAGGCGCTGCCGTCGTCGACCGGCCACCAGGCGGGCCGCGGACTCGCATCGGGCGCCGCGCGGAGCGCGATGTCGAAGTCGTGCGTGACGCGAGGACAGGGTTGGACGGGGCTGTCGATCGGCCGGTTGTCCTGTGGCATGGGCGGTGGTGGCTCTAGAGAAAAATAGCGGTGGTCCGCCGCGTTCAAACCAGTGCGATAGCGCGTTTGCTACCGCCCCAGAGCGAGGTGATCGACGTGGTCGTGCGCGAGGTCGGAATCGGTTCAGCCAGCTTGGAGCGCTGGGCCGTGGTCGGCCGATTTGAGGCCGTTGTCGCCGCAGCGTCGATGAACGAAGCATACAAGTGCGCCCGGTGTCGTTCGCACGGCGCATAGCTCACGGCGCTGGCCAACCGCTGCGCCAGTGCCGCCACCACTCTGGCCGCTGTCGTGCAAATGCACCGTACCGCCAACCGGACTACCACCCACCCTCAAGCCGCCGCACGCATCGGCAAATCACGCACCGGCTTGCCGGTGGCCGCCAGGACCGCGTTCAACACCGCCGGGGTGACCACGCAAATCGTCGGTTCGCCGACGCCGCCCCAGAAGTCAAAACTTGGCACGATCACGGTCTCGACCTGGGGCATGCCGGCCAGGCGCAGCACCGGGTAGGTGTCGAAATTGCGCTGCTTGACGCGGCCGGCCTCGATCGTGATTTCGCCGAACAGCGCGGCCGACAGGCCGTAGGCGACCGAGCCTTCGACCTGGGCGGCGATCTGTTGCGGGTTGACGGCGTGGCCGCAGTCCAGCGCCAGCACCAGGCGGTGGACCGTGACCGCGTTCTGGGCGTTGACCGAAACCTCGGCCACCGCCGCCGAATAGCTGCCGTAGCCCATGAACTGGGCGATGCCGCGGTGCCGCCCGGGGGGCAGCGGGCCGCCCCAGCCGGCCTTGTCGGCGGCGGCCTGGAGCACCGCGCGGTGCTTGGGGTGCTGGCCCATCAGCTTGAGGCGAAACGCCAGGCTGTCGGCGCCGGCGGCACGGGCGACTTCTTCGATGAAGCACTCCATGTAGACGCCGTTCTGGTTGGTGTTGACGCCGCGCCAGGGGCCGACCGGGACATGGCTGTTGCGCATCGCGTACTCGACCCGCAGGTGGGGCACGCTGTAGCCGAGCTGGGCGTCGCCGGGCTCCTTCCAGAAGCCCTGCAACTGGCGCCGGTCGTTGCCACCGGCCACGCTTTGCGGCGCGACAAAGGCGTTGATCGACTGGCCGCTGACACGCACCGCCAGGCCGACCAGGTTGCCCGCGGCGTCCAGCCCGGCGCTGAGCCTGGCGGCCGAGATTGGCCGGTAGAAGTCATGCGTCATGTCTTCTTCGCGGCTCCACATCACCTTGACCGGCAGGCCCGGGAACTGTTTGGCCACCGGCACTGCAAGGCGCACATAGTCCTGCGCGCCGCCGCGCCGGCCAAAGCCGCCGCCCGGGTCCATGTGCAGCACCTCGCACCGGGCCAGCGGCAAACCGCTGGCTTCACTGAGCGCGGCATGGGCGGCCTCGGCGTTCTGCGTCGGCACCCAGGCCTGTGCCTTGTCGGCGCTGATCTGCACTGTGCAGTTCATCGCCTCCATGCAGGCATGGGCGAGGAACGGGGTGCTGTAGCTGGCTTCGATCTTCTTGGCCGCGCCGGCGATGGCGGCCAGGGCGTCGCCCTCGTTGCGGTCGGCAAAAGCGCTGGGCGCGGCCAGGCCGTCGGCCAGCAGGGCGGCAATGCTGGCGCTGGAGGCGCTGGCGTTGACGCCTTCGTCCCAGACGATGGGCAATGAGTCGAGCGCGGTCTTGGCCTGCCACCAGGTGTCTGCCACCACCGCCAGGGTGCTGTCGTTGACCTTGACCACGCCCTTGACGCCGCGCCGGCCGGCGATGGCGGCCTGGTCATAGCTCAGCAGGCTGCCGCCAAACACCGGGCAGGCGCGCAGCGCCGCCACCAGCATGCCGGGCAGTTGCAGGTCCATGGCGAAGACCTTGCTGCCGTCGGTCTTGGGGCGGGTGTCCAGCCGCTTCATCGGCTGGCCGGCGATGCGCCAGGTCTTGGGATCCTTCAGGCGCAACGAGTTCGCGTCGGGCGCGGGCAGTTGCGCCGCCGCCGCCGCCAGTTCGCCATAGCGCAGGCTGCGGCCCGAGGCCGCATGGCGGACGCTGCCGGCCTGGGTGCTGAGCTCGGCCAGAGGCACTTGCCAGTGCGCGGCGGCGGCCTGCATCAGCATCTGTCGCGCTGCCGCGCCGCCCTGGCGCACGTACTGCTGCGACATGCGAATGCCACGGCTGCCGCCGGTGCCCATCTCGCCCCAGGCGCGCTTGGCGGCAAAGTTGCGGCCGGCGGTGACGTTCTCGGTGCTGACCCGGGACCAATCGGCATCCAACTCCTCGGCCACCAGTTGCGCCAGCCCGGTCAGCGTGCCCTGGCCCATCTCGGTGCGGGCGATGCGGATCAGGGTGCTGTCGTCGGGTTTGACCACCACCCAGACGTTCAATTCGCCGGCAATGCCCGGGCCGTCGGCCGCCTGCGCCAGACCGGCCAAGGCCATGCCCAGCGCCAGGCCGCCGCCGGCCAGGGCAGAGTCGCGCAGGAACTCGCGGCGGGCAGGGTTGGCGGGCTGGGCAGTGGTGGCGGGCATGGGGATCCTCGGCTTTGGGGGGCGCAATACTTTGGGGGCGTAATACCGAAGTCTGGCCGCTGTCGGCAGGGCAGGCTATTGCGGCTCACCCGTAGGCCGGCTGCGGTCAGCCTCAGGGCATGATGGCCAGTCCCTGGCCGCCGCGATGAGACCTCCCATGACCGATGTTGTGCCGCTTGACCCCGCCCTGATCGCCCGCTTGCGCGGCGTCTGCACAGCCACCTTGACCACGGTGCTGCTGAAAAAAGGGCTGCGCAATGTCTGGCTGCGCGGCGCCAAGTCGCTGACCCCGACCCCGGCCGGGGCGCCGCCGCAGCGTCTGGTCGGCCGGGCCTTTACGCTGCGCTTCGTGCCGGCGCGCGAGGACCTGGCCACACCCGCCTCCTGGGGCAATCCGATCTCGACCCGGGCGGCGATCGAGGCCATGCCGGCGGGTGTGGTGGCGGTGGTCGATGCGATGGGCGTGACCGACGCCGGCATCTTCGGCGACATCCTCTGCCAGCGCATGCAGGTGCGCGGCGTGGCCGCCCTGGTCACCGACGGTGTGGTCCGCGACCTGGCCGGGGTGCTGGGCACCGGCCTGCCGGTGTGGTGCGCCGGGGTGGCCTCGCCACCGTCGGTCGCCGGCCTGACCTTCGTCGCCTGGCAGCAACCGATAGGCTGTGGCGGCGTGGCGGTGTTTCCCAACGACGTCATCGTCGCCGACGACGATGGTGCGGTGCTGATCCCGGCGGACCTGCTGGGCGAGGTGGTGACGCTGGCGGTCGAGCAGGAGCGCCACGAGGCCTGGGTGATGGAGCAGGCCCGCGCCGGCACGCCGCTGCCCGGCCTGTACCCGCCCGACGAGGCCGCACGTGCGCGCTACGCCGCCTGGGTCAAGGCGCAGGAGGGCTGAGCATGGCCGCCGACACCAGCGCCAACGACAACGCCAACGCCAACGACAACGACAACGACAACGACAACGACAACGACAACGACAACAGCGGCATGCGCCGCAGCCTGACCAGCTATGGCGACCGCGATTTCTCGCTCTTTCTGCGCAAGGCATTCATCAAGGGCGCGGGCTACAGCGACGCGGCGCTGGATCGGCCGGTCATAGGCATCGCCAACACCGGCAGCGCCTACAACCCCTGCCATGGCAACGCGCCGCAGTTGATCGAGGCGGTCAGCCGCGGGGTGATGCTGGCCGGCGGACTGCCGATGGCCTTTCCGACGATCTCGGTGCACGAGAGCTTCGCCCACCCGACCAGCATGTTCCTGCGCAACCTGATGGCGATGGACACCGAGGAGATGATCCGCGCCCAGCCTATGGACGCGGTGGTGCTGATCGGCGGCTGCGACAAAACCGTGCCGGCGCAACTGATGGGCGCGGCCTCGGCCGGGGTGCCGGCGATCATGCTCATCACCGGGGCGATGCTGACCGGCTCGCACCGTGGCGAGCCGGTCGGCGCCTGCACCGATTGCCGCCGCTACTGGGGCCAGTTCCGCGCCCAGCAGATCGACGCGGCGCAGATCGCGGCGGTCAACGACCGGCTGGTCGCCAGCGTCGGCACCTGCGCGGTGATGGGCACGGCCAGCACCATGGCCTGCATCGCCGAGGCCATGGGCCTGACCCTGCCGGGCGGGGCAAGCGCTCCGGCGGTGAGCGCCGACCGGATGCGCATCGCCGAGCTCAGCGGCGCGCAGGCGGTGCAGATGGCCAGGACCAGGCTGACGCCCGACAAACTGCTGACGCCGCAGGCCTTCGAGAACGGCATGCGGGTGCTGCTGGCCATAGGCGGCTCGACCAACGGCATCGTCCACCTGGCGGCGATTGCCGGGCGGATGGGGCTGGAGATCGACCTGCGGACGCTCGACCGGCTGGGCCGCGACACCCCGGTGCTGCTGGATTTGAAGCCCAGCGGCGCCCATTACATGGCCGATTTCCACCGCGCCGGCGGCATGGCCAGCTTGCTGCGCGAATTGAAGCCGCTGCTGCACCTGGACGCGCTGACCGTCACCGGCCGGACCCTGGGCCAGGAGCTGGAGGCCGCGCCGCCAGCGTTCGCCCAGGATGTAGTGCGCAGCATCGCCAACCCGATTTACCCGCAGGGTGGCATCGCCGCGCTCTGGGGCAACCTGGCGCCAGGCGGGGCGATCATCAAACAGTCTGCCGCCGACCCGGCGCTGATGGAGCACGAGGGCAGGGCGGTGGTGTTCGAGAACGCCCAAGACCTGGCCGAGCGGATCGACTCGCCCGAGCTGGATGTGGCCGCCGACGACATCCTGGTGCTGAAGAACATAGGCCCCAAGGGCGCGCCCGGCATGCCCGAGGCCGGCTACCTGCCGATCCCGCTCAAACTTGCCCGGGCCGGCGTCAAGGACATGCTGCGCATCTCCGACGGGCGGATGAGCGGCACGGCATTCGGCACCGTGGTGCTGCACCTGACACCGGAGGCGGCGGTCGGCGGGCCGCTGGCCTGGGTGCGCAGCGGCGACCGGATCCGCCTGTCGGTACAGCGGCGCGAGCTGAGCCTGCTGGTCGACGACGCCGAAATGGCGCGCCGCGCCGCCGCCGAGCCAGTCACCCCGCCCAGCGCCGAGCGCGGCTACCGCAGGTTGTTCCTGGCGTCGGTCAACCAGGCGGACCAGGGCGTGGACTTCGACTTCTTGCGCGCGGCCAGCGGCGCCGGCACGGTGCCAGGCCCGGCCAAATAGCCGGGGCGGCGCTTGCTGCGGAGCAGGCTGCTGCGTGCTAGACTACTCTGTTGGCTTCGGCGCATTCGCGCTGGGTGAATGACCGAGTCGGTGCCCGCCAGCCAAACCCCCAAGACGAGAGCGTGCATGGCCAAGGAAGAACTGATTGAGATGAGTGGCGTGGTGAACGAGGTTCTCCCCGATTCGCGTTTTCGCGTGACGCTTGAAAACGGCCACCAATTGATCGCCTACACCGCCGGCAAGATGCGCAAGCACCACATCCGCATCCTCGCGGGTGACCGGGTCTCGCTGGAGCTGTCGACCTACGACCTGAGCAAAGGCCGGATCAACTTCCGCCACATCGAAGGCCGCGGCCCGGGCGGGCCTGGGGCACCGCGCCGTCGCTGAGGCCTGGCGCAAGCTGCTTGCGGGCAGCGCGGCCCGGATGCCTGGCCACTAAACTTCGCCGGCCATGCCCGACACCGCCCAAGAGCCGCCCTACGCCTGGGTTGTGGTCTGGGCCACCTTCAGCGCGCTGGCGCTGATTTTCGGCGTCGCCTATTCCTTTGCGGCCTTCTTCGAGGCCTTTGCCAATGAGTTTCAGGCCAAGCGGGCCGATGTCTCGCTGGTCTACGGCCTGATGGGCGGCGTCTACTTTGCCGGCGGCGCCTTTGCCGGCCTGCTCGCCGACCGGGTCGGGCCGCGACGGGTGGCGGCGGTCGGCATGCTGTGCATCGCCGCCGGGCTCTGGGCCAGCAGTCTGGCCGGGACTATGCAGGACATTTACCTGGCTTTCGGCCTGGGGCTGGGTGTGGGCGTGGCCCTGGTCTACACCCCGGTGATGTCCAACGTGCCGCCCTGGTTCGGCCGCCGCCGCGGCCTGGCCTCGGGCATCGCCAGCGCCGGTATTGGCGCTGGCACGCTGGTCCTGCCGCTGCTGGCCAGTTGGGCGATATCGGCCTGGCAGTGGCGCGGTGCGCTGCGTGCCATCGCCCTGGCGGTTCTGCTGCTGGGCCTGGTCTCGGCCTGGCTGCTGCGGCGTGCGCCGGCTGCCACCGTGCCGCGCGGCGCCGAGGTGCCAGGGATGGGCCTGCGTCAGGCGCTGGGCAGCGGCGATTTCCATTGCCTCTACGCCGTCTGTGTGCTCGCCAGCCCGGCGATGTTTGTGCCCTTTGCCCATGCCTCGGCCGCCGCCCGCGACCTGGGTGTGCCGGCGGCGCAGGCGGTGGGCCTGGTCGGAATGATCGGTGTCGGCAGCCTGGTCGGCCGTTTCGTCGTCGGCGCTTTCGCCGACCGCCATGGCCGGCCGCAGACGCTGGCCCTGACCCTGGCATCGATGGGCCTGTCGTTTGGCCTGTGGTTGCTCGCCCAAAGCTATGCCGCGATGGCCGTTTTTGCGCTCTGGATGGGGTTGAGCTACGGCGGCATCGTCGCGCTCTTGCCGGCGCTGTGCATGGACCTGTTCGGCGCCCGTGCGGTGGCGGCGATTCTGGGCACGCTGTACACCGGCGCGGCGGTCGGCAACCTGTTCGGGCCCTGGCTGGCCGGCGCGGCCTTCGACCATTTGGGCAGCTATGCCTCGGTCATTTGGGTCTGTGCGCTGGGTTGCGGCCTGGCGATGTTGGCCGCCCTGCGCCTGGCACAGCGCATGGCCAAGCCTGCCAACCCGGTGCCGGCGTGAAGCGCCTGAGCTGCGGCATCGTCATCCTCAACAGCGCGGCCGAGCTGCTGCTCTGCCACGCCACCGGCACCTTCCACTGGGACATCCCCAAGGGCGGTACCCAGCCCGGCGAGACCCCGCTGGACACCGCCCTGCGCGAGACCCGCGAGGAATGCGGCCTGGTCTTCGCCGCCGCCGACCTGGTCGACCTGGGTGGCTTCAGCTACCGGCCGGTCAAGGCGCTGCATTTGTTTGCCACCCGGGTCGAGCGTTTTGACACGCTGCTGTGCCGCTGCACCAGCCATTACGCCGATGGCTGGGGCCGGATGCGCCCGGAGATGGACGGTTTCGAGTGGACCGCCTTTGCCCGCATTCCACGGCGCTGCGCCCGCCACATGGGTGAATTGCTGTCCCGCCGCATCGCCCTGCCCGCGCTGCTGCAACAACTCCAGTCGCAACCCGCCAGCCAGCCCGGCTTTGCCGGCCCGCAGCACAGCCCAGGCGCGCCCGGTGAAGCCGGCGCAGCGCCCAACTGAATCCATCGTCACACCATGACCATGACCATGACCTGTTCGCGTTTGCGCGCCGCTCTTCTAAGCCTGTGGCTGGCCTTTGCCGCCCTGCCCGGCCAGAGCCAGGGCCTGCCTGCCGGCATGCGCTTGGTGACCCAGGTCGAGGGCGTCAGCGAATACCGCCTGGCCAACGGCCTGCAGGTGCTGCTGGTGCCCGACGCGTCCAAGCCCAGCACCACCGTCAACATGACCTACCGGGTCGGCTCGCGCCACGAGAACTACGGCGAAACCGGCATGGCCCACCTGTTGGAGCACCTGTTGTTCAAGGGCACGCCGACGACCCGCAATGTCCTGGGCGAATTGGCCCGGCGTGGCCTGCGCGCCAACGGCAGCACCAGCTTCGACCGCACCAACTACTTCGCCAGCTTCACCGCCAACGACGACAACCTGCGCTGGTACCTGGGCTGGCAGGCCGACGCGATGGTCAACAGCCGGGTCGCGCGTGAAGACCTGGACACCGAGATGACGGTGGTCCGCAACGAGCTGGAGATGGGCCAGAACAGCCCGTTTCGCAGCCTCTTGCAGCAGGTGATGGCGGCGATGTACCGCTGGCACAACTACGGCAAGAGCCCGATTGGCGCGCGCGCCGATGTCGAGAACGTCGACATCCCGCGTCTGCAGGCCTTCTACCGCAGCCACTACCAGCCCGACAACGCGACCCTGGTGGTGGCCGGCAAGTTCGATCCGAGCCAGGTGCTGGGCTGGGTGGCGCAGTCGTTCAACCCCATCCCCAGCCCGACCCGGGTGCTGCCGCGGACCTACACCGTGGAGCAGGCGCAGGACGGCGAACACGCGGTGACGGTGCGCCGGGTCGGCGGCGCGCCCCTGTTGATCGCCGGCTGGCAGGTGATGCCCAGCGCCCACCCCGACCACGCGGCGGCGGCGGCGATCGCCAGCATCCTTGGCGACGTGCCCTCGGGCCGTTTGCACAAGCGCCTGGTGCAGCGCCAACTGGCGGCCAGCATCTTTGCCTTCGACTTCGCCCTGGCCGAGCCCGGGCCGCTCTTCGTCGGCGCGCAACTCGCCCCCGGGCAAGACCCGCAGGCCGCCCGCACCGAGCTGTTGGCCACGGTCGACGCCCTGGCCACCGAGCCGGTCAGCGAAGAAGAACTGGCCCGCGCCAAGACCCAGTACGCCAACGCCTGGGACGTGGGCTTCAACGACCCCGAGCGGGTCGGCGTGGCCCTGTCCGAGGCGATCGGCAATGGCGACTGGCGGCTGTACTTTCTGGCCCGCGACCGGATGCGGGCGCTGAGTCTGGCCGATGTGCGCCGCGTCGCCAGCACCTGGCTGGTGGCCGACAACCGCAGCGTCGGCCTGTACCAGCCCAGCGACACGCTGCAGCGCGCCCCGGCGCCCGCCCTGGTCGACGCCGGGCCCATGGTCCAGGGCTACCAGGGCCGGGCGGCCGTGGCCCAGGCCGAGGTATTCGACGCCACCCCGGCCAATCTGCAAGCCCGCACCCAGCGCTTTGGCACCGATTCGGGCCTGAAGCTGGCGCTGCTGCCCAAGGGCACCCGCGGCGACGTGGTCGAGGCGCGGCTGCAACTGCACTACGGCGACGCCGACAGCCTGCGCGGCCAGGCCAGCGCCGCCCGGGCACTGGGCAGCCTCATCGACAAGGGCGGCGCCGGGCTGAGCCGGGCACAGATCGCCGACGCCTTCGACCGGATGCGCGCCCAGGTCGGTTTCAGCAGCGGCGGCCAGACCCTGTCGGTGTCGATCAGCACCGTCAAGGACCAGTTGCTGCCGGTGATCGAACTGGTCGGCAAGCTGCTGCGGGCGCCAGACTGCTCGGCCCAGGCGCTGGACGAGTTGCGGCGCCAGGCGCTGGCGCAGATCGCCGCCCAGCGGAACGAGCCCGCCGCCGTCGCCAGCCAGGCAGTCGAGCGCCACTTCAGCACCTACCCCGCCGACGACATCCGCTACAGCCCCGATTTCGACCAGCAGGTGGCGCGCATCCAGGCGTTGACGGCGGACCAGGTGCGGGATTTCCACCGCCGCTTCGTCAGCGCTGGGCAGGCCGAATTCAGCGCCGTGGGCGCGTTCGACACAGCCGCCGTGCGCCAGGCCGTGGCGCAGGCGCTGGGCGACTGGCGCCAGCCCGCCGGCGGGCCGCTGGCCTATGCCCGCGTGCCCCAGCCGCTACAGACCAAGCCGGCGCTGCGCCAATTGATCGCCACGCCCGACAAGGCCAATGCCCAGTTGGTACTGGCCCAGCAGGTGGCCTTGCGCGACACCGACCCCGACTACCCGGCGCTGCTGATGGCCAACCACCTGCTCGGCGGCACGCCGTCCTCGCGCCTGTACGCCCGCATCCGCGAGAAAGAGGGCCTGAGCTACAGCGTCGGCAGCTACCTGCAATGGGGCCAGATCGACGCCAATTCGCGCTTCAACGGCTACGCCATCTTTGCCCCGCAGAACCAGGCCAAGGTCGAGGCGGCGCTGGCTGAGGAAGTCGAGCGCGCGCTCGCCCAGGGATTCAGCGCCAGCGAGTTGAACGAAGCCCGCGACGGCCTGCTCAACGCCCGCCGCCTGGCCCGGGCGCAGGACCCGGCAGTGGCGGGCAGGCTCGTCAACCAGCTCGATCTGGGGCGCGATTTCGGGCTCGAGCAGCGGGTCGACGACGCCCTGGCCGCGCTCACCCCCGAGTTGGTGCTGGCCGCGCTGCGCCGCCATGTCGCGCCCGAGCGCTGGGTGGCAATCTGGGCCGGCGATTTCAAGCGCTGAGGCGCCGACGGTGGTGCTTTCTCATCAAGATGGATGAGCTCGGCGGTGCCGCTGGTTCTGATCGTGGCGCGAGCACCACGCTTTGGCCGGTAAGTGCGCTTAGTCATTGGGGTCCGTGGCGCGCGCGCCGCTAAAGTCCGCCGAGCATGCTTGCGCAGCGCGAACCACCGGCCCCGCACCTGGGCCAGCCTGGCCCGGATTGCCCCGACAGCAGCGGCCGCAGCGAATACGGCCCCGACGCCTGGGCGGCGTTGGGGCCTGCCCAGCCGGGGTCATCGTGGGATGAACGGTCGTGACCTCGGGTAGCATCAATCGGTTTTGGATATGGCCACTCGCAACCGGCGCTGGCAACGGCGGCGGGCGGCTGCGGTGGTGGGCACCTCAAGGAGAGACGTCAGTGATTTCAGAGAACAGCACCAATCACCGCTTGCGCCTGTTGGCAGCGTCCGTCGCGATGGCCTGCAGCACCTTCGGCAACGCGGTTTGGGCGCAGGCCGCCACCCCGCCCAACGCCGGCACCATCCTGCAGACCCTGCCGCCGTCCGCCACCCAACGCGGCAACGATCCAGCGGCGCCTGATGCCAGCAGCCTGCAGGGCCAACGCGCAAGCGCCAGCGCCGGTCCCAAGGTCATGGTCAAGGGCTTTGTCATCCGTGGCAACACCGCGCTGGCGACGCCGCTGCTGCTGGCCGCGCTCAAGCCGTTCGAGAACCGCGAACTGACGATCAGCGAGATCGCCGACGCCGCCGCCGTGGTGCAGGAGCGCTACCGCAGCGCCGACTACTTCGTCGCCCAGGCATTCGTGCCGTCGCAGGACATCTCCGGCGGCACCGTCGAGATCCGTGTCCTCGAGGGCGTGGTCGGCAACGCCAAGGGCGTGCTGGCAACCGGTGCGCGCGTGCCCCAGTCGCGGGTGGACCAGTACCTGACATTGCTGCCCAAGGGCACGGTCATCACCGACAAATCGGTCGAGCGGCCACTGCTGCTGCTCAACGATTTGCCCGGCACCAAGATCCACTCGGTCCTCAAGCCCGGCGCCGAGGTCGGTTCGGCCGATTTGCAGGTCGATGTCGGTCCGGATGACCGCAACGCCTTTGGCGGCACTGTCTACGTCGACAACTTCGGCAGCAAGGGCACCGGCGAAATCCGCCTCGGCACCGATCTGGAAGGGCGCGGCCTGCTGGGCATGGGCGAGTTGCTGTCGGCCACGATCTTCAGGGCCGGCGACTTGACCACGGTTGGCCGCGTCGGCGCCACCTTCCCGGTCGGCCCCTTGGGCACCAAGTTGTCGCTCGGCGTGACCGGACTGAAGTACAAGCTCGGTGGCGCTTTCGCCGCGTCGGGCGGCAAGGGTGACGCCTCGGTCGCGACCGTGCTGGTGCAGCATCCCTTCATCCGCTCGCGCAACACCAACCTGTTGCTGCTCGTCGGTGTCGATTACAAGCGTGTCAGCGATATCCAGTCGACCGGCTCGGCCGCCAACGAACGCAAAATCACCCTGGCGCGCCTGGGCCTGGGCGGTGACTATCGCGACGAGGTTGGCGGTGGTGCACTCAACAGCTTTTCGATATCGGTTTTTGGCGGCGACAACAAATTCTCCAGCCTTGACAACCAAAAGGCCGACGCGGCGCGCGGCGACAACACCGCCGGAACTTTCTCCAAAATCCAGTATGAGTACCAGCGCCTGCAATCCCTGAGCGGGCTGTTCGGCCCGGCCGATTCGCTCTACCTGGCGCTGCGCGGGCAGTTGGCGTTGAGCAAGAACATGGACAGCACCGAAAAGGCGTCCTTGGGCGGCCCGCACAGCGTCCGCGCCTATTCAGGCAGCACATTCCCGAGCGACGACACCACGATTTTCACCGCCGAGTTACGCCACCGTTTGTTGGGCGATGGCTTCAAACCGTTTGGCGGCAACGTCGTGCTGACCGGCTTTGTTGACCACGGCAGCGCCAAGCTGTTCCACAACCCTGGCCTCAGCCATGCCGCCGGCAACAGCCGCACGCTCGACGCCGCCGGCGTCGGCCTGAGCGTGGTGCGCAAGGACAACTTTGAATTCCGGGTTGATCTCGCCACCCAGGTCGGCTCCCGCACCAGCGAAGGCGATGACAACAAGAACACCCGCGTCTGGGCACTGCTGCAAAAGTGGTTCTGAGCGCCGCAGGCTGACCCTGCTGCGGCCCATCGCCACCATTGAATCGAATTTAAGGGGATACCCGTGAACAAGCTCATAGCCTCCATCATTGCAGCGCCGATCTTTCGCATTCGGCAAATGGTGTTGCGGATCGGATTCAAGTTCAAACTGGTCACTTGCCGGGTCAAGGTTCCGGCCCCGAGCCGTTTGCTGCTGCTCCTGCTGGCCGGTTATGGGGTGACCGCACAAGCTTTGCCAACAGCCGGCCAGACGGTCTCCGGCAATATCTCGCTGCTAAATCCCAGCAGCAATACCCTGAATGTGGTGCAGGGCAGCCAGAACGGGATCATCAACTGGGGCAGTTTCAGCGTCGCGGCGGGCGAGCGCGTCAATTTCCAGCAACCAGGCAGTTCCTCGGTCACCCTCAACCGGGTGGTCGGCACGGATTTGTCCAGCATTTTCGGGCGGATCGACGCGAACGGCCAGATCTTCCTCGTCAACCCCGCCGGGATCATGTTCGCGCCGGGCGCCAGCATCAACGTCGGCGGCTTTGTCGGCTCGACCCTGAACATCAGCAACGAGAGCTTCCGCGCGGGCAATTACAAGCTCAACGGCAACGGACAAACGCTGGGCACGGTGAGCAATGCCGGCACGATCCAGGCCGGCTACGTGGTGTTGGCCGGCGCCAGGGTCGACAACACCGGCAGCATCACCACCACCAACGGCGGTTCCGCAGCGCTGCTGGCCGGCGACCGGGTATCGCTGAACGTGACCGGCAGCGAGCTGGTTTCGGTCTCGGTGGACGCGGCGGCGGTGGGCGCGCAAGTCCATGCCGGCGGCATCATCCAGGCCGACGGCGGCCAGGTGGTGGTGGCCGCACGCGCTGCCAATGCGCTGCTGGACACGGTGCTCAATGTTGACGGTGTGGTCCGGGCGCGCTCGATCCACAGCAGCAACGGCCGCATCCTGCTTGACGGCGGCGACAGCGGCGTGGTGTCGGTGCGTGGCACGCTCGACGCCAGTGGCATGGCCGCCGGCCAGACCGGTGGCGCGATCACGATGCTGGGCGACAAGGTCGGGCTGTGGGGTGCGGCTTCGGCCGACGCCAGCGGCCGGCTCGGCGGCGGCAGCATCCTGATTGGCGGCAACTTCCAAGGCCATGGCCCCGAGCAAAACGCCTCGGCCACCTTTGTCGGCAACGGCGTCAGCCTGGCGGCCAACGCTGTCGACAGCGGCAACGGCGGCAAGGTGGTGGTCTGGGCAGACAACGTCACCCGCTTCGGCGGCACGATCTCGGCCACCGGCGGCGCCCAAGGCGGCGACGGTGGCAATGCCGAGGTCTCGGGCAAGGGCACGCTGGTGTTTGCCGGCAAGGCCAACCTGAGCGCGCCCCAGGGCAAGGCCGGGACTTTGCTGCTCGATCCGGACAGCATCGACATCGTCGCCGCTGGGCCGGATATCAACGCCGACAGTGGCGGACTCGACCTGACAACGCCGACCTTTTCGACCAACGGCGTTGCCGGCACAAGCCTGATCACGGCCACTGCGGTGGTGGGGCAAATGGGCGCAGCGTCGGTGGTGCTGACGGCCGACAAGAACATCACCGTCAGCACTGCGATTGACGCCAGCGGCGCAGGCGCCGGCAACAGCCTGACCTTGACAGCCACGGCCGGCGCGCTGGCGATCAACCAAGACATCACCACCAACAACGGCGCGGCGGTTTTCAATGCCGGCGCGGGTGGCATTGCCGTGGCCTCGGGCAAGTCGATCAAGACAGGCACTGCCGACCAGAGTTTGTTCGCCATCGGCGGCGATGTCACCACCACCGGCGCGACGCTCAGTGGCCACACCATCAACTTCAGCGGCGTGGCGGTGGCCATGGGCAAGGTCACCGCAACCGGCCTCCTGGGTGTCAAGGCCACTGGCGGCGTCAGCCAGGATGCGAGCGGATTGACCGTCACCGGCACCAGCACCTTCACCGTCGATACCGGCAAGAGCAAGAACGTCCTGGTGGCCACTGCCGACAACGATCTGACCGGGGCGGTGAGCATTGCCACCACCGGCGGCGCCACGCTGCAAGACGTGGCGCTGCGCAACGTCAATGCCGCCGCCAATGTGCCGACCTTGCCGGCGACCTTGCGCAACCTTGATCTGGAACTCACCAAGGCTGCGGTGATGTTGCCCAGCATCAACCTGGGCGGCACGCTCACCGTGATCGCCGGCGGGCCGGTCACCCAAGCGGTCCTTGGCCTACAGGTCAGCGGCGTATCGAGTGTCGCTGCGGGTGCCAACACGATCACCCTGACCGACCCGGCAAACAATTTTGTCGGCGCGGTCAGTGCCTCCAACACCGGCGCCAATGCGATCCAGATCACCAGTCTCGGCGACCTGGTGCTGGGCACGATCAGCACGGGCTTGGATTTGGCGGTGATCGCAGGCGGCCATATTTCGCAGACCTCGGGCGGATTGACCGTGGCGGGCAAGACATTCATCGTCGATACCGGAACGAACAAGAACATCCTGTTGGCCACGGCCGACAACGACCTGACCGGGGCAGTGAGCATTGCCACCACCGGCGTCGGCACGCTGCAAGATGTGGCGCTGCGCAACGTCAACGCGGCCGCCAATGTGCCGACCTTGCCGGCGACCATGCGCAACCTTGATCTGCAACTCACCACCGCTGCGGTGGCGTTGCCCAGCATCAACCTCACCGGCTCGCTCAACGTGGTCGCGGGTGGTGCAGTGACGCAGGCCGCCAGTGGTGTTCAGGTGACCAGCGTCAGCACTGTCAATGCAGGCGCCAATGCCGTGACCTTGACCGATCCGGCCAACCATTTCGCAGGCGCGTTGACCGTGACCGGTGGCATCACCAAGGTGACCGATGTGGGTGCGCTGACGGTGGGCATGAGCACCGGCGCGACGACCTTGTTGGCGGGAACCACACTCGACCTGTCCGGCTCAGCCAGCAGCCTGAACGCCAAGGCCGGCGGCGCGGTCACGCAGACCGCAGCATTGACCATTTCGGGAACCTCGGACATCGATGCCGGCGCCAACCCGATCACCTTGACCAATCCCAGCAATGACTTTACCGGCACGCTGACGCTGACTGGCGGCACCGTCAAGGTGACTGATGCGAACGCGCTGACGGCGGCCTTGATCACCGGCGGGACGACCCTCACGGCCGGTGGCGCGCTGGATGTATCGGGCAGCGCCACGACCCTGAGCGCGACCGCTGGCGGCGCGGTGACTCAGACTGGCGCGCTGAGCCTGGGGGCTTCGAACATCAATGCTGGCGCCAACGCCATCACCTTGACCAACGCGGGCAACGATTTCACAGCTACCCTGACCCTGACCGGCGGCACCACCCAGATCACCGACAAGAACGCGCTGAC
>JANXYH010000122.1 GCA_025350145.1 Burkholderiales bacterium | reverse complement strand
GCCGCAACTGGCCAGGGCGGCGGTGACTGCCTCGATGGACGCCAGGCCGGCGGGAGTGGGGAAAGCTGCGGCTGGGGGGGTCATCGAGGGATCTGGGGGGTGTGACGGGCCAGTATCGGCCCGGGTTCGGGCGGCGCGATGGGTGAAAACCTGCATCGCCGACGCAGCGGCGAGGCACGGGCCTCTGCCGCTGCCTGATCGGGATTCAGTACCCGCTGAGGCTGGCCAAGCGCGACTCATGGAAGCCGGCATCGCCGAGCAGCGCCTGCAGCACCCGCACCCGCTTCATGAAGAAGCCCATCTCGAAGGCGTCGGTCATGCCTATGCCGCCGTGCATCTGCACGCCCTCCTGCACGCTCAGGCCGGCGCTGGCGCAGGCCTTGGCCTTGGCGATGGCGGTCAGGCTGGGGGCGGTGGCGGCCTGGCTGTCGAAGGCTTCGACCGCCCGGGCCAGCGCGGCGCGGCTCAACTCGAGTTCGACATAGAGCTGCGCGGCGCGGTGCTGCAGGGCCTGGAACTCGCCGATGGTGCGGCCGAATTGCTGGCGCTGCTTGAGGTAGTCGGTGGTGCGGCTGAAGGCCTCGTCGCCGGCGCCTTGCAGCATCGCCGCCACGCACAGTCGGCCGGCGTCGAGCACCGGCGCCAGCCAGGTGGTGGCCTGGTCGCGCTCGCCCAGCAGGGCGTCGGCGCCCAGGTGGACAGCGCTGAACTCGATCCGCGCGGCGTTGTGCGCATCGGCCATCGCGGTGCGCTCGATCCGCACGCCCGGCGCCTGGGGGTCGACCGCGAACACGCTGCAGCCTTGGGCCGATGTCCGGGCGACCACCAGCAGCAGATCGGCGACATGGCCGTCGACGACGAAGCATTTCTGGCCATCGAGGATATGGCCGCTGCCGTCGGCGCTGGTCGTGGTGGCAATCGCCTGTGGCCGGTGCTGGGCATGCTCGTCCAGCGCCAGGGCAGTGACCGCCTGGCCAGCGGCGATGCGCGGCAGCCACTGGTCTTGCAGCCCGGCATGGCCGCTGGCCGCCAGCAGTTGCGCACCCAGCACCGCGCTGGACAGGAAGGGCGACGCTGTCAGGGTGTGGCCGAGCTGCTCGGCGATCGCCGCCGCCTCGTGCAGGCCCAGGCCCAGGCCGCCGTGCTGCTCGGCCACCAGCACGCCGGCAAAGCCCATCTCGGCGCAACTCCGCCAGAGCGCACGGGAGTAGCCATCGGCGTCATGGCTGTCGCGCAGCCCGCGCAGTTGCGCCACCGGCGATTGGCCACTCAAAAATGCCCGCGCGCTGTCGCGCAGCATGGTTTGTTCGGGATTGGGCAGCAGCGCCATGGCGGTGATCCGGGTTGGGTTTGCGAGCTGGCGGTGGCCAAGCCGATGGGTTATTAATATATCAGGCCATTAAGCGCCCGGCAGATTCAATATCCGCTTGGCGACGATGTTCAATTGCACCTCGCTGGTGCCGCCTTCTATCGAATTGGCCTTGCTGCGCAGCCAACTGCGTGCCAGCGCGCCCTCGTCGGAACGCTCGCTTTCCCATTCCAAGCCGGCCGAGCCGGCCGCCGCCATCATCAATTCGAGGCGGCGCTTGTTCAACTCGGCGCCGTAGTATTTCAGGGCCGACGAAAAAGCCGGCTCGGCCTGGCCCGCGCGGGCCTGCTCGCCAAACCGGGCGAGCAGGCTGCCAAAGGCCGATTCATCGACCTCGAAGGCGGCAATCCGCGCCCGCAGCGCCGGTTCGTCGAGCCGGCCAGCGGCGTCGCTGCCGATCCGCGCCAGCGCGAACTGGCCGAGCGACTGCTGGGCCGAGCGGCCGCCGATCTCGCTGATCATCTCGCGCTCGTGGGTCAGCAGGTATTTGGCGATCTCCCAACCCTGGTCTTGCACCCCGACCAGATTGGCGCGCGGCACCCGGACCTGGTCGAAAAAAGTTTCGCAAAATGGTGATTTGCCGGATATCAACAAGATCGGCCGGGTGCTGACGCCGGGGCTGGCCATGTCGAACAGCAGGAAACTCACGCCATGGTGCTTCTTGCCGGGTGTGAGCGTGGTGCGCACCAGACAAAATATCCAGTCGGCATGGTTGGCGTAAGAGGTCCAGATTTTCTGGCCGCTGACCACGAATTCCTCACCGTCGATCTCGGCGCGGGTCGCCAGGCTGGCCAGATCGGAGCCGGCGTTGGGTTCTGAATAACCCTGGCACCAGCGGATTTCGCCGCGCGCGATCTTCGGCAAATGCGCCAGTTTCTGCGCCTGCGAGCCGTAGCGCAGCAGCGCCGGCCCGAGCATCCAGATGCCGAAGCTCCACAGCGCCGGGCGGCAGCCCAGGGCGCGCATCTCCTGCTGCAAGGCCTGGGCTTGGGGCTCGCTCAGGCCGCCGCCGCCGTATTCGCTGGGCCAGGTCGGCACCGTCCAGCCGCGCTCGCCCAGGCGCTGTAGCCACAGGCGCTGGGCCTCGGACTGGAATTTGGCCTGGCGTCCACCCCAGACCGCTTCCTCGTCGCTGCGCATGGGCTGGCGCATCTCGGGCGGGCAATTGGCCAGCAGCCAGGCGCGGGCCTGGGCGCGGAAATCGGCGAGTTCGGTGCTGCTGTCGTCCATGGGGCTGGCCTTTGACATTGGCGGTCACCGGCGGCCCAGGTCCGGGCGTTGCGGCGAACGATTGGAACCCGGCGCAGCGGCCGGCGCTGGCACCAAGGTGCCACGGCCGCGCCTGGGTTTGTCACTAGCCGTCTCGCCTTTTCCTGCTGCTAGCCTGAAGCGGCCCGGCCCACCCATGTCCGCCCTCCCATGTCCGCCTACCTCATCCGCCGCCTGCTGGCGCTGATCCCGACCCTGCTGTTCGCCAGCATGATCGTCTTCGCCACGGTGCGCATGATCCCGGGCGACGTGATCGACATGATGCTGAGCCAGAACGACATCGGCGCCGACAAGCTCAGCCGCGACCAACTCGTCGCCGCGCTGGGCCTGGACAAACCCATGCCGCTGCAATACCTGTACTGGGTCGGCGCCCTGCTGCGCGGCGACATGGGCCACTCGCTGTGGCACTCAACCCCGGTCCTGGAGGAGGTGCTGGCGCGGCTCCCGGTGACGTTCGAACTGGGCGCGCTGGCGATGTTGGTCGGGCTGCTGCTGGCGCTGCCGATTGGGGTGTATTCGGCGATGCGCCAGGACACCCCGGGCGACTTGGCGGCGCGCTCGTTCGCGATCCTGCTGCTGGCCGTGCCGAGCTTCTGGATGGGCACCATGGTGATGGTCTTCCCGTCGATCTGGTGGGGCTGGTCGCCCGAGGTCAACTACGTCAAGTTCAGCGAAGACCCGTGGCAGAACTTCAAGCAGATGATCGTCCCGGCGGTGGTGCTGGGCACCTCGCTGTCGGCGGTGACGATGCGCATGACCCGCACCATGATGCTCGAGGTGCTGCGCCAGGACTACATCCGCACCGCCTGGGCCAAGGGCCTGCGCGAGCGCCTGGTGGTGCTGCGCCACGCCCTGCGCAATGCCCTGATCCCGGTGGTCACGCTGATCGGCCTGCAGGCGCCGCTGCTGATCGGCGGGGCGGTCATCATCGAGCAGATCTTCGTCCTGCCGGGCATGGGCAGCCTGATGCTGGACGCCGTCAACCAGCGCGACTATCCCGTCATCACCGGCGTGTTCCTGGTGGTGGGCGTGGCGGTAATGCTGATCAACCTGGTCGTTGACCTGAGCTACGGTCTGCTCGACCCGCGGGTGAGGCAGCGGTGAACGCACCCGCCCCGCTGGCCGCGTTGAGCGTGGTCGATTTGCCGCCGCCGCAGCACCCGCTGCGGGTGTTCTGCTCGCGCCTGCTGCGCGAGAAGCCACTGGGCGCGGCCGCCGCCCTGGTGTTCCTGATCTTCGTCCTGGCCGGCATCTTCGCCAACCAGTTGGCGCCCTATGGCTTCAACGAGATCGCGCCCATCGAGCGGCTCAAGGCGCCGTCGCTTCGGCACCTGTTCGGCACCGACAACCTCGGCCGCGACCTGTTCTCGCGCTGCCTCTACGGCGCCCGGCTGTCGGTCATCATCGGCCTTTCGGCGGCCGCCCTGGCGACCATCATCTCGGTCGTGATCGGCATCCTCACCGGCTACCTGGGCGGGCGTTTCGACATGGTCGCGCAGCGCGTCGTCGACGCCTACATGTCGTTCCCCGAGCTGGTGATCCTGATCGCGGTGGTGTCGGTGGTCGGCCCGGGCATGTTCCAGATCATCGGCGTGCTCAGCCTGGTGCTGGGCATAGGCGGCTCGCGCATCATCCGCAGCGCGGTGGTGTCGGCGCGCGAGAACATGTACGTGCACGCCGCCCAGTCCATCGGCGCCAACACCGGGCGGATCCTCTGGCGCCACCTGCTGCCCAACATCATGCCGCCGATCATCGTGCTGTTCACCACCCGGGTCGGGGCGGTGATCCTGGTCGAGTCGGGCCTGTCCTTCCTCGGTCTGGGCGTGCCGCCGCCGGCCCCGACCTGGGGCGGGCTGCTGGCGGGCAGCGGCCGCACCTACATGTTCCAAGGGCCCTGGCTGGCGCTGGCGCCGGGCCTGTGTTTGACGGCGGTGGTCTATGCCACCAACGTGTTCGGCGACGCCCTGCGCGACCTGCTGGACCCGCGCATGCGCGGCTCGAAATAGCCCTATCCGCAGTGTCCCCAGCGTCCCCCCCCCCCCCTTGCCCACCCCTTGCCCCCTTGTTCACTCGGAGACCGCCCATGACCCCCGCCCGCAAGCTGCGCGCCACCCTGGCCGGCATCGCCGCCGGCACCGCCCTGGCCCTGCTGCCGGCCGGCGCCAGCGCCCAGGCCGAGAAGCCGCAGTACGGCGGCACACTCAACATCGCCCTGGTTTACTGGACGCTGTCGCCGCTGTCCTGGGACCCGGCCGACTGGGCCTGGAAGTTCGGCCAGGACACCGGAATGGTCTACGAGCAGTTGTTCGCCGCCGACCTGTCCAAGGCCAGGAGCCACGGCGGCAAGCTCGACTTCGCGGCCGACTCCTGGCTGCCCAGCGACGCCATCCGCGGCGAACTGGCCGAGAGCTGGAAGACCATGGACAACCCCTTCCGCGCCGAGATCAAGCTGCGCAAGGGGGTGATGTTCCCGGACAAGCCCGGCGTCATGAAGGCCCGCGAACTGGTCGCCGACGACGTGGTTTACAGCTTTTATCGCCTCGACAAGAGCCCGAAAAAGGTGCCCACCTATTTCGACCATGTCGACAAGGTTGAGGCGATTGACAAGCACACAGTCTTGTTCACCTTCAAGAATTACAACGCCGAGTGGGATTACCGATTCGGCTGGGGATACTACTCGGGGATCGTTCCCAAAGAGGTATCAGACGCCGGCGCGGGCAACTGGAAGAACGTCAACGGCACTGGCCCGTTCAGCCTCGGTGATTTCATCCAAGGCAATTCGGTGACCTACAACAAGAACCCGCAATACTGGGACAAAGACATCCTCGGCGGCCAGCCCTACAAATTGCCGTTCGTCGACAAAATCGTCTACCGGACGATCAAGGACGAATCCGCAACCTACACCGCGCTGCGCACCGGCAAACTGGACGTGGTCGAGAGTGTGCGCTGGAGCGCGGTCGAGGAGCTGAAGAAGAACGCGCCCGCCCTGAAATGGAAGCGCTGGGTCGACACCGGCGGCACGTTCCTGTCCTTGCGGACCGATGTCAAACCTTTTGACGATATCCGCGTGCGCCGCGCCCTGAACATCGCAGTGAACAAGGACGAAATCGTCAAGCAGTATTATGCGGGCAACGCCGTGCTGTTCGGCTACCCGATGCACCCAGACTATGTCGGTTACTACGAGACGCTCGACCAGATGACCTTGTCGGCGCAGGAGTTGTTTGTCTACAACCCCGACAAGGCGCGGGCGCTGCTGGCCGAGGCCGGCTACCCCAAGGGCTTCAGCTTCAAGGTCCAGGTCTGCTCGTGCAGCCCCGACCACATGGACCTGCTGCCGCTGGTGGCGGCCTACCTCGACAAGGTCGGGGTCAAGCTCGAAATCCAGCCCATGGAATATGGCGCGTTCCTCTCCGCCATGACCACCCGCACGCATGCTGCCGGCTATTTCATGCGCAATGGCCACACCAACCCGACCACGAGCATCCGCAAGAGTTTTACCACCAAGCAGTTCTGGAACCCCTCGCAGTACAGTGACCCGGAGATGGACAAGCGCATGGCGGCGACCTATCTGGAGCGTGACGAGGGCAAGCGCAAGATCCTCATCAAGCTGATGACGCGCGACATCGTTGAGAAAGCTCCCTATATTTGGCTGCCGACCCCGATCGGCTACTCGGCGTGGTGGCCCTGGGTCAAGAATTACGACGGCGAGCTGCGCGCCGGGTCCGAGCGGCCGGGGCCTATCCATACCCGGATGTGGCTCGATCAGGGCATGAAGAAGAAAATGGGTTTTTGAGTGCCCATGGAGAACGCCGCCGCGCCCCTGCTGAGCGTCCGCAACCTCGTCACCCGGTTTCGCAGCGGGCGCGGCCAGGTCACGGCGGTGGACTGCGTCAGTTTTGATGTGGCCGCCGGAGAAACCCTGGCGATCGTCGGCGAATCAGGCTCGGGCAAGAGCGTGACGGCGCTCTCAATACTGCGTTTGATACCCGACCCACCGGGCCAGATTGAATCCGGCGAGATCATTTTCGACGGCCAAGATCTGCTCAAACTCAGCGACCGCCAGATCCGCGCGGTGCGCGGCAACCGGATCGCGATGATCTTCCAGGAGCCGATGAGCTCGCTCAACCCGGCGCTGACGGTGGGCATGCAGGTCGGCGAGCCGGTCAACCTGCACCGCGGCACGCCCTGGGCCGGGGCGCTGGCCAAGGCGCGCGAGTTGCTCGGGCGGGTGCGCATGTCGGACACCGCCGCGCGCGCAGTCGCCTACCCGCACCAGTTCTCTGGCGGCATGCGCCAGCGGGCGATGATCGCCATGGCCCTGGCCTGCGAGCCGCAACTCATCATTGCCGACGAGCCGACCACGGCGCTGGACGTGACCATCCAGGCCCAGATCCTCGACCTGCTCAAGCACTTGCAGAAGGAACTGGGCATGGGCGTCGTACTGATCACGCATGATCTCGGCGTGGTGGCCGAAAACTGCGACCGGGTGGTGGTGATGTACGCCGGCCGGGTGGTCGAGTCGGCACCGGCGCGCGAGCTCTACGCCCGGCCACGCCACCCCTATACCCGTGGCCTGATGGCCTCGGTGCCGCGGCTGGACGGCGACACCGGCAAGCGCCTGCTGCCGATCGAGGGCCAGCCGCCCGATCTGGCGCGCTTGCCCGCTGGCTGCGCCTTTGCGCCGCGTTGCCCGCACGCCAGCCAGGCCTGCCGCGAGCAGCGGCCGGCGCTGCGCGATGTCGGTGCGCGCCACCAACTGGCCTGCGTGCTGGAGGCCTGAGCGTGCAAGAACCGCTGCTGCGTGTCAGCGACCTGAAGGTCCATTTCCCGGTCACCCGGGGGATCGTGTTCAAGACCCAGGTGGCCACCGTCAAGGCGGTGGACGGCGTCTCGTTCAGCCTGCAACGCGGCCAGACCCTGGGCCTGGTCGGCGAGAGTGGCTGCGGCAAGTCAACCACCGGGCTGGCGGTGCTGCGCATGCTGGAGCCCAGCGCCGGCACGATCAGCTTCGAAGGCCAGGACATCACCCACCACGACAAGGCGCAGATGCGGCCACTGCGGCGGCGCCTGCAGATGGTCTACCAAGACCCCTATGGCAGCCTCAACCCGCGCATGCAGGTGCGCGACATCATCGGCGAGCCGCTGCAGGTGCATGGCCTGGCCGGCGAGCGCAGCGCCTACGCCGAGCGCATCGCCGAGCTGATGCGCACCGTCGGCCTGCTGCCCGACATGGCTGAGCGCTACCCGCATGAGTTCTCCGGCGGCCAGCGCCAGCGCATCGGCATCGCCCGGGCGCTGGCGCTGGAGCCCAGCCTGATCATCTGCGACGAGCCGGTGTCGGCGCTGGACGTGTCGATCCAGGCCCAGGTGGTCAATGTCTTCGTTGAGCTGCAGCAGCGGCTCGGGCTGGCCTATTTGTTCATCGCCCATGACCTCTCGGTGGTGCGCCATGTCAGCGACCGGATCGCGGTGATGTACCTGGGCCGGATCGTCGAGGTCGCGACCCGCGACGCGATCTACAAAGATCCGCTGCACCCCTACACCCAGGCGCTGCTGGCGGCGGTGCCGGTGGCCGACCCGGCGGTCGAGGCCAGCCGGGCGCGCAGCATCGTCATCGGCGAGGTGCCCAGCGCCATGAACCCGCCGCCGGGCTGCCGCTTCCACACCCGCTGCCCGCAGGCCTTTGCCCGCTGCAAAACTGACGACCCGGCGCTGCTCGACCTGGGCGACGGCCGGGCGGTGGCCTGCCATCTGCATGCGGCCGGGGTGGGCGCGGCGGTCATCCCCATCGTCCCGACAGCCGCCTGAGCGCCTGCCCAGGTGGCAGTTCGCCGGTCGCCCACCGTCCAAAGCCGAAATTGACCCGCCAAGCTGCCCATGCGCATCGAGATTGAACCCGGAGTGCGCCTGTTCGTTGACGTCGAGGGCGCCGCCCTGGTGCCCGACGGCCCGCGCATGCGCGAGAAGCCGACCCTGCTGCTGCTGCACGGTGGCCCAGGCTACGACCATTCGGGCTTCAAGCCGGCCTTCTCACGCCTGACTGACCTGGTCCAGATCGTCTGCTACGACCACCGCGGCCACGGTCGCAGCGACCGCTGCCCGGCCGACGAATGGACCCTGGATACCTTTGCCGACGACGTGGTGCGGCTGTGCGACGCGCTGGGCATAAGCCGGCCAATTGTGCTCGGCCAGTCCTTTGGCGGCTTCGTCGCCCAGCGCTACCTGGCGCGGCACCCGGACCACCCCGCCAAGGTGGTGCTGTCCAGCACCTCGCCGCACCTGGGCCTGGCACGCAAGGTGGCGATGTTCGAGCGCCTGGGCGGACCGGCGGCGGCCCAGGCTGCGCTGGCGTTCTGGCGCCAGCCCAGCGCCGCCACCTGGGCACCCTACAACCAGCACTGCAAGCAGCACTACAACACCACCCGCGCGCCAGACGCCGACGACGCCCAGGCGCGCATCGTCTTCAACACCGACATCCTGTTCGCCTCCGCCGCCGGCGAGCAGCAAACCATGAACCTGCTGCCCGGCCTGGCAGCGGTCCGCTGCCCGGTGCTGGTGATGGCCGGCGACCTGGACCCGGTCTGCCCGCTGGCCGACGCCCAAGACATCACAGCCGCCATCGCCCCGCCCTGGGTTCGCCTGGCGCGCTTTGCCGGCGCGGGCCACGGCGCCTGGCGCGATGAGCCCGAGGCGGCGTTCGCGCTGCTGCGCGAGTTCATCGGCGAGGCGTCGGCGCGGCAGTGACCGCTGCCGCCAGGGCTCAACCCCGCTACCGCTCGCCGGCCAGCAGGGTCGCCAGTTCGGCGGCGGAGCGCAGGCCGAGTTTGGCGAAGACGCGGGCGCGGTGGACTTCGACGGTGCGCACGGCGATGCCCAAATCGTCGGCGATCTGCTTGTTCAGGCGGCCGGCGGCGACCAGGTGCATCACTGCATGCTCGCGCTCGCTCAGGCTGGCCAGCCGGGCGGCGCGTTCGCCGCGCTGGGCGTCGGCGGCGTGGCGCGCGGCCTCGACCGCCAGCGCGCGCTGCACCCGCTGCACCAGGGCGGCGTCGCCGAAGGGCTTTTCGACAAAATCGAAGGCGCCGGCCTGGAGCGCGTCGACTGCCATCGGGATGTCGCCATGGCCGGTCAGGAAGATCACCGGCAGGTCCACGCCCCGAACCAGCAGCGCGGCGTGCAATTGCAGGCCCGACATCGGCTCCATGCGCACGTCCAGCAGCAGGCAGCCGCGCAGGCGCCGGGCGTCGATGGCGGCCAGCAGTTCGGGGCCGCTGGCGTAGGCTGCTACCGCCAGGCCATGCGATTGCAGCAAAAAGGCCAGCGCGTCGCGCACCGGCGCTTCGTCGTCGACCAGGTGCACGGCGGGGGGCGGTGCGGACGGCGAAGGCTGGCCGACGGCGTGGAACATGGGGCCGATTTTGTCGCCACTGTGCCGAGCTGCGGCCCACTGTCGCCATCGGCGGCGCAGCGACAGTTCAGCGACTGGCGCAGCCGACTTTCACTTCTTCGGCGCGGTCTTGACCGGCACCTTGACCTTGAACAGACCGGTGGCGACATCGGCGGCGCTGCGCAGATGTTCGGCCGGATCGCTGGCCTTCATCTCGGTCACGCGCGCCGCGAACTCAGCCCGCTTCAATTGCCCGGCGGTGCGCAGCGCAAGCTTGCGAACGCCCGGATGGGCATCGCCCAGGGCCTTCAAGACCAGTTCGCTGGGGGCCGCATCGGCCAGGTTCTGCAAACCATGGGCGACCGCAATTCGCACCTGCGGCTCATGGTGATCGGAGGCCGCCTGCAGCAATTTCAGTGCGTCGCTGCCACCGATCAGGCTGGCGGCGTAGGTCGCCTTGGCTGACCTCAGCGGGTCGTGGGCATCGACGATCATTTGCAGGTGCGGCAGCGCGTCTGCGCCAAGTTTGGTGAACGCCGCGTAGTTGGGCTCCTCGCGGTCGATCTCGGCGAGTACCTGTTGCATGGTGATGGGCATGGTGGGCTCCAGCTCAATTGGTCGAGTTGCTGGCCAACATCGTCGTGCTTTCGCTGGCGATGAGGTCGGGCGGTGGATTGGTGATGTTGTCGGTGCCATTGCCGGTCATCAGCCGGTTGTTGTCGTTGACGTGCGACAGACCCAGCACATGGCCGATTTCATGCGCCAGCGTCCAGGCGCTGGCGCCACTGGCCACCGCAGCGCCGGGCCGGCCCGCCGGGAATGCGGCACAGCCGTTGAATGGCGGCTGGGTACTGTGCACAAAGTACGCGACCACATCATTGCCGGTCACGTTGTTGCGGTGCGAGAACAGGTCGACCTGTTCGGCGGTGACGTTGCCCATGTTGCAGGCGCCGACGTCCAGGTCGTTCAGCGCCGGCAGGTTCAGCACCTCGAAGGAGGCGTACTTGACCCCGACCTGCGCGGTCGCATAGGTCAGGCGCATGTTCGAGACCATCTGGTTGATGCTGAATCGGGTCGGCGCGGTCAGGCACTTGATGTGCAATCGCACCGTCTCGCGGCAAGCCAGCGCGCCGGTGGCCGGGCTCCAGTAGATGGAGCCATGCTGGAACTCGCTGTAGCGGCCTGTGCCGTCTTCGGTGCTCAACTCGTCGCTGGTCGGGTAGCCCAGGAAGCTTCGTTCCCAGCCCATGCTGGACCACAGACTGCGGATCGCGCCATGCACTTCATGGGCGCCGGTGGCTGGCGTCCAGTAAACCGAGCCACCCTGAAAGTGGTTGTAGCGGCCGATGCCGTCGGGTGTTGTCGACTCATCGGTCAGCGGGTAGCCCAAGAAACTGCGCTCCCAGCCCAGGCTGGACCATTTGCCGCGGATTGCGCCATGCACTTCATGGGCGCCCGTGGTTGGCGTCCAGTAAATCGAGCCGCCTTGGAAGTGGTTGTAGCGGCCAATGCCGTCGGGCGTTGTCGACTCATCGGTCAGCGGGTAGCCCAGGAAACTGCGCTCCCAGCCCAGGCTTGACCATTTGCCGCGGATCGCGCCATGCACTTCATGTGAGTCGCTGGCCGGGCTCCAGTAGATCGATCCGCCCTGGAAGTGGTTGTAGCGACCCACTCCGCCAGGCACTGCGGTTTCATCGGTGACTGGGTAGCCCAAGAAGCTGCGCTCCCAACCGAGCGCAGCCCAGCGGTCACGGATGCGGCCGTGGGCCTCGTGGGCGCCCGAGGCCGGTGACCAGTAGATCGACCCGCTGCGGTAGTGGCGGTAGTGGCCAATGCCGTCTGGCGCGACCAATTCGGGCGTGGTGGCCGGCCCCAGCCAGCCGGCGGCGCCGCCAAGCGCCGCGTACTTCACATCGATGTCTGACATGGACTTGCTCCAGTGGATGAGTGCTGATGCCGACACCCTGTGCGGCAACCTTTTGGGGGCGGTACATCCGGCAGTCCCTACCCCGACGCACAGTTTGCGCGCTGGGATGGCGGGCGCCATCCCCAATCTGAAGGAGGAAGCTTTGCGCGCTGACGCAGCGTCCCGAGCTGGGACTCAAGCCGCTGGTGAATCGGTGTTTGGCGGCGGCGGTTCAGCCACCGGCAGGGTGAACGAGAAGCAGGCCCCACCGAGTGCGCCGTCGCTGGCGTCGAAGGCGCCGACATGGGCTTCGACCACGGAGCGGCAGATCGCCAGGCCCATGCCCATGCCGTCGGCCTTGGTCGAGTAAAACGGGGCGCAGAGCTGTTTGATGCTGCGCCCACGCAAGCCCGGGCCGGCGTCGTCCAGGTCCAGGCGGACGAAGCCGGGCGGCGGTGCGGCGTCCGGGCCCTGGGTCAGGCCCGCCGCCGGCCGCAGCGCGATGCGGATGCGCGGGTTGGCGGTGGCGGCTGCGGCCATTTCGTCGCAGGCGTTGCGCAGCAGGTTGATGACGACCTGCTCGATCAGCACCGGGTCGGCCTGCACCGCCGGCAGGTCTGGGGCGACGACCCACTCCAGTGGCACCCCTTGGCGCGCCAGGTCGCGTTGCAGCAGGGCGGTGGCACGGCGCGCCAGGGCCTCAAAGTCGCAGGCCTCGCGCTGCGGGGCGCGGCGGGTCAGGAAGGCGCGGATGCGCTGCACGATCCTGCCAGCCTCATTGGCCTGCTCGCCCAAGCGGCGCAGCGCCTGCAGCACCACCGCGTCGGCATAGCCGGCACGCTCCAGCGAGCGCAGCACGCCGGCGTTGTAACCGGCCACGGCGGTCAGCGGCTGGTTGAGCTGGTGCGCCAGGGCCGAGGCGACCTCGCCCAGCGTCGTCAGCCTGGCCTGCGCGGCCAGGGCCTCGGACTGGCGGCGCTCGCGCTCCTCCATCCGCCGCCGCTCGGTGATGTCCACGGTCGAGCCCATCCAGCCGATGTGCCGGCCCAGGGCGTCGACCAGCCTGGCCTCGAAGACCATCACCTCGATGGCCCGGCCGTCGCGGTGCTGCCAGCGCGCCTCGTAGCCCTCGCGCGGGGCGCCGCCGGCCAGGTTGCGCTGCAGCCGCGACAGGCGCTCGTCGAGCAGATCGCTTGGCCAATACGGCATCGGCGGGCTGCGGCCCAGCAACTCGTCGGGGCCAAAGCCGACCTGGTCGCAGAAGGCGCGGTTGACGTAGACCAGCCGGCCCTGGGTGTCGCGGGCGCGCAGGCCGACGTTGAGCGAGTCTTCCATCGCCCGCCGCCAGGCAGCCTCGGTGCGCCAGGCGGCCTCGGCCTGCGACACCGCCTTGACCTGGCGGCGCAGCATCGCGGTGGCCGCGCCGACCAAGGCGATGAAGACCGCCATCAGCGCCAGCAGGCCGGTTCGCCACCAGGGCACGAAGCGGTCGCGCTGGCTAAGTTCGAGGTAGGTGTCGGGCAGGGCGGGTTCGAGGTTGAGGCGGTAGCTGTCGGCCTCCACCGCGCCGGCCGCTGCGGCCTGGCCGGCGGCGCCGCCGGCCTCGCCCGTGGAGGCGATGTTCTGGCCCCAGCCGTCGACCAGGCGGACCTCGTACTTGCGCCCCAGCCACCAGGGCAGGGCCTGGCGCAGCAATGCCGCCGGGGCGTAGCGCACCACCAGCCGGCCGCGATCGGGCGCGTCGGGCGGCGCCAGTTCAGCCACCAGGTGGGCGCTCAGGCCGACATCGTCAAAGCCGGCGCTGCGCTGCGGACGCAGGAGCGGGCGCGGCGGGGGTGGCGCCAGTTCGGGCAGGCTGGCCAGCACGCGCCCGTCGGCACCCAGCAAGGTGGCACTGATCCAGAGCCGGCGCAGGCCGGCGACCAGGGCCGGCTGCTGCGCCAGTGCCGCCGCGCCGGGCTCGGCCAGCAGCCGCGCCAGGGCGTCGGCCTGGGCGCGCTCGTCGTCGATGCGGCCGCTGAGCCGGCTCTCCAGCGACAGGGCGTCGCTGATCAGCACCCGGCGCCGGTCCTCCGCCTCCTGCCTGTCGGTCCATTGCAGCCAGGCCGCCACCGCCGCCACAAACAGCAGCGAGAGGGCAAACGGCAAGGCCCACCAGGTGCGGCGTCGGCGCAGCGCGGGCAGCACCGGCAGCGGCGCGGCGGTGGGCTGGCTGAAGGCGCTGGGCGGGGCCACGGTGGCCGAGTCTAGGGTGCTGCCGGGCATGTGGAAATCCACAACTGGCGCCGCCGCCCCAGGCTTCGCACAATCGCGGCGCCATCGCCCTGCCGGCCGGCATCGATCCTCGTACCCCTCCGTTACCGATCCACACCACCGTCCAGGAGATCCCCCCATGTCCTTTGCCCGCCGCTCCTTGCTGCTGGTTGCCGCCGCAGCGCTTTTCGCCAGCCCGGCCCAGGCCCAGGCCCAGGCGCCGATCATCATCAAGTTCAGCCATGTGGTGGCCCCCGACACGCCCAAGGGCAAGGGTGCCGACCGCTTCAAGCAACTGGTCGAGGAGCGCAGCAAGGGCAAGATCAAGGTCGAGGTCTACCCCAACAGCCAGCTCTACAAGGACAAGGAGGAGTTGGAAGCGCTGCAGCTCGGCTCGGTGCAGATGCTGGCGCCGTCGCTGGCCAAGTTCGGCCCGCTCGGGGTCAAGGAGTTCGAGGTCTTCGACCTGCCCTTCCTGTTCAAGGACGATGCCTCGTTCAAGGCCGTGACCGACGGCGCGCTGGGCGTGGACCTGTTCGCCAAGCTGGAAAGCAAGGGCATCAAGGGCATGGCCTATTGGGACAACGGCTTCCACATCATGAGCGCCAACAAGCCGCTGCACAGCGTGGCCGACTTCAAGGGCCTGAAGATGCGCATCCAGTCGAGCAAGGTGCTGGACGCGCAGATGCGCGCGCTCGGCGCGATCCCGCAGGTGATGGCCTTCTCCGAGCTGTACCAGGCGCTGCAATCGGGCGTGGTCGACGGCACCGAGGGCGTGCCCAGCAACTTCTACACGCAGAAGATCTTCGAGGTGCAGAAGCACATCACCCTGTCCAACCACGGCCACCTGGCCTATGCGGTGATCATCAACAAGAAGTTCTACGACGGCCTGCCGGGCGATCTGCGCAGCCTCGTCGACGCTGCGGTCAAGGACGCCACCACCTACGCCAACGCCATCGCCGCGACCGAGAACACGATCGGCCTGGAGAAGATCAAGGCCAGCGGCAAGACCACGCTCTACACCCCGACGCCGGCCGAGTCCAACGAGTGGAAGAGGGCGCTGATGCCGGTGCACCAGGAGATGCAGTCGCGGGTCGGCAAGGCCACCATCGACGCGGCCTACAAGCTCTCGGGCTTCGTCGCCCCGAAATGAACCTGAGGCTTGGATAACGAGGAGGGCGCGCGATGCTGCTCAAGCTCTTGGACCGGGCCGAGGAAACGCTGATCGCGTTCCTCATGGCCGCCGCCACGCTGGTGATCTTCGCTGCGGTCGCGCACCGCTACCTGGCCGGCCTGCCGCTGCCGTACCTGCAGGACCTGGTACTCAAGATGGACGTGAGCTGGGCCCAGGAGCTGTGCATCTTCATGTTCGTCTGGATGGCCAAGTTCGGCGCCGCCTACGGTGTGCGCCAGGGCATCCATGTCGGCGTCGACGTGCTGGTGCGCAAGCTGCCCGAGGGCCGGCGCAAGGCGATGACCCTGTTCGCCCTGGGCTGTGGCGCGCTGTTCACCGCCACGGTGGCGTTGCTGGGCGCCAACTTCGTCTGGCGCATGGGCCACACCGAGCAGACCTCGGCCGATCTGGAGGTGCCGATGTGGATCGTCTACCTCTGCGTGCCGCTGGGCTCCAGCCTGATGAGTTTTCGCTTCCTCCAGGTCGGCTGGCGCTTCATGCAGACCGGCGAGCTGCCGCACCACGACCACGGCCATGTCGAGGGCATGGACCAACTCGACCCTGATGCGGTGCTGGGCCAGATCGCCACCGCCCCGGCCAAGGGAGCCAAGCCATGAACACCGCCATCATCTTCATCCTGCTGATCGCGCTGATGCTGACCGGCATGCCGATCTCGATCGCCCTCGGCCTGACGGTACTCACCTTCCTCTTCACCCTGACCCAGGTGCCGATTGAATCGGTGGCGCTGAAGCTGTTCACGGGCATAGAGAAGTTCGAGATCATGGCGATCCCGTTCTTCATCCTGGCGGGCAACTTCTTGACCCATGGCGGGGTGGCGCGGCGGATGATCCGCTTCGCCACCTCGATGGTCGGCCACTGGTACGGTGGCCTGGGCCTGGCCGGGGTGATCGCCTGCGCGCTGTTCGCGGCGGTCTCCGGCTCCAGCCCGGCCTGCGTGGTGGCGATTGGCTCGGTGATCCTGCCGGCGATGGTCAAGCAGGGCTTTCCCAAGCAGTTCGGCGCCGGCGTCATCACCACCTCGGGGGCGCTGGGCATCCTGATCCCGCCGTCGATCGCGATGGTGATGTATTCGGTCTCGACCAACACCTCGGTCGGCACGCTGTTCATCGCCGGCATCGTCCCAGGCTTGGCGCTGGCCACCGCCCTGGGCGTGACCACCTGGTGGATCGCCCGCAAGCACGATTACCCCCGCTTGCAGAAGTCCACGGTTCGCGAGCGCTTCGCCGCCTTCCGCGAAAGCATCTGGGGCCTGATGCTGGTGGTGGTGGTGATAGGCGGCATCTACTCGGGCATCTTCACCCCGACCGAGGCCGCCGCGATGAGCGCGGTCTACGCCTTCGTCATCGCCGTCTTCGTCTACAAGGACTTGAAGCTCAGGCAGATCCCCAAGGTGCTGCTGGACTCGGCCAGCATGAGCGCGATGCTGCTCTACATCATCACCAACGCGGTGCTGTTCAGCTTCTTGATGACCAGCGAGGGCGTGCCCCAGGCGATGGCCGACTGGATGATCGCCCAGGGTTTCGGCCCGGTGGTGTTCTTGCTGGTCTGCAACCTGTTGCTGCTGCTGGCCGGCAATGTGATGGAGCCCTCGTCGATCATCCTCATCATGGCGCCCATCCTGTTCCCGGTGGCGATCAAGATGGGCGTTGACCCGGTCCACTTCGGCATCCTCATCACCGTCAACATGGAGATCGGCATGTGCCACCCGCCCGTCGGCCTGAACCTGTATGTGGCCTCGGGCATCACCAAAATGGGCATCACCGAGCTGACGGTGGCGGTCTGGCCCTGGCTCAAGACCATGCTGGTGTTCCTGGTCATCGTCACCTACTGGCCGCCGCTGTCGCTGGCCCTGCCGCAGGCGCTGGGCATGATCACCTCGGCGCGCTGAGCCTGCCTTGACGACAGCCGGGCCCGATCAGCCCACCGATCCGGCCGCGCTGCGCGACTTTGCTGCGGCCGTCTGTGCCCGGTTGGGGGTGCCCGCGGCCGACGCTGCGCTGGTCGGCCACAGCCTGGTCCAGGCCGACCTGTGGGGCCACCAGTCGCATGGCGTGATGCGCCTGCCCTGGTACGCGCGGCGGCTGCAAAGCGGGGCGATGCGGGCGCTGACCGAGGCCAGGACGGTGGTCGATGCCGGCGCGGTCAGCGTGATCGACGGCCAGGACGGCATCGGCCAGGTGCTGGCGGCGCAGGCCACCCGGCGTGCCATCGACGGCGCCAAGGCCCACGGCATCGCGGCGGTGGCGGTGCGCCACTCCAACCATTTCGGCTGTGCCATGTACTACAGCCTGATGGGCCCGGCGCAGGACTGCATCGTCATCATCACCACCAACGCCAGCGCGGCGATGGCGCCCTGGGGCGGGCGCGACAAGCGCGTCGGCAACAACCCCTGGTCGATTGCCGCCCCGGCCGGCGTGCATGCACCGATGGTGCTGGACATCGCCAACACGGCGGTGGCGCGCGGCAAGGTCTACCTGGCGCGCCAGCGTGGCCAACCGATCCCGCCGGGCTGGGCGCTGGACGCGGCCGGCGCGCCCACCACCGACCCGGCCGCGGCGCTGGCCGGGCTGATCGCGCCCATGGCCGGCCACAAGGGCTACGCCATTGCGGTGCTGATGGACATGCTCAGTGGCGTGCTCAGCGGCAGTGCCTTTGGCGACGCGGTGCGCGGGCCCTACCAGGCGGCCGAGCGCAGCGGCTGCGGGCACCTGGTGATCGCGCTCAACATCGCCGCCTTCATGCCGCCGGCAGAGTTCGGCCAGCGCATGCAGGCCCTGATCGCCGGGCTCAAGTCCGCGCCACTGGCCGCAGGCGCGACCGAGGTGCTGTACCCGGGCGAGCTAGAGGCGCGCCAGGCCGAGCAAGCCGCGCGCGGCGGCCTGCTGCTGCCGGCGCAGACCCTGGCCGACCTGCGGGCGCTGGCCGCTGAGCTGGGGTTGCAGCCTGGCCCGTAGGCGCAGGCCTCGCCGCCGGCCTGATCGTTTCTGCCGATTGACCGCCCGGTCCGGCGCTTCCTACCATCGCTGCCAGCGGGTTTGGCCACCAGGCCGGACGCCACCCCGCCGAGACAGAGCAAGCTCCCCGACACGCCACCCCAACCGAGCGCCGCCGGCGCCACCCGGAGACCGCCATGACCCGCCGCGCCGCGCCCACGCTCCGCCCCTTGCTCAGCCTGTTCGCGGCGCTCGCCGCCACGCTCTTCGGCCTGGCCCCGGCCGTCGCCCAGGACAAACCGGTGGTGCTCAAGCTGACCTCCAACAGCCCGGCGAAATCGCCCTGGGCGACGCAGATCGAGCGCATCGTCAAACTCACCACCGAGGAGAGCAAGGGCAGCATCAAGCTCGAGGCCTACCTCGGTGGCCAGCTCGGCAACGAGCAGGACACGGTGCAGCAGGTGGCGCGCGGCCGCATCGAGATGGGCTTCTTCGCCATGGGCGCGGTCTCGCTGATCGTGCCCGAGCTGGTCGCGGTCAGCCTGCCGACCTATTTCCGCAGCTCGGCCGAGCTCGATTGCGTCCTCGACAAGCATTTGTTCAAACCCTATGACGAACTGCTGGCGGCCAAGGGCGTCAAGCTGCTGGGCTTCGGCGAGGTCGGCCAGATCGACTTGGTCGGCAAGAAGCCGTATGTCAATCCGACGGACGTCAGGGGCATCAAGGCGGTGACCTACAGCAAGGCGCAGGCGATCATGTGGAACGCGCTGGGCACCAACAGCACCTTCGTCGGCGTGCCGGAATGGACCTCGGCGCTGCAGACCGGGGTGGTCGACATCGTCGGCGCGCCGATGGCGCTGTACGTGCCCAGCGGCCTGAACAAGGTCGCGCCGGTGCTGTCGCGCGTCAACCTCTGGGACTCTGCCGCCCTGCTGCTGATGAACAAGGCCGCCTATGACAAGCTCAGCGCCGAGCAGAAGGCGGTGCTGGAGCGGGTCCTCAAGGTCGAGAGCGCGGCCCTGCTGCGGGCCGAGATCCGCGGCTTCGACGCCAAGCTGCGCGAGATGCACCTGGCCTCGGGTGGCCAGGTGGTGGACGCCACCGCCGAGCAGCGCGAGGCCTGGCGCAAGGCGCTGGCACCGGCCTGGCCGGAGATGATCAAGGCCATGGGCGGCGATTCCGACAAGCTCTTCAAGTTGGTCGAGGCGGCGCACGACTCCTGCAAGGGCGGCTGATTTGCGCGCCGATGATTCGGCGGCGTCGCCAGCCTCGGTGGCGCCGCCGCCAGCCTGGGTGCGGCGCCTGCTTGAGCACTGGCACTGGATCGAGCGCAAGCTCGCCGTCGCCGCCTTCTTGCTGATCGCCGGCCTGCTGATCGTCGACGTGGCCGGGCGCGAGATCGCCGCGCCCATTCTGCGCAAGCTCGGCGTGGCGGTGGGTGCGGCAGGGGTGCCGGGCGGCCAGCAGATCGCCATCTTCGCGCTGGTGGTCGGCTCGTTCTGCGGCATCGGCATCGCCACCGCCGCCAACAGCCAACTGGTGCCGCGGGTGGCCTTTGGCTGGATTCCGACGCGCTGGGCGGCGACCGTCAACCGCCTGGCCGACCTGCTGACCGGGCTGCTGATGCTGGTCGTGGCCTGGTACGGCCTGGAGTTCGTGATCGGCTCGCAGGCCACCCACATGCAGGCGCCGGTGATTGGCTGGGAGCTGTGGCCGTTCCAGGCGGCGATCCCGGCTGGCTTCGTCTCGGCGGCCGGCCGCTGCCTGCTCTTCGCCACCTGGCCGGGGCTCAAGCCGCCGCCGCCGGATTTTCAGGAATGAGCGCGCTGCTGCCTATTAGCCTGGTGCTGCTGCTGTTGCTGCTGCGCCAGCCGCTGCTGATCATCCTGCTGGCGCTGGCCGCGGCGGTGCAACTGCTGTGGGGCAAGGGCCAGCTTGACTACGTGGTCGAGGACCTGTGGGTCGCGCTGAACAAGGAAACCATCCTGGCGATCCCAATGTTCTTGCTCTGTGGCGGGGTGATGACCCGCGGCTCGACCGCGCGCCGGTTAATCCGCATCGCCTCCGCCCTGACCTGCCACATCCCCGGCGGGCTGGGCGTGGCCTGCATCCTGGCCTGCATGGTGTTCGCCGCGATCTCGGGCTCGTCGGTGGTGACCATGCTGGCGGTCGGCGGGGTGATGCTGCCGGCGATGAAGGCCGCCGGCTATTCGCCGCGCTTCACCCTCGGCGCGGTGCTGGCCGGTGGCTCGCTGGGCGTGGTGCTGCCGCCCTCGGTGCCGCTGATCATCTTCGGCCTGGTCACGGAGACCTCGATCGTCGACCTGTTCAAGGCCGGCCTGCTGCCGGGGCTGCTGCTGGTGCTGCTGTTCTCCGGCTACTGCATGTGGGTCAACCGCGGTGCGCCGACCCAGGCCTTCAGCCTGGCCGAACTGGGCGCGGCGCTGCGCTCGGGCCTGCTCGCCGCGCTGATGCCGGTGCTGCTGCTGGGCGGCATCTACTCGGGCTACTTTTCGGTCACGGAGTCGGCCGCACTGGCCCTGCTCTACGCCCTGCTGATCGAGGTCTTCATCCACCAGGAGATGGGCCTGGGCGAACTCGAGGCGGTGGTCATAGACACCACCAAGCTCGCCGGCTCGCTGTTCCCGCTGCTGGCGGTGGCGCTGAGCCTGGCCCTGGTGCTGGCCGAGCACCGCGTGCCCGAGCAACTGGTGCAGCTCATGCAAGGCTGGTTCAGCAGCCCCTATGGCTTCATGCTGGTGGTCAACCTGCTGCTGCTGGTGGTGAGCTGCCTGATGACCACCACCGAGGCGCTGCTGATCCTGGGCCCGCTGCTGACCCCGGTGGCCGCCGCCTATGGCTTCGAGAAGGTGTTCTTCGGCATCATCATGATCCACAACCTCGAGATCGGCTACCTGATCCCGCCGCTGGGCATCAACCTGCTGATCGCGATGACCGCGTTCAAGCAGAAGATGAGCGACCTGAGCGTGGCCGCGCTGCCGTTTCTGGCGCTGATGGTGCTGGGCCTGGCGATCCTGGTCGCCTTCCCCTGGATCACGATGGTGCTGGTGCGCTGAGCGCACTCAGCACGGCGCTGGCCGCAGCCCTGTGCGGCAGCGGCCAGGAACTACCATCGGACCGCAGCCATGGCCGTTGAACGCGACTCCCCCGATGACGCCGAACTGGTCGAGCGCTGCCGTCGTGGCGATGCCAGCGCCTGGGGCCTGCTGGTGCAGCGCTACCAGCGCCTGGTCTACACCGTGGCGCTGCGCATGGGGCTGGACAGCCATGCTGCGGCCGATGTCTTCCAGACCGTGTTCGCCCGCCTGGTCGAGCACCTGCCCCGGCTGAGCCAGCCCGAGCGTTTGCAGGCCTGGATCGTGACCACGGCCAAGCGCGAGGGCCTGCGCCAGCGGCAACTCGGCCTGCGCACGGTGTCGATCAGCGCCGACACCGAGCCCGGCCACGACGACGCCGGCCCGGGGCTGGAGGAGACCCTGGCCGACGACGCGCCCGGCGCCGAGGACCGGCTGGCCGAGCTGCAACAACTGAACTTGCTGCGCAATGGCCTGGACCGGCTCGATGCCCGCTGCCGCGACCTGCTGCTGCTGGTTTTTCGCGCCGACGATGAGCGTCTGGCCTATGACGAGGTGGCGCGGCGGCTGAACATCCCCGTGGGCAGCATCGGCCCGACCCGCGCCCGCTGCCTGGGCAAGCTGCGCGGCCTGCTGACCCCGGGCGCCGCAAGCAGCCGCAGCAATTGAAAAACGGTATGCGCTTGTATCTGCCGCCAGCGCCGCTGCTCTGTGGTCTATCCTCCACAGCGTGTCGCCAGCGATGAAACCCCTTGCCAGCCTGACCGATGACGCCTTTGCCGAGCAGGTCGGCCGCGCCCTGCGCGATCTGCACGACGCCCCCGAGGCGCTGCAACGCCAGGCGCTGGCGGCCTTTGCCCAACGCATACCGACGCCGACCGAGCGCTTCCAGGCCGCCGCCGCCGCGATCCGCGAACGCATCGTGGCGGTGCTGGGCAGCGACAGTTGGCGCGGCGGCGGCCTGGCCCATGGCATGCGCTCGCTGCGCGGCGATACCCGCCACCTGCTGTACAACGCCGGCGGCCGCGACATCGACCTGCGGATCTCGCCAGCGGCCGAGGCCTATTGCCTGGCCGGGCAGATCCTCGGTCCCGACGAATCCGGCATGGTCGAGTTGTCCTGCGATGGCGACGCGGTCCAGTCCACCCATGTCACCGCGCTCGACGCGCTCGGCGAGTTCCGCATCCAGGGCCTGCGCCGCGGCAACTACCGCATGGTCCTGCGCCTGGGCAGCACCGAGCTCGAATTGCCGGCAGTCGATGTCGGCGAGCCGGTGGCTTGACGCCAGCAGCCGCCGCCGCTGACACCACCGCGCAGGCGCGTCGCCTGCTCGACGATGAATCACCCCTGCCGGCCGGACTCGACCAGGCCGCCGCCCTGGCCCTGGCCTGGGCGCTGAAGGCCCAGTGCTACGAGGCCTGGAACAGCGCCCCAGCCCGCGCCCAGAGGGCCGCCGCTTGCCTGGGCATGTTGGCGGCCCAGGCCCAATCCGGCCAGCCCGGCCAGCACACCGAAATCCAGGCCCTGGCCGACTGGACCGGCGGCATTGCCCAGCTCAGCCAGGGCCGTTTGGCCGAGGCGCTGGCCAGCCTGGACCGCGCCGCCACTGGCCTGCGCCAGGTCGGCCAGCCCGACCCTGCGGCGCAGACCCAGGTGCCCAAGATCATGGCCCTGTCGATGCTCGGCCGGCACGACCAGGCCGCCGCTTGTGGCCAGGCGACGCAGCGCGAGTTGCTGGCCCTGGGCAACCGCAGCGCGGCGGCGCGGGTCAGCCTGAACCTGGGCAATATGCTCGGCCGGCGCGACCTCTACCGCCAGGCGATGCTGCATTTCCGCGAGGCGGCGGTGCTGTTCGCCCGGCTCGGCGACCATGCGCATTCGGTGCTCGCCGACATCGGCTTGGCGGCGGCGCTGACCTCCAACGGCGACACCGACGAGGCCCTGCGCATCCACGCCCGGGCGCGGATGCGCGCCAGCCACCAGGGCTTGGAGCTGCCGCTGGCGCTGCTCGACGAATCCCTGGCCCTGCTGGATCTGACCCGCGGGCACTACCGCCAGGCGCTGGCCGGGCTGGAGTCGGCGCGGCGCCGCTACGCCGCCCTGGCGATGCCGCAGTACCTCGCGATCTGCGAAAAGCAGCTCGCCGACGCCTACCTGGAACTGCGCCTGCTGCCCGAGGCGCTGGCGATGTTCGACCAGGCCATCGCCCAGTTCCAGGCGCTGGACCTGCCCGACGAACAGGCCTGGGCGATGGCCCAGCGCGGCCGGACCTTGGCCGGCCTGCGCCCGGCGCAGGCCGACGCCGCATTCGCCGACGCGGCCGGCCTGTTCGCCGCCCAGGGCAACGCCGTCGGCGTGGCGGCGGTGGCGCTGGCACGGGCCGAGTCGGCGCTGCAGCGCGCGGCGCAGCGCCGGCCGGTCGATGCGCCTGACCCGTACCAGACACTGGATCAGGCCCTGGACTGGGCCCGCCAGGCCGCTGCCGGCTATGCCGCCGCCGACCAGGCAGAGGGCCTGGCCAGGGCCGAACTGGCTCAAGCCGAGGCGCTGCTCGGGCAGGGCCAGGGCCAGGCCGCACGCAGCCTGCTGCAGGCCACCCTGGCCAGGACCCGCGTCGGCCAGCACCTGACCGTCCAGGTCCGCTGCCTGGGCGGCCTGGGCCGGGCGGCGCTGGCGCTGGCCGAACCGGCGGCCGCGCGGCTGGCGTTTGCCGAGGCGATCGAGCTGTTCGAGTTGCAGCGCGACGCCCTGCCCGGCGACGAACTGCGCGCCGCCTACCTGAGCGATCACCTGCGGCCCTACCAGGCGCTGCTGGCGCTGGACCTGGCCGACGCCGGCAGCGATTCGGCCAGTGCCGCAGCGGTGCTGCAGCAACTCGACCGCTGCCGCGCCCGTTCGCTCGATGAGCGGCTGGGCGAGAGCCGGATCGAGGGCGCAACCTCGCAGGCCACCGCGCCGGACCCCGCGCTGGTGGCCCTGCGCGAACGCCTGAACTGGCTGTACCGCCGGGTCCAGCGGTTGCACGACGAGGCCAGCCCGGCGACGGCGCTGCAAGCCGAGTTGCGCCAGACCGAGCAGACCCTGCTCGAACACGCCCGGCGCCAACGCCTGACTGCACCCCTGGCCAGGGCCGGCCACGACCCGGCCGGGCTGGACCTGGCGGGCCTGCACGCGGCCTTGCGGCCGGGCGACGCGCTGGTCGAGTTCGGCGCGGCCGGCGACGAGCTGTTCGCCTGCGTCGTCACGCCACAGCGGGTCAGCCTGGTGCGGCAGATGGCCTCCTGGGCGCAGGTGCAGGATGGGATTCGTGGCCTGCGCTTTCAGATCGACACCCTGCGCCATGGCAGCGCCGCGCTGCGCCGCCACCTGGCCCAATTGACGGCCCGCGCCCAGGCCCGTTTGCGCGCCCTGCACGACCAGGTCTGGGCGCCACTGGCCCAGGCCTGGGGCGGGGCGCCGCCGCAGCGGCTGCTGCTCGTGCCCCACGGCCTGCTCGGCGCCCTGCCCTTTGCCGCCCTGGACGCTGGCCATGGTCCGATCGCCCATGACTGCGAATTGGCGCTGGCGCCCAGCGCTCGGGCGGCGCTGCGCGGCCTGCTGCGGCCCAGCGCGGCGGCGCGCAGCGTGCTGGCGCTGGGCGAATCGTCGCGGCTGCCGCATGCGGCCAGCGAGGCGCGGGCGGTGGCCGCGCTGTTCGACTCCGGCCAGGCCTGGGTGGCGGAGGAGGCGACGCTGGCCCGGCTGCAAGCCCAGGCCGGGCAGGTGGATGTGCTGCACCTGGCCTGCCACGGCCAGTTCCGCGCCGACAACCCGCGCTTCTCGGCCCTGCACCTGGCCGACGCGGCGCTGACCGTCGAACTCGCCGAGACCCTGAAGCTGCGCCCGGCGACGGTGGTGCTGTCGGCCTGCGAGTCGGGCATGGCGCAGATCGATGACGACAGCGACGCTGCCAGCGGCGATGAGATGGTCGGCCTGGTGCGCGCCTTTTGGGTCGCCGGTGCGTCCCGCGTGCTGGCCAGCCAGTGGCCGGTGGACGACGCCGTCACCGCCGCCTTCATGGCCGACTTCTACCGCGCCCTGCGCGCCGGCGCCCGCCCGGCCAAGGCCCTGCAGCGCGCCCAGATGCTGACCCGGCAGCAGCACCCGCACCCGCACTTCTGGGCCGCGTTCAGCCTGTTTGGCGGGTGGTGAGCTCGGCGCCTGAACGTTCGCTTACGAAATATCCAGGCCGGCGCGCAAATGTGGCCGGGGACAATCCGTAGACAACCGATTGCGAGCTCGCCCCGTCGCTGCTGAGCGCCCCCAGACCTGCCGCTTCGCGTCAGGCCCCCCGAGGGGGGGCAAGGAAACTCGGGAGCGGCCCTTCGTTTCCTTGAGCGGCCGATGTATCAGCGCCGGCACTGGCCGCTCTGTGGTCTGGCGTCGGCCCGCAGTTCAGCGCCGCCAGTGGAACCAGCCCCCTATCCTGAGAGCCCCAGCACCATGCGCCAACCATCGCCCAAGACCCTGGCTCTGTTCGGCGCCGTGCTGCTGGCCGGCGCATTGGCCCCATTCGCCCCATTGGCCACGGCCGCCAACGGCCCCGGCGGCGGCAGCGCAGTCACCAGTCCCGGCAGCAGCGGCAGCGGCAGTGGCCTGACCGAGATGCCGGGCGAGGTGTTGGTCAAGTTGCGCAGCAGCGATGCCTTGCCGGCGCTGCTGACCAAGTACGGGCTGGCCTTGATCAGCCGTTTTGGCAGCCGGCCAATCTACCGCCTGAAGATCGTCGGCACGGCGCGCCTGGGCGACGTGCTGGCGCTGCTGGCCAACGACCCGGCGGTGCTGGTCGCCGAGTCGAACCTGACCCAGCAAAGCCCCGAGGCGCGGCGCAACATGCCCTGGGCGATCGGCAACCCGCAGGCGCTGGCGGCGCAGTGGGCACCGCAGGCGATGCACCTGGCGCAGGCCCAGGCCCTGTCCAGCGGCGTCGGCGTGCGGGTGGCGGTGCTCGACACCGGCGTGGACGGCAGCCACCCGCTGCTGGCCGGGCGTTTGCTGCCCGGCTTTGATTTCGTCGACTACGACGCCGACCCGTCCGAGCCCGGCCAGTCCAACGGCGGCGCCTGGGGCCATGGCACCCATGTCGCCGGGCTGGTGGCGCTGGTCGCGCCGGGCGCGCAGATCATGCCGCTGCGGGTGCTGGACGGCGACGGCGTGGGCAACGCCTGGGTGCTGGCCGAGGCCATGCTCTACGCCCTGGACCCCGACGGCGACCCGGCCACCAACGACGGCGCGCAGATCATCAACCTCAGCCTGGGCAGCCTGGCGCGGACCCGCATCGTCGAGGCCGTGGCCCGCCTGGCCGCCTGTGCGCCGGCCGTAGCCGACGACCCTGTCAATGACCGCAGCGACCCCGGCTACAGCGCCGACGCCCTGCGCTGCGCCAACCACGGCGGCAGCCTGGTGGTGGCCGCCGCCGGCAACGACGGCAGTTCCAGCAGCAAGCAGTACCCGGCCGCCGAGGGCGTGGAAAGCCTGGTGGCGGTGGCCGCCAGCAACGCCTCCAAGCACCTTGCCGGCTTCAGCAACTTCGGCTCCTGGATCGGCCTGGCGGCGCCCGGCGATGCGATCACCAGCGCCTTGCCCGGCGGGCGCTGGGGCACCTGGGGCGGCACCTCGATGGCCGCGCCGCTGGTGGCCGGCAGTGCCGCGCTGTTGCTGGCGCGGGAGCCGACGTTGACACCCAGGGCGTTGATCGACCGGCTGCGCCGCACCGCCTCGGTGCTCTGCGCCAGCCAGTTGCGCCAGGTCGACCCCTTGGCCGCGCTGACCAACACCGTGCCGCCGTCGGCCAGTTGCAACTGAGGTCGACCCCGCGCCGGCCGGGCTGACCGAGGCAGCCTGACCAGCGGCGGCAGGCTCAGGCTGCGCTTACCATGGCCGCTTCGACCCGAATACGGCGCAGCACCATGAACCCGAATGCGCGTTATCCCAGCCTGAGCGACAAGGCGGTGCTCGTCAGCGGCGGCGCCACCGGCATAGGCGCTGAACTGGTCGCGGCCTTTGCCCGCCAGGGCGCCAGGGTCGGTTTCATCGACCTGGACGAGGCCTCGGGCCAGGCCCTGGCCGCCCGTCTGGGGGATGAGGCGGGCGTGCGCCACCGGCCGGCGTTTGCTGCTGCCGACATCACCGACGGCGCTGCATTCAACGCCGCCATCGCCAGCCTGGCCGGAGCCTGCGGCGCCTTTACCGCCCTGGTCAACAACGCTGCCAACGACCAGCGCCAGGGCTTCGACGAGATCACGCCCGAGGTCTGGGACAGGGGTATTGCGGTCAACCTCAAGCACCAGTTCTTTGCCGCCCAGGCGGTGGTGCCGGGCATGCGCGTGGCCGGTGGCGGCTCGATCATCAACCTGGGCTCGGTGAGTTGGATGCTGAAGATGGGCGGCATGCCGGTCTACACCACCGCCAAGTCGGCAGTCCAGGGCCTGACCCGCAGCCTGGCGCGTGACTTGGGGCCCGACCGGATCCGTGTCAACACCGTGGTGCCGGGCTGGGTCATGACCGACAAGCAGATCCGCCTCTGGCTGACCGAGGCCGGCAAGGAAGACATCCGCCGCGGCCAGTGCCTGCAAGAGCCACTGCTGCCGCAGCACATCGCCAGCATGGTGCTGTTCCTGGCTGCAGATGACAGCGCGATGTGCAGCGCCCAGGACTTCATCGTCGATGGCGGCTGGACCTGAGCCCGGCCCGGGCGTAGCGGCATGAACGAGGCGATCTCCGACCTGGCCGCGCTGGGCCTCAGCCTGCCCAGCCCGGCTTACCTCGTCGGCGCGATCGTGTTTGGCCTGATCGGCCTGGGCGCCTTCCGGATCGGCCGGGCAAAGGGGCGCAAGCCCACCCTCTGGCTGGGCGTGGCGCTGATGCTCTACCCTTACCTGGTGTCGTCGACCTGGCTGCTTTACCTGGTCGGCCTGGCCCTGTGCGCCGGGCTGTGGGC
>JANXYH010000119.1 GCA_025350145.1 Burkholderiales bacterium | reverse complement strand
ACCAATCTCGTCGACCGAGACTTCATCGTTGCGCAGCACCTTCACCTCCTGGCCCAGCTCACCAAAGTACTGGACCAGGTTGAAAGTGAAGGAGTCGTAGTTGTCGATCATCAGCAACATATGCGCTCTATCCTATTGATTCCATTGGGTGTTTTGTTCCTCACCCACGTTTCATACCCGCTTTGATACCCGCTTTTTCTGTCGCTGGCGAGGCCGGCGCGACGTGCTGGGTGGGGACTGAGGCGTCCGGGCGGACGCAATAGGTCGATCAGGCTGATGGCTTGCGCCAACGCCAACCGGGGAGCGACACCGAGACTGATACCTTGTCGTGCATACCCGGCATTATCGTTCGCGTGCGCGATGAACGGGGCGGGACACAGCACGACCTGCTCAACGCCAGCCCTTGAACGTCGCCGTCTTGCTGGCACCCTGGCTCAACACTGCCTGCGTCTGCCGACCGAGTCAACGCCGACGCCGAGTCGCTTTTCCGCACGGCCAAGTACCGACCCGAGTTCCCGACCAAGGGCTTCGCCAGCCTGGACGAGGCCCGAGCCTGGGCGGCCGAATTCGTGCATTGGTACAACGTCGAGCACCGGCACAGCGGCATCCGCTACGTCAGCCCGCAGCAGCGCCATGCCGGCGACGACAAGGCCATCCTGGCTGCAAGGCACCAGCTCTATCTCCAGGCCCGACAACGCAACCCAAAGCGCTGATCGGGCAAGACCCGCAACTGGACGCCGGTCGGCCGCGTCGCGCTCAATCCCGAGCGCGATTCGGTGGTCAACGCTGCTGTAGCCAATCCACATACTCAGCAGATGGCTGCGTGAGTCAGGCGGCAACTACCTTGACGCGCGCCGGCACCCTTTCCACCGTCTAACGCCACACGCGTCATATGGTAAGTGATTCGCGACAGACGGCCCATTGCCCCTGATCCCATTGGTCCATGGCGCGTTGGCGACTAGCCAAGAAACCCTCTGTGTTGCCTGTGCGGAGGTCCCCCAGTGCCTGCTCGTCAATGAAGTGTGCAGCCAACGTTGACGGCAGCAGGTCCGGTCCCTTTAGGAGCCGTTCACGAAATGGCCTTTCGTCAGCAGGATCGAGAAGAATTCTATTGCCTGGTCCTTGAAGCAGATGCTTCAGGCGTGGCGACCCGTTCCTTGGCACCGGCAAGAGTCTTACGAGCGAGGTCCGGCCGTACTCTTGGAGCAAACGACGACCAACTACCGGGCGTCCATTTACATCGCAAAGGCCGGCTCGCGTTGCCAGCCGCAAGGTAAACAGGCGAACACGAGCCGACCGAAAGTCGAATCGTTCCGGCAAACCATCGTCCCTCTTCCATTCGATGACACGCGCCCCCTCTGAACTTGGCTCTATGGCAAGCTGTTCTGCGCGGACTTCCCGATAAGTAGCACTCGAAAATACTTCTGACCAACAAGTACGCCAAAACCAACCGGCGAAATTATTGTCAGGAACAGAGTCTCCGCTCCGCTTGTCGACCTCCGCCGCCATCATTACCGCCTGCAGCGCGTAAGGGAGCAAATCTTCACGAACCACATTCATGTCGCTCGCAAGCCACTCAAGTACCCGGCGAAGAGCAGACCCTGCCCTTTCGAGCAAATTTGGATCTTCCGCGAGTTCCTTAACAAGCTCCTCTTGGCCGGCTTTTGTGATGTCCAGACCACTTATCCCCTTGCAAACTTGCAACACCAAGCTTTCGTCTATGCCTCGCCAGCCAAGCGGAAGCGTCTGCCGCAGACGATCGATCTGCTCCCGCAAGTCAAAATCACTCCGCCAGGTCAGCGCAGCAACCAGATGCGCCTCGCCCATGGGAGTTCCTAGACTATTGATACGCTGAAAGGTTTTCGCCGCAAGTTCAAGATTGTCTGAAACCATCACTACGATGGGTACTCGACATTGCTGAAACCTATATGAGAGCTGATCGGCACGCTGCTCCCATTCATCCATCTCCGCATCCGTCCAGCCGTGTGTTTCGCCCATGCGACGCAAATCTCGCATGTGCTTGTTGACCAATCTCCCATCAAGAAGTGTCCACAGCGGAAGCAGCGGATGTCGCAGAGGGAGTCTGTCTGCCTTACGGCGAAAGACAAAATCCTCGTCCAATAAATCATATTGAATATCCCAGTCCCGTACGTCGGGATCGAAGGAATCAATAATTGGGGCGCCAACGGTTGAAACGGGACTTGGGGCCAAGAGCAACCCGAGCAAAGTGGATACTCGTTGATGTCCGTCAAGCAAGTACTGCCAACCGGTCGCCGGTGCCCCTGCGGAAATTGGAGGTATGGAATGCGGGCCGATATCTGGGAACGACGCCAGCTTAAATTTGACGGTCCTCCATACTAGAAGACTTCCGATCGGCATGTTGTCACGAATCGACCGCAAAAGCTCCAATCGCTGTGAATCCGACCAAACAAATGGACGCTGAAATCGCGGGACCCTTATGTGTCCTTTCTGAACATCTTCGAGCAAACTTCTGATGCTGGGATTGAGATTCTCTGAAGCGAGAGCGGTTAGGCCTTCTGACATAACAAGTCCTTAGATTAATCGCATCAGGTTAAAAACAGCGGCACTTGCTTCAGCCCTAGCATCATTGTCCCAGTCAAATTCATGCCCTTGTGTTCCCTTATAGCGCTCTGCAAGCTTTCGCCCAAAACCATTGTGCAACAATGCCCGATCTTCGGCCGAAACAGCGTCATACAGCGTTTTGCAACGACCTGCATTTTCCTGTGAATTGTCATCTGAAAACCCTCGCTTCATATTGAAGTACCATTGCGAGATGCGAGGCATTCGTAGATAGGCTTCGGCGACTGTCCGGCCAATATTTCCGTTCTCTTCTGCGTAATTCAACAACTCGCGAGCTGGCATATAGGACTCAATGGATCTTCTACTCAATCGCCAGAATCTACCGCCAGCTACCGCTGCAGCGGCAGCTTCTGTAAGGTAACCTTGACAGCTTACCGGCGCCACAGGGGCCCAACCCGGGTGTAACTCATCTGGATGGCGGCGGTCGCTGTCGAAAATTACGAAAGTCCTTAGTTTTGGTCCAGGGCGCAAAGCACGATTTTCAATCCTTTGGACGAGCGTTGCACCGCCGCCATGCAAAGGCTCTACCCAGTTGTTTTCAACCGCCCGGCGCAACTTTGCTCGGTCAGAACTACCCATAATTCCACGGAGAAAGTGCCAATCATTGTCTGCATTTTCGACAAATATCCCCAAAGACTGCTCTAAGGTGATCAGCGCTTCATCGAGCGACAATATCGAAACCGGATCGTCCCAATTCATTGCGACTACCAGTTCTATCCGAATCGTGGCAACATCGTGTGCCAACGCTGGAGCTGCTCTCGCAGAAAGGTCTAACGCTCTCTGATACGCGGATCTGGTAAGTGCATCTAACGTGTCAAGCCACTCAGTGAATGCATCAACTGGATTAGGGAGCAAGACATGACGCCCAGTGCAAGCAAACGCAAACAGGCGATGAAGATTCCCAATACCATGCAAGTTTCTTGCAGCGTCTATGGCCGCCTTGTCGGCAATTACTCTCATTTTGTCGCAGATCGCAGTTGGATCGAAAGTAGACGTTGCCCCAACCGAAGGGCCTCGCCGAACGCATCGGAGAGTGTGCTAGTTTCTGGTTGCCCCAATGAATTAAAGGTCACTGGTACTGCATCACTTGTGCCGTCTGCTTGCGGTTCTACCCAATAGACCTTTACGTCTTCTGCCGGTATCTCGCCATTGGCAATTGCTAGCTGAACAGCGGTTAACAAGATCTCCGAGTGCGTCTCAACCAGAACTGCTGGCTTGCGCGCGCTAGTTGCCGCCAAGACAAGTTGGGTCGCAAGTTCCAGCTGCGCCTTGGTGTGCAAATGTAGTTCCGGTTGCTCTAGGCACAGCAATCGCGGACCGCTGATGCGAGCGCGTGCCAGCGCAACCAAAACAGGCAGAACCTGCGAGTACCCTTCACCTGTATCGCACAAATCAACGCGGACGTTTGGACTATTACTGGGTTGTACGAGAATCCGCCAAACGCCGTCGATCGGATTGTCAAGCACCAGTTGCTCACCTAGCGCGGAGAAGAATGCGTTCGTGGCTACCAGCAACGGGTCGCTTGTGCTGCGCAATTGCGCGGCAATTAGGTGATGTACTGCATCGGCGCCGTTTGAGTGAATCATGCTAGTCGTACCACCCCCATACGTGATGACACGAGCAGGGCGCGTGCGAATTCCGCTTATCCATTGAACATCGGCCCGTAAGTCTTGGAGGTATTTTCTCAAGAGAATCTTTTCGGAGGACAACGGCACCTCCGATTCAATCGCCGGCAACAAGCCTTCCCAATTGCCAGTTGGCTGTTCCTTTATCAAGTTTCCTAGGCGGACAGATTCAATCTCTTGCCACCGACCTTCCAAATCCCCATTAATCTTCCATTCGGCAGACAGAGGCAGTTCACCAGCCCAACACAAGGAGAAGGTCAGAGCCCCTCGACCAGTCGCCTTGGAGACGAGCGACGGCCAAGTTGCATTTCTTCCGACCTCCCCGCCCAGCCAAATCGGTGGGCCCGCGACTTGGATGGACTCTGAGATTAGCGGCAAAAACCGAAGCAATGCGCTCTTCCCGCCACTATTCCACCCGAAGAAAAGAGTTAGGGGGCGAATTTCGATCTCTTGCTGACGCGCAAATGATCGATAGTTGTCTACCTTGAACGACGCCAGCATTTCAAAGCTCCTGTATTAACAAAGTAAAATGGGAGCCCGCCGCCCATTTTTGCGTTGTTTCGGCCCGGGTCATGTAATCACTCATTATTGTGTGAACGTAGGGCCCCACTACACGTCAATCGCGCCTGCTGATCCTGCGCGTTTTCTGAGTTCAAATTTTTGAATCTTGCCGGTCGATGTCTTAGGAACCTCGCCAAAGACCACCGCCGGTGGAACTTTGAAGGTGGCCAAATGCCGCTTGCAGTGAGCCACAATGTCCTCGGCAGTGACAGGCGAGCCCAATTTCAACTCGACAAATGCACAGGGAGTTTCACCCCACTTCGCATCGGGCTTGGCGACGACGGCACAGGCAAGCACTGCAGGATGGCGGTACAGCACATCCTCCACCTCGATGGAGGAGATGTTTTCTCCACCGGAGATGATGATGTCCTTGCTGCGGTCCTTGATTTTGATATAGCCATCAGGGTACTGAACTGCGAGGTCACCCGTGTGGTACCAGCCACCACGGAAGGCTTCTTCGGTAGCGGCAGAATTCTTGAGATACCCCACCATGACGATGTTCCCTTGGAACATGTTCTCACCCATCGTCTCACCGTCCCATGGCACTGGTTGCATCGCTGCTGGATCGAGCACTCGCGCGTCGCGCTGCAGGTGATACCTAACGCCCTGGCGAGCATTCAGCCTCACGCGCTCAACGATATCAACGTCGTCCCACGCCGCTTGCTTTGCGCACACAGTCGCGGGACCGTAGACTTCCGTGAGGCCGTACACGTGGGTCAGGTCGAAGCCCAGTGCCTCCATTCCCTCGATCAACGAGGCCGGGGGAGCGGCCCCGGCAACCATCGCTTTGACGCCGCGCGGTAACGTTTGCCGAAGCTCATTCGGCGCATTGACAAACATGCTGTGAATGATCGGCGCCCCGCAGTAGTGAGTGACATCATGCTCGCGCATAGCATCTGCCATCGCCTTAGCTTCCACACGCCGAAGGCACACATTGATGCCTGCTCGCGCAGCGAGCGTCCATGGGAAACACCACCCATTGCAGTGAAACATGGGCAGGGTCCAAAGGTAAACAGAATGCTTGGGCATATCCCGTTCGAGAAAATTCGAGATCGCGTTGACTGCCGCCCCACGGTGGTGGTACACCACGCCCTTCGGATTTCCCGTCGTACCGCTGGTGTAGTTCAGCGCGATTGCATCCCACTCGTCCGCTGGCAGTTCCCAAATGAACGCAGGATTTCCTCTCGCTATGAAGTCTTCGTAGGTGCAACTGCCGATTCTCAGGGGCTCTCCCTCGAACAATTCATCCTCCGCATCGATAACAAGCAGGGGCTCCAACCGACTACGCAAGGCGATGGCCTTCTTCATGACGGGCGCGAACTCCACGTCGACGATCACTGCCTTTGCTTCACCGTGATCCAACATGAATGCGATTGCCTCGGCATCCAACCGAGTGTTGAGGCCCCCCCCCGCGTCAGAATAGTTGTCGCCTCCATAGGTCCACAACCCCGGGGGCGGCGATGAAGGACGGACTTGGCACGATACGGACAGGCATTCAAGGACAAGGTGGTGGCGAGGTTGATGCCGCCGGAGAGCGCGGCGCTGGAGGTGGTGGCGGGCGAGGTTGGCATTGGAGCGGGCACGCTGGAGCGCTGGCGCGAGGATGCGCAGTCCAGGCCCGCCCGAGGGCGGGCCTGGACTGCGGGCGCCCGGCTTGATGCCGTGGTCACTGCGGCGGCGATCAACGAAGCGGGCAAGAGCGCCTGGTGCCGTGAGCACTGCATCTTCCCCGCCGATCTGTTCAAGTGGCGCGCCAGTTGCACCACCGCGTTGTCCGACCCCGAGGACATGCGTGCCAGCCCGCAGGCCACGCGGGCAGATCGCAAGCGCATCAAGGAACTCGAGCGCGACCTGCTGCGCAAGGACCGGGCGCTGGCCGAGACGGCGGCCTTGCTGGTGCTGTCAAAAAAAGTCGCGGCGATCTTCAACAAGGGCGAGGACGAATGATCGGTCTCGAAGATCGCCAAGCCCTGGCCCAGGACATTCAGACTGCTCACGCGAGCGGTGCACGGCTGCAGCGGGCCTGCGAGGTCGCGGGCATCGATGTGCGCACCCTGCAGCGCTGGAGGGCCCAGGAGGGCCTGACAGCGGGCGATGGCAGGCCGCAGGCCGTACGGCCTGTCCTCGGCCATGCCTTGAGCGCGCAGGAGCGTGCTGAGTTGCTGGCCGTGGCCAACGAGCCGCGCTTTGCCTCGGTGCCGCCAGCGCGCATCGTGCCCCTGCTGGCCGACGAAGGCATCTACATGGGCAGCGAGTCCAGCATGGTGCGCGTGCTGCGCGAGCACGGGCAGAACGCCCGCCGAGGACGCGCCAAGACGCCCAAGGCCACACGACCGCCCAGCACCCACATCGCCACCGCGCCCGGCCAGGTCTGGTGCTGGGACATGACCTACCTGCCGGCCAACGTGATGGGCCGCTGGTTCCACCTGTATCTGATCCTGGACCTGTACAGCCGCAAGATCGTCGGCGCCGAGGTGCACGACAGCGACGACGCCGACCATGCCGTGCACCTGGTGCGCCGCACGGCGCTGGCCGAGAGCGTCGCCACCATGCACACCAAGCCGGTGCTGCATGGTGACAACGGCTCGACGCTGAAGGCCACGACGGTGCTGGCGATGCTGCACTGGCTGGGCGTCAAGCCCTCGTACTCGCGGCCGCGCGTCAGCGACGACAACGCCTACGCCGAGTCGCTTTTCCGCACTGCCAAGTACCGACCCGAGTTCCCGACCAAGGGCTTCTCCAGCCTGGACGAGGCCCGAGCCTGGGCGGCCGAATTCGTGCATTGGTACAACGTCGAGCACCGGCACAGCGGCATCCGCTACGTCATCAGGCTGGAGGTCCTGCCGGCGATAGAGATGAACCACGTCGTAGAGATCGCGCGGACGCTGGCGCTCGGCCAAAGCGCGCATCTTCTCGGCGAAGACCTCCTCGAACGAGTAGCTGAGGACGTGGATGCCGCCGTCCGGACTGTCGGTGTATGGGTGATGGACTGGCCGCTGCACCGGGGTCAGGACCAGGACTTCGTCGGTCGCCAGATCCAACTTGATTCGCGGTGGGTCTCCCGCGCGGCCAAGCGGGCCGCGGTAGCCCACCCGGCCTTGGGCCGATTGTTTGCCGCGCGGATTTGTAAAGGCCGCGAACTTGCGGACCTCTGGCGGGAGCTGCAGGCCGCAAGCGTCGTACACCCAATCCCCGATCTCCTCGAAGACTTCAGACAGGAACGCCTCGTCGAGATGCTCCGGGTCCTGCAGGGTGAAGTCGAGGTCTTCGGAGAAGCGATAGGTCTCGAAGTAGCACTTCTTCAAGCAGGTACCGCCCTTGAAGACCCAGCGCGGGCCGATCACCGGGTGCGTGGAGATCCCCGCAAGGAACCAGCCCAGCGCGTAGTCCTTTTCGACAACATGCGCTTGCAGTTGCAGCTCGGCCGCGAGCGCCATGATCTCCTGCTTGGAAATCATGGGTGCGCCTCGCGCAGTTCACTGGCCGGCACCCAAACGCGCCAGGCCGTTGCCAAGCGATCCGCCGGCAAGGCCGGGTCCAGTTTGGCGTAACCGGCGGAGAGGTTCGCCCGGCATGCCCCGATCAAGTCGCCTTGGCCCGGGTGATCGCGTTCCAGCAGGTACCCAAGCCGCTTGTAGACCGACCCGATGCGGAGCTTCGAGGCATAGCTGCCCAGGTTCAGGGACTCCTTGGGTTGATCGCGCAACAGGCTCGCGAGCACCTCGGCCAGGTTGCGAATACCGCCGCCCAGCGCCGGAGCCGCTAGCATGTCGATGAGCGTGCGCGCGGGGTCCGACACCTGGACGCGCGTGCAGCCACGCCAGACGGACTTCAATCCGATGAAATGCGCGGCTGGTACGGTGCGCAACTCGAATCTGGCCTGGCGGAGCACGGGCCTTCGATCGCGCGGCCGCGTGGCCGTCATCACGCACAGCGAGCGGAAGATCTGCTCGGTGAGCCCCCAATGTTCAGCCGCCGACCAGCCGCCGACATAGCACGGCGCGAACATCGCGGTCGCGACGGACCAGGGATCATCCAGCGCGATGTTCGCGGACTCGGACTCGATGGGCACAGGGACGTAGGCCCCGCGACGGACCCGCACCAACCACCCCGCGCGAGACCAGGCCGCCAGCCTGCGCGCCGCCGTCGATGGTGTCAGCCCGAGCACGGAGGCGGCATCGCCCGGCGTCACGACGGGCGGGCTGTCACGCAGCAATTTGCTGAGCTGACTTCTGGATGTGGCGCTCAGGCCCGCCGGCGTCATGCGCTATATCCTAAACGATGAAACGTCTTCCTAGTAAACGTTTCTGCGCTTCTTGTATAGCGATTCGGTGATCCCGCCAGCTCGGGCGCAGGCGCGGCCGGAGCCACCGATCATCGATCACCTCCTCCACGCGCCGCAGGTGAGAGCTTCGATCGCAGCAGGCGTTCGAGTGCATCGCGCGGCAGCAGCAACTTGAGCGGCTGCCCGCGTGCCTGTGCCAGGCTCAGCAGGCACTTGCGCACCGAGGCGCCGACGTCGCGCACTCGCGGTGCAGGCTTGTCAGGCATCGCTGGTCAGCGCCATCAGGTAGGGCTGCATCGTGCGCCACATGCCGGCGGCTTGAGCCTCACGCGCAATCTGCGCCGATCTGGCCCTGCGTTGCCGCAGAGCCTGGCGCAGGCCCTCGATGGCGATCAAATCGCCGACGCTGCGCCGGTGGCGGAACAGGCCGCCACGGTCTTGGCCAAGCCGAACACCGGCACGCTGGTGCCCGCGATCTTCTTGTGCTCGACGCCACGGCGCATTTGGTCGTCGGGGAACCGAGCGACGCGCAGCGCCGGATTGCTGACACGGGGGCGCCAGTTCTTGCGGCTATTGGCGATCCAGACCTTGGGCGGAATCTGGTCGATCAGCCCGTGGAACGCGAGCGCCGAGACGAGGCAGATCACGCCCTTGGGTACGACGCGTGATGCTTCGGCCAGTGACTATTGCGGGTCGAGCGCGGCGTCGGGCAGTTGGCACAGCCTGCGGGCCAGGCGAACGACCTCTCCGGCGCGCTCCATGTGGCTCACTGTTTCTTGTTCGAGCTGGCTTTCGGTCATAGGCTTCTCACGCGCCGTTGGCCAGCAACTCGACGTAGGCGGCGTAGCTGAAGCAGCGGTTCTTCTTCTGCCCCGTCAGCTCGGTGACGATGTGCAGGGCTTCCAGCAACTTCACTGCCGCCGTGGCCGTGGGGAAGGTGGTGGCGAGCCTCTGGCGGACTTGCTCGATGGTGAAGCGCGGCATCAGCGGCAGCAGCTCGAACAGGCGCAGCGCCACGGCACCGACGCGCGGCGCCGCCAGCAGGCGTCGGCGATCGGTCGCAATCAGGCTGGCGACGGCGACGATGCCGCGCTCGGCGTCAAGGGCAGCCGCTTCCACAGCTTCAAGGAAGAAGCCGACCCAGCCTTCCCAGTCGCCCTCTGTCCGCACCGCCGACAGTCGCCGGTAGTACTCGCCCTGGTGCCGCTTGAGATAGCCGCTGAGGTAAACCAAGGGCTCAGGCAGCAGGCGCCATTGCTCCAGCAGCGCCGCGATCAGCAGGCGGCCGATGCGGCCGTTGCCATCCAGGAAGGGGTGGATGGTTTCGAACTGCACATGCACCAGTGCGATCCGAACCAGCGGCGGCAAGTCCGGTTCGGCCTCATGGACGAAGCGCTCCACCTCGGCCAGCAGGTCCGGCACGCGATCCGGCGGCGGCGGCATGAACACGGCCCTGCCCGGTCGCGAGCCGCCGATCCAGTTCTGTGAGCGCCGCAATTCGCCCGGCTGCTTGCCCGCGCCGCGGGCCCCGGCCAGCAACAAGCGGTGCGCGTCGCACAGCAGGCGTGTCGAGACCGGCAGGCCGCCGGGGCTGTTCAGGTTGTCGCGCACCAGACGGAAAGCCCGCAGGTAGTTGGTCACCTCCTCGACGTCATCGATATTGGCCACCGCCAGGCCTGCCTCGTCGTCGAACAGGTCGGTCAAGGTGGCCTGCGTGCCTTCAATCTGCGAGCTGAGCAGCGCCTCTTTGCGAACAGCGCTGTACAACAGCCAGTCCACCGAAGGCACCAGGCCGGCCACGCCCGAGAGCCGTGCCAGTGCCATCTGGGCACGCTGGGTGGCCGAGGTGTAGGACTCTGGCGCCAGCGGCGGCTCGGCGGGCGGCAGCGCAAGTGGCACAAAGGCGCGCACCGCTTCACCCAGCGTGGTGATGGTGACGGTGGTTCCGGTGGAGCGCATGGTGTGAAAGCGGCTTTGCAAGACTGGTCCGCATACTAAAGCATTCTTTAATTTGTGGCGAGGCCTTGAAAGGCGGCTTGAACAGGGTCAAGCGGTGGCCACGAGCGACCTGGCCTGGGGCAGGCGAAGTTGGCCGGAGATCAGGCGAGGGAGCAGGGTGTTGATCAGAACGCCCTCATTTGCATAGAAATCTCGATTTCTATGCTGGCCCCGGGGCTGGCAGCCGTTGCGGGCGGCACGCTCCGGCATGTGCCGCAGCCAGGCGGTGTTGGCGTTGCCTTGGGGCGGGTCGCCGCAGTGCCAGCGGACGTCGCCGCTGAGGCACCGAAGCCGATGGTGGAGACCAGGTCGACCAACTCGCCGAGCTTGCAGTCTGGCAAAGGGCACGGGCAAAGCGCTTGTCGAGGATGCCCTTGAGCCTGGTGTTCTCGGCCTCGATCAGTGACAGCGCGTCGTCGATGCGCTTGGCCGATGTCGAACTGCTTGGCGGCGGCGCGCGCCCTGGCGCTCCCAGTAGACATCGGCCTCGCGGTAGCAGTCGCGGTCTTCCAGCTCGCCAGCCAGCAGGCCGGGCGGGCTGTCGGGCAAAAAGTATTCATCGGCCGGATCGGCCAAGCGGCGGCTCAGCCCGGCGCAGGCAGGCCCCAGCCGCCGACGACGGTGTCGCAGACCACGGGCGAGGCGGGCGCCGGGTGGTTCGACAGGACGATGGCCACCCGCAGTGCCTGCGCCGCGATGTCGGCCTGCGCCTGGCTGGCGGCGTGGATGCGCAGCAGCGGCTGGCCGGCGGTGACCGGCGCGCCGCAGGGCAGGATCGCCGCCAGCCCGACCCTCGGATCGATGGCGTCAGCGGCATGCGCCCGCCCACCGCCCAGGCCGATGATCGCCAGGCCGACGGCGCGGGTGTCCACCGCCGTGATCCAGCCATCGCGCCAGGCCGGCAGCGGCGGCTGCACCGGCGCCTCCGCCATGCCGTCGTCGCCGAGCACATCGTGCGGCCCGCCGAGGCCGGCCACCATGCGCGCAAAGGCCTCGGCGGCATGGCCTGAGGCCACCACCGCGCGGGCCTGCGCCAGGCCGGCCTCAAGGGTCGGGGCGAGTCCGCCCAGGCACAGGGCGCGGGCGGCCAGCGCCAGCGTCAGCTCGGTCAGGCGCGGCTCCTGGGCGCGGCCGCTCAGCCAGGCGATGGCCTCGCGCACTTCCAGGCCATTGCCGGCACTCCAGCCCAGCACCTGGTTCATGTCGCTGATGACGGCCTGGGTGCGCAGGCCGGCGCGGTTGGCGACTTCGACGATGCTGCGCGCCAGATCGGCCGCCGCCTCGGGCGTGGTGCAGAACGCGCCATTGCCGACCTTGACATCCATCACCAGCGCGTCCAGGCCGGCGGCCAGCTTTTTGCTCAGGATGCTGGCGGTGATCAGCGGCAGCGATTCGACCGTGGCGGTCTGGTCGCGGACCGCGTACAGGCGACGGTCGGCGGGGGCGATTTGGGCGCTGGCGCCGATGATCGCGCAGCCGGCCTGGCGCAGCACCGCCAACAGCCGCCCTGGCTCGGGGTTGACCCGGTAGCCGGGCAGGGCTTCGAGCTTGTCCAGGGTGCCACCGGTGTGGCCCAGCCCCCGGCCGGAGACCATCGGCACCACCGCCCCGCAGGCCGCCAGGATGGGCGCCAGCATCAGGCTGACCTTGTCGCCGACGCCGCCGCTGGAATGCTTGTCCAGCACCGGGCCATGCCAGCCGGCATCGCGCCAGTCCAGCCGCTGGCCCGAGCCGGCCATGGCCTGCGTCAGGGCCACGGTCTCGGCCCGGCCCATGCCACGGATGACGATCGCCATGGCCAGCGCGGCGATCTGGCCCTCGCTCCAACTGCCGTCGACCAGACCGGCGACGAAGGCCGCGATCTGGCCGGCGCTCAGGGCCTGGCCGTCGCGTTTGCAGCGGATGATTTCGGAGGCCAGCACGCTTGGGTGGGTCGGCGGGGTGGGTCAGCGGGGTGGGTCAGCGAGGTGGGGCCAGGCGGGCCTGGACCGGCCAAGGCCAGCGGCCGGGCCAAGCGCCGGTGTCAGTAGCGCGCATCGGGCAGGTGCGGCGCGGCAGCGCCCAGGCCCAGGCGTGCCTCGATGTCGGCGAGCAAACCGCTGGCGCCAAAACGCAGCCGGGCCGGACCGAGGGCGGCCTGGCCCAGTGCCTGGCGCAGCAACCGCGCATAGCCCAGCGCATCGGCCACGCTGCGCACGCCGCCTGAGGCCTTGAAGCCGACCTGGGCGGCGCGCGGGTGGGCGGCGATGGCCGCCAGCATGCGCCGCGCGGCCTCGGGGCTGGCGCCGTGGGCCGTCTTGCCGGTGCTGGTCTTGAGCATGTCCACGCCCGCGTCCAGGCCGATGGCGCAGGCGCGGTCGATCTCGGCGACGTCGAGTTCGCCGGACTCAATGATCAGCTTCAAGGTCTTGCCGACGCAGGCATCGCGCACGGCGCGGACCAACCCGGCGGCGTCGCTGTGCCGACCACCGCGCAGTGCCCGCCAGGGCAGCACCAGGTCGACCTCGTCGCCGCCGGCCGCCAGCACCGCTTGGGCGTCGCCCAGGGCCAGCCCCAGGTCCAGGTCGCCGGCCGGGAAGTTGGCAACCGCCGCGACCCGGATCGACAGCGGCAGCGCCGCCCGGGCACGGGCCACGAAACGCGGCCAGACACAGACCGCTGCCACCGCGCCACGACCCGGCGCGCCGACCGCCTTGGCGCAGAGCGCGTCGATGGCGCTGTCGTCGTCGCCATCGTTGAGGCTGGTCAGATCGAGGCAGGCCAGGGCGAGCCGGGCAGCGTCGGTCGGGTCGTTCAGGTTCATCGCCGCAGCACCGTGCCGGCGGGGTCGAAATCGGCGACCTTGAGCGGCGAATGCGCGGCCAGATAGCTGCGCAGGACCTCGGCATCGACAAAGCCGGTGTTGACCAGGCCGGGATGGTCGCTGAGCTTGGGGTAGCCGTCGCCGCCACTGGCGGTGAAGTTGTTGACCGCCAGGCGGTAGCTGCGCGCCGGATCGATAGGCTGGCCGGCCACCGTGGCCTCGACCAGGGCGTTGCCCGCTATCACCAGCCGCGCCCCGGCCAAGTGGGCGAAGGCACCCGAGCCCGGCGTCATGCGGGCAGCGGCTTGCAGGTAGGACAGCAGCTCGGCGCCGCCCATCTGCACCGTGACCACGGTGTTGCCGAAGGGCTGGACCTTGAGCACATCGCGGTAGCTGATGCGCCCGGCGGGCAGGGAGTCGCGCAGCCCGCCGGCGTTCATCAGCGCCAGGTCGGCGCCGGTCTTGTCCCGCATCGCGCGGGCCACCAGCAGGCCCAGGTTGGTGGGCTGGCGGCGCACCCGCTCGCGGTCGCCGTCGAGCACGCCGTCGGACTGCGCCACCTCCAGCCCGAGCCGGTCCTGGCCGGCCGCCTGGAACGGCGCCAGCAGGGCGCGCAGCGCGGCGTCCTCGGGGATCGCTTCGGTGTAGGGCGGCTTGCTGCCGTCGGCCTGGCGCTGCTTGAGGTTGATCGGCAGCAGGGCGTAGCGCAGCAGCTTGACCTGGCCGCCGTCGAGCTCGAAGTCGGCCCGGCCGAGGTACTTGCCCCACTCGTGGGCCTGGACGATCCAGGCGCCGTTCTGCCGGTCCGGCGCGCAGGGCGTGCCGGGCACATAGGCCTCGTCGCGGCGGTTCTCGGCCTTCATGCAGACCGGGTTCTGGCTGTGGCCACCGACGATCAGGTCAAAACCCTTGACCGCCCGCGCCATCTCGACATCGCCGGGGGCATTGACGCCGCGTCGGGCGTCGGGGTAGTGGCCCATGTGGGTGGCGGCGATCACCATGTCGGCCTGGCCGCGCAATTCAGGCATCAGCCTGGCCGCCTCGGCCGCCGGGGGGCGGAATTCGATCCCGGCGAGGTTGGCCGGCAGCGCCATCTTGCGCGTGTCGTCGGTGGTCAGACCGAGCACCGCGATGCGCCAGCCGGCAACCGGGAAGACCTTGTAGGGCTCGAACAGGCGCTTGCCATCGGCGCCGTAGATGTTGGCCGCAAGCATCGGAAAGTGGCTCCAGCCACGCTGCTTGGCCAGCACCGCCGGCGGCTTGTCGAACTCGTGGTTGCCGACCGCCATGGCGTCGTAGCCGATCGCGTTCATGCCTTGGAAGTCGGGCTCGGCGTCGGTCAGATCGCTCTCGGGCACGCCGGTGTTGACATCGCCGCCGTCGAGCAACAGCACCTGCCCGCCGCTGGCCTTGACCTCGGCGCGGATGCGGTCGACCAGCGTCTTGCGCGCGGCCATGCCGTACTCGCCGTCGGCGTTGGCCCAGAAGCGGCCATGGTGGTCGTTGGTGTGCAGGAGGGTCAGCTTCAGCGGCGCCCTGGGTGGTGTGGGCGGCGGCGGGGCGGCGCAACCGGCCAGCGCCGCCAGCAGGACACAGGCCAGCCGGATCAGTGGCGCGGCGCGGCGCCGGGTGGCAGGCAGAAAGCGGGGCGCTGGCGTGGACATCGTCGTCGTCGTCGTCGTTGGGGCGGAGGTGGGCGCGCCCGGCCGTGCAGCCGGCGTCAGTTCAATCGACCTCGACCCAGACCCGGCCGGCCTCGATTTTGACCGGGTAGCAGCGCACCGGCTGCGCCAGCGGCGGGCACATCGGCGCGCCGCTGCGGACATCGACGCGGCCCTGGTGCAGGGGGCATTCGAGCTCGTGGCCGTCGAGGTAGCCGTCGCTGAGCAGGGCCTGGCCGTGGGGGCAGATGTTGGCGATGGCATAGACCTGGCCGTCGACCCGGCACAGGGCGATCTCGTGCCCAGCCACGAGCGTGCCCAGCGCCTCGTCGGGGCGGACTTCGTCGGCAGCGGCGGCGTTGTGCTGTGGCATGGCGGGGGCGCGATCTTCAGATCGGGTAGATGATGGCGTTGGGGATCAATTCGCTGTCGTAGACGCACAGCCGCGACGCGAACTTCAGCCCGGCCGGCGTGCGCACCACGCTGTCGATGTAGCGGCCGACGTTGAAGACCGTGCTCAGTTCGTTGAACTTGGTGCGGAACACGGCGTAATTGGCCTCGCACTCGAAGCGGTCGGCCAAGGCCTGGCGCACCAGCGGCGCGCCGACCACATGGCGCTGGTAGTAGGGGTCGTGGAACAGTGTCTCGCGGATGCCGTAGACCCGGTCGCGCAGCATGCCCTTGCTCTCGAAAGCCAGGGTACACAGGGCAAAGCCGCGCTCGTGGTTCTCGCGCGGCTGCAACCGGTAGCTGCAGTCGTCGGTGAAGAACTCGGGCCACAGATCCCAGTCGCCCGAGTCGACCGCCTGGGCATAGCCGGCGTAGAGCTGGCTCAGGGCGAAATAGTCATGCGGGTCCACCTCAGTCGGCCTCCATCACTTCGCGCCAGTAGCGGTACATGCCGCGGATCAGGGTCTCGGTGACCATGTGGTCGGTGTCGCCGACCTCGCGCCCGCCGAGCTCGGCCAGCGTGCGGTGGTAGGGCTTCTGCATGAAGCCTTGCTGCGACAGCTCGATCACCTCGCCGTCGTCGGCCGAGACGAAGCCGGCCGGGCCGAACAGATTGGCCTGGCGCAGCCGGCGCCGGGTCATGTCGGCGCTGTCGTCCTCGAAGCCGAAATGGGTCCAGACGAAGTCGAAGGCACCGCTGCCGCTGGGCTGGATGTGGCGGGTCGAGACGCTGTTGACCTGCTGCTGGAAGATCACGCTCGGGAACAGCGTCAGCATCACCGCCGTCGGGCCCTGCCACCAGGGCTCGGGCACGATGTCCAGGAAACGCGGGTCCTCCAGCGCCATGCGCTCCTTGAAGCTGGCCACCTGGGTCACCTGGTCGGCCTTGCCGGCCAGGCCACGGGTCGAAATCATCGCCGCATGGCGGTGCCGGGCATCCATCTTCAGCTCGGACTTGTTGTCCGCCCGCCAGAGCCCGAAGGTGACGAACCAGGTGTGCAGCAGGCCCGGGTGGTAGGGGTCCTTGATGTTCTCCTGCATCAGCTTCCAGTTGCCCGGGATGCGCTGCCGGTTGTAGCCGAGGATGGTCAGCGCGCGGCCGTCGAACAGGCGGTCG
>JANXYH010000105.1 GCA_025350145.1 Burkholderiales bacterium | reverse complement strand
TGTCACGCTGCGCGACCTGATTGGCTGGACCAGCCGCGACGCGGTGCGGTTTTTCCTGGTCAGCCGCAAGGCCGACACCGAATTCACCTTCGACATCGACCTGGCGCTCCAGGCCAATGACGAAAACCCGGTCTTCTACGTCCAGTACGCGCATGCGCGGATCTGCTCGGTGCTGGCGCAGTACAGCGCCAAGACCGGCGCGGCGCCCGACCTGGCGGCGGCCGACCTGTCGCGCCTGAGCGCCGCCAGCGAAATCCAGTTGATGCGGGCCCTGGCCGCCTACCCCGAGATGCTCAGCGACGCCGCCGCAACGCAGGCGCCGCACGCGGTGGCGTTCTACCTGCGCGATGTCGCCGCAGCCCTGCACAGTTGGTACGGCGCCGAGCGCTTGCTGGCCGACGAGCCGGCGCTGGCGCTGGCGCGGATGGCCTTGCTGCATGCCACCGGCCAGGTGCTGCGCAACGCCCTGGCCGTGATCGGTGTTTCGGCGCCCGAGCAGATGGCGCGCGAGCCTGCCCCGGTCGCCGGGGTCAGCGCGTGAGCAGCCTGCGCAGCCGACCGCACGGCGGCTTCGTCACCGGCCTGGTGGTGGGCCTGCTGATCGGCCTGGGCGTGGCGCTGGCGGTGGCGGTGTACATCACCAAGGCGCCGGTGCCCTTCATCAACAAACTGCCCCAGCGCAGCGCCGACCAGGACGTGGTCGAGGCGCAGAAGAACCGCAACTGGGACCCGAACGCGCCGCTGGCCGGCAAGGCCGCAGCGCGCGCGGCATCGGGCGCAGCGGCCGCCGCCGCCAGTGCGGCATCCGAGCCTGCCTCGGCACCACCCCCAGCGCGGGTTGCCACCAACGCGGCAACGCCGGCCAGTGCAGTCGCCAGTGCAGTCGCCAGTGCAGTCGCCAGTGCGCCGACCGCACGCGGCGCCCGCGACCCGGCGGCCCTGCTGGCCGGCCAGTCAGCAAGCGCCGCACGACCCGCGGCCGAGGGCTACCAATACTGGGTCCAGGCCGGCGCCTATGCGCGCATCGACGACGCCGAGACCCAGCGCGCCAAACTCGCCATGCTGGGCCAGGTGGCCAAGGTGCTGGAGCGCGAGCAGTCCGGCCGCGTCGTTTACCGGGTGAGGATGGGCCCGTTCGACGAGCGCGCCGAGGCCGAGTCGGCGCAGGCCAAGCTCGGCGAGTCCGGGATCGACGCCAGTCTGGTGCGCGCCGAGCGTTGAACCTGTTGGCCGAGCTTTGACTCCACCCGGCGCACGCCTGCCCTATACCGCTACTCGCTACCCGCTACCCCCTACCCCCTACCCCCTACCCCTACCCCTACCCCTACCCGTTGCTACAGGATCCAAGACATGAACCGACGCGATTTCTCACGCCAGCTCGGCGCCACCGGCGTGGCGGGTGCTTCAGCCGTTCTGGGCACGATGGCCGCGCTTTCGACCACGCTGGCCGTCGCCCAGGGCGGCCCGGTCGAGGGCAAGGACTATGTCCGCGTGCCCTCGCCGCTGCCGATGGCGCCGGGCAAGATCGAGGTGGTGGAGTTCTTCGGCTACTGGTGCCCGCACTGCAATGCCTTTGAGCCGACGCTCGATGCCTGGGCCCGCAAAGTGCCGGCGGATGTCAATTTCCGCCGCCTGCCAGTGGCCTTCCAGCCGTTCCAGGAGCCCTACCAGCGGCTGTACTTTGCCCTCGAAGCGCTGGGCCTGGCCGACGTCAACCACAAGAAGGTGTTTGCCGCGATCCATGTCGGTCAGCAGCGCTTCGACAAGGACGCCGACGTCAGCACCTGGGCCAGCGCCAATGGCCTGGACGGCGCCAAGATCATCGACGCCATGAAAAGCTTCTCGACCGCGAGCAAGGTGCGGCAAAGCACCCAGCTCTCTGGCGCCTACCATATCGACAGCGTCCCGACCCTGGGCGTGCACGGCCGCTTCATGACCTCGCCTGCCACCGCCGGCAGCCCCGAGAAGGCCTTGCAGGTGGTCGACCAACTCGTGGCGCAACTGCGCGGCGTCGGCGCCAAGAAGGGCTGAGGCCTGCGCCAGGTTGGCCGCCGCAGCGGCTGGCGCTGATGCACCCGGCGCCCGGAGTGCGAAGGATTGCGCGCCGAAGCCCTGGCGCAGACTGCCGCCGAGCCTAGAATGGACTGCAAGATTTGTGCCGTCCAATGCCCTTCCCGCACCCAATTTGCCATCCTTCACCCCGTCGCGGCGTCCTGGCCGGTCTGACGCTGGTGTTTTGCGGCCTGCTGGCCAGCCCGGCCGGGGCCGAAAAGGCCGACCGCAGCCGGCCGATGACGCTGGAGTCGGACAAACCCTGCACCGTCAACCTGTTGCGCCAGACCAGCCTGTGCAGCGGCAACGTCACCGTGGCCCAGGGCAGCCTGTGGATGCGTGCCGAGAAGCTGGAGTTGCGCGAGACGCCCGAGGGCTACCAGCTTGCCACGCTCAGTGGCGCCAACGGCCAGAACGCGCAGTACCGGCAGAAGCGCGACAACCTCGATGAATACGTCGAGGGCAGTGCCCAGCAGATCGTCTACGACGGCCGAACCGGCACGGTGCGCTTCGACGGCCAGGCCCGGGTCGCGCGGCTGCGCGGTGGCCACGCGCTGGACGAGATCACCGGCCGGTTGATCATCTGGGACTCGATCGGCGAGCAGTTCAGCGTCGAGGGCGGCGCCGTCGGCCCGAACAACCCCGGTGGCCGGGTGCGGGCAGTGATAGCGCCGCGAGATCAGGCCGCTTCGGCCACGGGCGAGCGGCGATGAGCCTGGCGCCCGATATCGCCGATCCGCTGGCCAGCGGCCTGGTGGAGTGCGCCGCAGCCGACGCGCCTGCGCCCAGGCCGGTGACGCCGTCTGGCAGCCGGCTTGAGGTCAGTGGCCTGCAAAAGCACTATGGCGCCAGGCAGGTGGTGCGCGATGTGCATCTGCGCGTGGCGGCTGGCGAAGTGGTGGGCCTGCTGGGCCCGAACGGCGCGGGCAAGACCACCACTTTCTACATGGTCGTCGGCCTGGTTCGGGCCGACGCCGGGCAGATCCACATCGACGGCGTTGCGGTCCATGGCAAGCCGATCCACCAGCGCGCGCGCATGGGTTTGTCGTACCTGCCGCAAGAGGCCTCGATCTTTCGCAAGCTCAACGTCGAAGAGAACATCCGCGCGGTGCTCGAGCTGCAGCTCGGGCCCGACGGCAAGCCCTTGCCGCCGGCCAGGATCCAGGCGCTGCTGGCGCAACTGCTGCACGACTTGTCAATTGAAAAGCTGCGCCATTCGCCCGCAGCGGCGTTGTCTGGCGGCGAGCGGCGGCGGGTCGAGATCGCCCGCGCGCTGGCCACCCAGCCGCGCTTCATCCTGCTCGACGAGCCCTTCGCCGGGGTCGATCCGATCGCCGTGATCGAGATCCAGCGGATCATCGGCTTCCTCAAGTCGCGCGGCATCGGCGTGCTGATCACGGACCACAACGTGCGCGAGATGCTGGGCATTTGCGACCGTGCCTACATCATCAGCGATGGCCAGGTGCTGGCCCAGGGCTCGCCCGCCGAGATCATCGCCAACGCCGATGTGCGCCGGGTCTATCTCGGCGAGCATTTCCGGATGTGAGCGCCATGAAGCAGTCACTGCAGGTCAGGCTGTCACAGCACCTGGCACTGACGCCGCAGTTGCAGCAGTCGATTCGTCTGCTGCAGTTGTCGACGCTGGAGCTGCACCAGGAAGTCGAGCAGATGCTCGAACAAAACCCGTTCTTGGATGTCGGCGAAGACGACAGCGCGGGCGCCTACGGGCTGGAGCGCGTCGGCAGTGCGCCTGATGCCAGCGCCGAGCGCGAGAAAGACAGCCTGGTGGCGCACGAGGCCGGCGCCAGCGCGCAGGCCGACGGGGGTGGTGGCGACGAGCCGGCCGGCGTCGACATGGCCGAATTCGGCAGCACCGCCCGCGACGACTGGGAGAACGGCACCGAACGCGACGACTTCGACGGCATCGGCGAGCAGCCGGTGGCGATGGCCGCCCACAGCGGCACCGACAACCCTGACTTCGAACCCGCCGACAACGCCGACGCCGGCCCGACCTTGGCCGAGCACCTGCACAGCCAGGCGCTGGGCATGCGCCTGTCCGACGACGACCGGGCTGCGCTGATGGTGCTGATCGAGTCCTTGGACGGCGACGGCTATCTGCTCGACAGCCTCGATGAGCTGGCCGCCAAACTGGCCGACGAGCTCGGCCTGGACACCGGCAGCAAAGCCGACGAGGCCAACGTCGAGGCGCTGGAGAACCTGGCCTCGCTTCTGCGCTGTGCGCTGGGCTGGCTGCAGAGCCTGGAGCCGACCGGGGTGGGCGCATCCACCCTCGGCGAGTGCCTGGTGCTGCAACTGCGCGAGCGGCCCGCCAGCCGCGCCCGGGCGGTGGCGATCACCATTGCCCGGGACCACCTCGAACTGCTGGCCAAGCGCGACCTGCGGCGGCTGCTTGTCAGCACCGGCGCCGACGAAGACCTGTTGCGCCAGGCGCAGGCCATGATCGTCGCCTGTGAGCCCAAGCCGGGCCGCCGTTTTGCCCGCGCCGAGGCCAACATCATCGTCCCGGACGTGCTGGTGGTGCGCTCGGGCCGCGGCTTCAAGGCCACCCTCAATGCCGAAGTGATGCCCAAGCTGCGCATCAACGATCTCTACGCCCAGGCCATTCGCGGCCAGCGCAACGGCAACGGCGCGGCGATGTCGGCGCGGCTGCAGGAGGCGCGCTGGTTCATGAAGAACATCCTCCAGCGCTTTGACACGATCCTGCGTGTCAGCCAGGCCATCGTCGAGCGCCAGAAGGGCTTCTTCAGCCACGGCGCGATCGCCATGAAGCCACTGGTGCTGCGCGAAATTGCCGACGAGCTCAGTCTGCACGAGTCGACGATCTCGCGCGTGACCACGGCCAAGTACATGACCACGCCGCACGGCACCTTCGAGCTCAAGTACTTCTTCGGCTCGTCGCTGCACACCGAGGCCGGCGGCAACGCCAGCTCCACTGCGGTGCGTGCGCTGATCCGCCAACTTGTCGATGCCGAGGGCGGCAAGCCGCTGTCGGACAGCCAGCTTGCCCAGATGCTGGCCGAGCAAGGCATCACCGTGGCCCGGCGCACCGTGGCCAAGTACCGCGAGGCGTTGAAGATCGCCCCGGCCAACCTGCGCAAGACCCTGTGAGCCCGCCTAACCCGCAGGCGCCGCAGGGCCCAGGCACGGCGGCGCTGTTTCTGCCCTGCGCGGCCGGGGTCGAGGCCCTGCTGGGCGAGGAGTGCCTGCAACTGCTCGGGGTCGGGGCGCAGGTTCAGGTCGGGCGTGGCGGGGTGGTGGTGCAGGGCGACGCCCTGGTGGCGATGCGCCTGAACCTGGAATGCCGCCTGGCCCAGCGCGTGCTCTGGCCGCTGGCAAAAGGCCCCTACGCCAGCGAGCATGACCTGTACGCGCTGGCGCGGCAGGTAGCCTGGCCGCAATGGATCACGCCGCAGCAGACCCTCAAGGTCGATGTCACCGCGCAGCGCAGCCCGCTGCGGAGCCTGAACTTCGCGGCGCTGCGGATCAAGGACGCGGTCTGCGACGCCCTGCGCGAAGCCTGCGGCGAGCGCCCCAGCGTCGACACCCAGCGGCCGGACCTGCCGCTGGCCTTGCACCTGGCGCCGGACCAGGCGACCTTGTACGTTGACACCTCGGGCCAAGCGCTGTTCAAGCGCGGCTGGCGCGACGGCGCCGGCCAAAAAGGTGAGGCGCCGCTGAAGGAGACCTTGGCTGCGGCGATGTTGGCCGCTGCCGGTTGGGCCGGCCGCAGCGAAGACGGGCCGCTGTTCGACCCCTGCTGCGGCGCAGGCACCATCGCCATCGAGGCGGCGCAGATCGCCTGCGCCATCGCCCCCGGGCTGAACCGCCATTTCGCGTTCGAGCGGCTGTTGCCCTTTGCCCCGCAGCGCCCGGCCTGGCAGCGCATGAAGGATGCGGCGCGGGCCCGCCAGCACCCTTCGGCAGTGCCGATCTTTGCCGGCGACGTGTCGTTCCGCATGACCGATTTCGCCAGCCGCAATGCCGAGCGGGCCGGCGTCGCGCAGGCCATCGATTTCCGCACCGCCGATGCCTTGCAGCGGCCGCCGCCGGCCGCGCGCGGCGTGCTGGTGCTGAACCCGCCGTATGGCGAGCGGATCGACCCCAAGGGGACGGGTGGCCAGCGCCCTGCCGGCCGCGAGGCCTTTGACGGCGGCGCCTCGGCGGCGGCCTTTCACGCCGCGCTGGCGAGCCACTGGAAGCGCCATTTCGCCGGCTGGACGGCCTGGGTGCTGAGCCCGGAGATGACGCTGCCACAGGCCTTGCGTCTGAAGGCCTCGCGCCGCGTGCCGCTGTGGAACGGGCCGATCGAATGCCGGCTGTTCCGCTTCGACCTGGTCGCCGGATCGGCACGCGCCAGCAAGCCCGACCCCGCGCCGGCCAGCGCCTGAGCGCCCGGCTCAGGCTGGCTGCGGTGCGGGCCGGCGCATCCGCACCAGCCAGACCATCGCCGCGCCGAGCAAGGTCAGGGGCAGGATCGAGCCCAGGTTCATCGCCGTCCAGCCGCCGGTGGTGACCAGCGCGCCGGAGCTGAACGAGGTGATCGTCATGGTGGCATAGACGCAAAAGTCCAGCGCCGCCTGGGCGCGGGTCTTCTCCTCGGGGGCCCAGGTGCCGGTGGCCAAGGTGCTGCCGCCGATGTAGAGAAAGTTCCAGCCCACGCCCAGCACCACCAGCGCGCCCAGGAAGTGCATCACGTCCTGGCCCGACAGCGCAAACGCCACGCAGCCGATGTTGAGCAGCAGGCCGCAGGCCATGATTGGCAGCACGCCGAAGCGCTTGATCAGCCGGCCGGTGAAGAAGCTCGGCAGGTACATGCCCAACACATGCCACTCCAGCACCAGCGCAGCGGCGGCGAAAGGGTGGCCGCACTGCGCCATGGCGATCGGCGTGGCCGCCATCAGCAGGTTCATCACGCCATAGCCGATCGCGCAGCCCGCCGCCGCGACGATGAACACCGGCTGGCGCACGATCTGGCCCAGCGGCCGGCCGGCCGCCGGACCCTTGCTGCCCTGGCCCGGCAGCGCCGGGAACGGGATGCACGACATCAGCAGCAGGCTCAGCAGCGCCACAACTACCAGGGCCAGGTAGGCGCCGGCAAAAGGCTGGGGCAGGGCGTTGCGGCTGACCGCAGCCAGGTTGGGCCCGACCACCGCGCCGATGATGCCGCCGGCCAGCACCCACGAGATGGCGCGTTCCTTGGCCGACTCGGGCACCAGTTCCAGCGCCGCAAAGCGGTAGAGCGAGGCGTTGGCGTTGTAGTAGCCGGCCAGCATGGTGGCCAGCACCAGCAGCGCAAAGCTTTGGACCGTGACCGCGACGGCGCAGACCGCAGCGCTGACCATCGCCACCAGCAGCCCCAACTGGAACGCGCGTCGGCGGCCAAAACGCCGCTGGTGCCTGGCCACCAGGGCGGTCGACAGCGCCCCGCCCAGGACGTAGCCGGTGATCGGCAAGGTCGCCATCCAAGCGGTCGGCGCCAGCGACAGCCCGACCAGACCATTGATGGCCATGAACACCACGTTGTTCACCAGAAACAAGCCCTGGCACAGCAGCAGCAGGAACAGGCGTGGATTCATCGTCGGCTCAAGGTTGTCGGCGCTCTGTTGCCGGCTCAAGTGGCAGCGGCGGTTCCTGGCGACGCCGCCAGCAGGGCGAGTGCGGCCAGCGCGGCCAAAGGCGCAGTATCGGCGCGCAGGACCCGCTCCCCCAGCGACACCGCGATGAAGCCGACCGCGCGGGCCTGCGATTCCTCGGCCGGGCTCAGGCCGCCCTCGGGGCCGCTGAGCACCAGCACCGGGCGCTCACGCTCCAGCAGCGAGCTGAGCCGATGCGCCGGCAGCGCATCGGCGGCAAAGCTGAGCAGCAGCCGGATGCTGTCGGGCGCCGAACGGTCCAGCCCGGCCAGGCAGCCGGCCAGGCCCTGCGGCGCTGCCACCTCGGGCACGCGGTTGCGCCCACTTTGCTCACAGGCCGCACGGGCAATCGCGCGCCAATGGCCGGCCCGGCGCTCGGCCCGCTCGCCTGCCAGACGCAGCACCGAGCGCTCGCACACCAGCGGCCAAATCGCTGCCGCCCCCAGCTCGGTGGCCTTCTCGACCAGGCCGTCCATGCGCTCGTTGGCCGGCATGGCCGGCGCCAGGATCACCGCGCGCGCCAGTTCGCACTCGCGCGCCTGGTGCTCGGCCACGCGCACCTGCACTTCGCGGCGACCGATCCGCTCGATCTCGGCCAGCCATTGGCCGCCCTGGCCGTCGAACAGCGTCAGCGCCGCGCCAGGTTGCAGGCGCAACACCTGCACATGGCGCACGGCGTTGTCGGGCAGCATCAGCGCTGCGCCCGCCAGCAGCGGCGGTTCGACGAAAAAACGGGGTGGCAAGGTTTCAGGGAGGGGCGCTGAGCATGCGCAGCAGCGCCTGTGCTTCGGCATCGCCTTGGACTTCGCGAACCATCTCGATGAAGCGTGCGGTCAATACCCGAATCTCGGCCGGGCCGTTGCAGCGCTCGACCTCCAGCACCATCTTGTAGCCCTTGATCAGACCCAGGCGTGGGCGGGCCTGCGAGGTGATCAGGTCGTAGAGCTGCCGGTAGGGCAGCGACGCCAGTTGCTGGGCCAGGCTTGCCCGGCCAGCATTGGCACTGGCCGGCTGGCCAGCGGCGGCGGCCCCGACCGCCGCCGCCCGGGCGCCAGCGCCGGCCGGCTGACGTGCCACCAGGCCCGCATCGATCAGTCGCGCCAGATCGTCTGCGGTGCCGCCCTGGACCAAGCCTAGCCATTCAGCACCCGACTTTGAGGCGTCGATGATCAACAGCAGGTTTCGCCCCGGTCGCGTCAGTGCAGTCGCCCGTTCACGTATTTCGCGGCGTCCGGCTTCGGTCTTGACGTAAGCGTCAGCCATGGCGGGCAAGTGGATTTGTTGTGTTCAATGCGCTGGCGCGGTCGGACACATTGTCGCGCAATTCGCGCCGCAAAATTTTCCCGACGGCTGATTTTGGTAATTCGCTGCGAAACTCTATCAGCTTGGGCCGTTTATAACCCGTCAAATTGGCTTCAGACCAGGCCCGAACATCCGCCTCGGTGACCCCTTCGGACTTCTTTACGAGGACCACCTTGACGGCCTCACCGGCTTTCTCGTCGGGAATACCGACGGCCGCGCATTCGAGAATACCAGGCATCTGGCTGAGCACATCCTCGATTTCATTGGGATAGACATTGAAGCCCGACACCAGGATCATGTCCTTCTTCCGGTCGACAATCTTGAAATACCCCAATTCGTCGACCGTGCCAATATCGCCGGTGCGGAAATAGCCGTTGGCGGTCATGACCTTGGCGGTTTCGTCGGGCCGCTGCCAATAGCCAGCCATGACCTGCGGGCCACGGATCGCAATCTCACCCGGCTGGCCCGCCGGCACCTCGTTGCCGTCATCGTCGAGCAAGGCCAGTTCGGTGTTGGGCATGGGCAGACCGATGGTGCCTGAAAAGGCCGTGGCGTCGACCGGGTTGCAGGTGGCCGACGGGCTGGTTTCCGACAGGCCATAGCCCTCGCAAATCGCGCAACCGGTCTTCTCCAACCACAAACGGGCGGTTCCCTGGGTCACTGCCATGCCGCCACCAACGGAAATCTTGAGGTGCTGCCAATCGACTTTGTCAAAATCCGGATGGTTGGCCAGTGCGGTGAACAGGGTATTGACTGCGGGCAACGAGTGGAACGGCTGCGCGGCCAGATCCTTGAGCATCGCGCCGATATCCCGGGGGTTGGCAATCAGGATATTGCAGCCGCCCATCCGCAGGCCCAGCATCATGTTCGAATTGAAGCCGAAGATGTGGTAGAGGGGCAGGGCGCAGACGGTCACGATCTGCTCGCCCGGCGGAATTTTCTTGAGCGCCGGCTGGTACCAGGCTTCGGCCTGCAGAATATTCGCCACGAGGTTGCGGTGAAGCAGCACCGCGCCCTTGCTGACGCCGGTCGTGCCACCGGTGTATTGCAACACCGCGATGTCGTCGGGGCCGACCTTGGCCGCCGCCAGGCTCATCCGCCGGCCCGCGCTGAGCGCATCCTTGAAGCGCACCGCAGCCGGCAACCTGAACTCGGGCACCAACTTCTTGACCCGCCGCACCACGTGGTTGACCAGGGCGCCCTTGACCAGGCCCAGCATGTCGCCCATCGCCGCCAACAGCACCAGCTTGGTCGGTACCTGGTCGATTACTTGGGCCAGGGTGGCGGCAAAGTTCTCCAGCACCACGATCGCCTTGGCGCCCGAGTCCTTGAGCTGGTGCTCCAACTCGCGAGGCGTGTAGAGCGGATTGACGTTGACCACGACCAGACCGGCGCGCAGGATCGCGGCCACCGCGACCGGGTACTGCGGCACGTTGGGCAGCATGATCGCCACCCGATCACCACGCGCCAGACCCTGGCCCTGCAGCCAGGCCGCCAGGGCGCGAGAGCCGTCATCGATTTCGCCAAAACCGATTGCCCGTCCCATGAAACGGTAGGCGGTCTTGTCCCGGTATTTCTGCAGGCTGTCGTCGATCAACGCCACCAACGACGGGTAGGCATCGAGCGGAATTTCCGCAGGCACGCCCTGCGGATATTGCTTGAGCCAGATCTTCTCCATCACAGTCTCCGTTGTGAAGAAGATTCTGACGCATGGCTGACCGCTTGACGATCAGGGCAAGCGCCAGGGGCCGACCCGGCGCAGGCCGCTACTCGATCGCCTTGACCATCGCCTCGACCACCTTCTTGGCGTCGCCGAACACCATCATCGTCTTGTCCATGTAGAACAGCTCGTTGTCCAGACCGGCGTAGCCGGCGGCCATGCTGCGCTTGTTGACGATCACGGTCTTGGCTTTGCTGGCCTCCAGGATGGGCATGCCGTAAATCGCGCTGCCCTTGATGTGCGCGGCCGGGTTCACCACGTCGTTGGCGCCGAGGATGATGGCGACATCGGCCTGGCCGAATTCGCCGTTGATGTCCTCCATCTCGAAGACCTGGTCGTAGGGCACTTCGGCCTCGGCCAGCAGCACGTTCATGTGGCCGGGCATGCGGCCGGCCACCGGGTGGATGGCGTACTTCACGGTCACGCCCCGGGCGGTGAGCTTGGCCGCCAGTTCCTTGACCGCATGCTGGGCACGCGCCACCGCCAGGCCGTAGCCTGGCACGATCACCACGGTCTCGGCATTGCCGAGCACGAAGGCGGCGTCATCGGCCGAGCCGCTCTTGACCGGCCGCTGGGCCTGTGCGCCGGCCGCTGCCTGGCCGGTCTCGCCACCAAAGCCGCCGAGGATGACGTTGAAGAACGAGCGGTTCATCGCCTTGCACATGATGTAGCTCAGGATTGCGCCCGAGCTTCCGACCAGGCTGCCGGCAATGATCAGCATGCTGTTGTTGAGCGAAAAGCCTATGCCTGCCGCCGCCCAGCCGGAATAGCTGTTGAGCATCGACACCACCACCGGCATGTCGGCGCCGCCGATGGGAATGATGATCAGCACCCCGAGGACGAAGCCGAGCAGGACGATGCCGCCGAAATCGAGCGAACTCTGGCTGTGCCAGAAGCCAAAGCCCAGCACCAGCACCAGCAGGCCCAGCGCAAGGTTGAGTTTGTGCTGCCCGGCAAACACCACCGGTGCGCCCTTGAACAGGCGGAACTTGTAGGTGCCCGAGAGCTTGCCGAAAGCGATCACCGAGCCCGAGAACGTGACCGCACCGATGAAGGCGCCCAGCGCCAACTCGATCCGGTTGCCGCCGGGGATCGGGTCGAACTTGGCGGCAATACCAAAGGCATGCGGCTCGGCCACGGCCGCGACCGCAATGAACACCGCCGCCAGGCCGATCATGCTGTGGAAGAACGCCACCAACTCGGGCATCTTGGTCATCTCGACCGTCTTGGCGCGCCAGGCGCCATAGGCCGCACCCACGAGCAGCCCGAGCAGGACCCAGCCCATCCCGATCAGATTGCCCTCGGCGAGCTTGACGATCAGCGCCGCCGTGGTGGCCATGGCAATGGCCATGCCGATCATGCCGAACAGGTTGCCGCGGATCGAGGTGGTCGGGTGGCTCAGGCCCTTGAGCGCCTGGATGAAGCAGACGCTGGCCACGAGGTACAGCAGGGTCACCAGATTCAGGCTCATCACTTGGCTCCCTCTAGCGCCTTGGCCGGCCGTTCCTTCTTCTTGAACATCTCCAGCATCCGCCGGGTCACCAGGAACCCGCCGAAGATGTTGACCGAGGCCAGCGCCACCGCCAGCACCCCCATGCTGCGGCCAAACGTGGTCTCGGTCAGCGCGGCGGCCAGCATCGCGCCGACGATGACGATGGCCGAGATCGCGTTGGTCACCGCCATCAGCGGCGTGTGCAGGGCGGGGGTGACGGTCCAGACCACGTGGTAGCCCACGTAGATGGCCAGCACGAAGATGATCAGGTTGATGATCGTGGGTGAGACGGCGTCCATGGCTTGGGATCCTCGGGTCTTAGGGCTTGCGGCAGATCTCGCCGGACTGGGTCATCAGGCAGGCGGCCACGATGTCGTCGTCCATCGGCACCTGCAGCGTTCCGTCCTTGGGCAGCACCAGCTTCAAGAAGTCGAGCACATTGCGGGCGTACAGGCTGGACGAGTCCGCCGCCACCAGGGCCGGGATGTTGGTCTGGCCGATGATCGTCACGCCATGCTTGACGACGTTGCGTCCGGCCTCGGTCAGCGGGCAGTTGCCACCGGCCGGGGCGGCCATGTCGACGATCACCGAGCCGGCCTTCATGCTCTGCACCATCGCCTCGGTGATCAGCACCGGCGCGGCCCGGCCGGGGATCAGCGCGGTGCTGATGACGATGTCGGCGTTGGCCACGCGCTTGGCGACCTCGACCTTCTGCCGCTCCATCCAGCTCGCCGGCATCGGTTTGGCATAGCCGCCCACGCCCTGCGCGGCTTCCTTTTCCTCGGCTGTCTCGTAGGCCACATCGATGAACTTGGCACCCAGCGACTCGACCTGCTCCTTGACCGAGGGCCGCACGTCGGAGGCCTCGATCACCGCGCCCAGGCGCTTGGCCGTGGCAATCGCCTGCAGGCCGGCCACGCCGACGCCCAGGATCACCACCCGGGCCGCCTTGATCGTGCCGGCGGCGGTCATCAGCATCGGGAACAGCCGCTGGTAGGCGTCGGCGGCCATCATCACCGCCTTGTAGCCGGCGATGTTGGCTTGCGATGACAGCACATCCATGCTCTGCGCCCGGGTGGTGCGCGGGGCGGCTTCGAGCGCAAAGCTGGTCAAGCCGGCGCCAGCCAGCGCGGCCAGGCCATCGCGGTCGAAGGGGTTGAGCATGCCGATCAGGCCGGCACCGCGGTTCATCAACGGCAACTCGTCGGCCAGCGGTGATCGCACCTTGAGCACCAGTTCGGCGCCCAGGGCGCCGGCCCGGTCGGTGATCTGCGCGCCGGCCCCCAGGTAGGCCTCGTCGGTGGCGCTGGCGGCGATGCCGGCGCCTGCTTGCACCGTCACGCGGTGGCCCTGCGCCACCAACTTCTTGGCGGTTTCCGGGGTGACGGCCACGCGGGACTCACCCGGCGCGGTTTCCAGCGGTACTCCGATCCACATTCAGTTGCCCCTCCAGCCGACTTAAGCGCGCAAAGCCGGCGAGCTTACCCGGTTTCGCTGGCGCAGCGGCTAGCATGCGTTCATGCCAGAGCTGCGCTGGAAGCCCAGTGTCACCGTTGCGGCGGTCGTCCAGCGCGCCAGCGACGGCCGCTTCCTGCTGGTCGAGGAAATGACGCCCGAGGGCCTGCGCCTGAACAACCCGGCCGGCCATCTCGACCCGGCCGAGTCGCTGCTGCAGGCGGTGGTCCGCGAGTGCCTGGAGGAGACCGCTTGCCAGTTCAGCCCACAGGCCTTGCTCGGCGTCTACCAGGCGCGGCTGCAACGCCCGGCAGGCGCTGGCCAGCCGGCCGAGGACATCAGCTACCTGCGCTTTGCCTTTGCTGGCAGCGTCGGCGAGCCCGAGCCCGGCCGCGCCCTGGACAGCCCGATCGTGCGCACCCTCTGGCTGGGGGCCGACGAGATCCGGGCGTGCAGCAACAGGCACCGCAGCCCGCTGCTGTGGCGCTGCATCGCCGACCACCTGGCCGGTCAGCGCTTTGGCCTGGACGTGTTGCAGGCGCAGCCCTCGGTCTGGCAGCCGACCGCGCTGGGCTGAGGCGCAGCGACGGCAGCGCCGAGGCCACAATCGGCGCCATGGCCACCGCGTCCGCGCCCAACACCCCGCCGCTGAACGAGGCCGACCTGGCCGCCCTAGGCGCCTTGCTCGACAGCCTGCCGCAGACGCTGGAGCCCCTGGATGTCGTGATGCTCGACGGCTACCTCTGCGGCGTGCTGTTGCAGCCTCGGCCGGTGGCCGAGGCCCACTGGCTGGCGCACGTGGTCGACCTGGATGGCCGCGCGCCGCCGAGCCGCTTCGACATGGCCAGGCTGCGCGAACTGGTGCTGCGCCGCCATGCCGAACTGAACCGGGCAATCCACCTGCGGCAGTGGTTCGACCCCTGGGTCTACGAACTTGACGAAGATGCCGGCCCATCCGAGACCGTGATGCCCTGGGTGGCGGGATTTGCCACCGCAGTCGATTTGTTCCCCCAGTTGATGGACCGCTTCGAGGACCAGCTCACCGAACCACTGGCCGGCATGTACCGCCACCTTGACCCCGACGACCTGGAAGATGCCGGCGCAATCCTGGCTGTGATCGACACCCTCGAACCGGCTGCCGAGTTGGGCGAGGCGGTGGAAGACTTGGTGCAGGGCGTGCTGCTGATCGCCGATGTGTCTCGGCCGCGCAGCCCGGCGCCACCAGCGGGGCCGCGCTCAGGCCCGGGCCCGCGCGCCCGCCGCCGCTGATGTCGCTGGTGCCGCTGGTGCCGCTGACCCCGCAGTCAGCGCTGCGCTGACCGCCGCCACCAAGGCGGCCTTCTGAGCGCTGCAGTCGACTGCAAAGCGCGCGAAATCCTCGCCTGCCACCAGGCGCAGGTCGGCAAACAGGCCGGCCGGGTCTTCGTGGAAATGCAGGAAGGGTTGGCTGCGGCGGTAAAACACGCCGGGTCGCCGCTCGGCCATGCCCGGCAGTGTCCTGAGCTGCCCCAGCAAGGCCGCCAACTGGGCCAAGGCCGGTGCACGGGCATGCCGCATGGCGGCGCTCGCTTATTGGCTCAGGTGTAGTGGCTGTAGACCAAGAACCCCAGGTGCTGGGCAAGCTTGTCGTACAGCAGTCGGCCGGCGGCATTGCTCTCGTGGGTGTGCCAGTAGACGCGGACGATCCCGGCCGCTTGGGCCTGCCGGTAGACGGCCTGGATCAAGGCCCGGCCTATGCCCTGGCCGCGGCTGGCCGGGTCGGTGTACAGGTCCTGCAGGTAGCAGGTCGGATCGATCAGGGTGGTGCTGCGGTGGTACAGGTTGTGGCACAGGCCGAGCAATTGGCCGTCACGCTCGGCGACCAGGGCATGCATCGCTTCGGCCGGGTCAAGAAAGCGCTGCCAGGTGGTCTGGGTGACAGCATCGGGCAGGGCCGTCGCGCCGAGCCGCCCATAGAAGGCGTTGTAGCCATCCCAGAGGGGTTTCCAGGCGGCGAAATCTCGGTCCTCAATCGGGCGAATGGTCAGCATGACCGCAATTTAACCGCAGGCGTCAGCCGAAGGCCATTCGCGCCTGCCGCCCCAGGCCCTTGGCGACGCTGGCAAAGCGGTCGCCGAAGACCGGCCGGGCGTTCGGAAAACGGCCAGCGATGCGCCGCGCCAGGGGCCGCAAGCCGGTCGATCCGCCGGTAAAATACAGGGCATCGACACGCTCGCGGGCCAGCCCGGCCTGGGCCAGGGTGGCGTCGGCTGCGGCGACGATCTGCGCCATGTCGGCCTCCAGCGCCGCCAAGGTAGGGGCCTCGTCCAGCCGCTGCGACAGGCCGGCGGCGATGGCCGACAGGTCGATCTGCGCGGCGCCACCCTCGGCCAGGGCAATCTTGGCGCTTTCGGCCTTGGCGATCAGGGCATGGCCCTGGCGCTGCCGAACCACCTGCATCAGCCCGGCGTGCTGCACCAGGTCGGCATAGAAGCCCTTCATCCCGGCCAGCTCGGCCTGCCTTGCCGGGCTGTAGACGGTGTTGATCAGATGCCAGGTGGCCAGGTCGAAGTAGACCTTGCTGGGCACTTCACGCCCATTTGGCCCGACCCCTCGGTAGCCGCAGGCCGGCAGGATCGCTGCCAATTCGATGTGGCGGTCGAAGTCGGTACCGGCGATGTGCACGCCGTGGTTGGCCAGGATGTCGTCGCTGCGGTCGAGCCTGCCGCGCCGCGCCGGTCCGACCCGCAGCAGCGAAAAGTCCGAGGTGCCGCCACCGATGTCGGCCACCAGCACGAGTTGTTCGCGGTCGATGCCGGCCTCATAGTCCAGCGCTGCGGCGATGGGCTCGAACTGGAATCGGATCTCGCTGAACCCGACCGCCCTGGCGGCCCGTGTCAGCGCGGCCTGGGCGGCGGCGTCGCGTTCGGGGTCGTCGTCGACAAAGAACACCGGCCGGCCCAGCACCACCTGCGTCAAGGCCACGCCCGCCTCGGCCTCGGCCAGCGATTTGAGGTGGCGCAGGTAGCCGGACACGACATCCAGGTAGCGCACCGAGTGCCCGCCGCCGACATCGGTGGCCTGCTCGGCCAGGGTCGATCCGAGGATGCTCTTCATCGAGCGCATCAGCCGGCCTTCGATGCCCTCGACGTAGGCCGCCACCGCTGCACGGCCGTAGTGACGCTGCGGCAACTCGTGCCCGCGCAGGCCTTCGACGGCGTAGAACACGGCTGTCGGCATGGTCCGCTGGCCAGCCTCCAGCGCCACCAGGTGGACCTCGTCAGGCCCGCTGTCGCCCGACCCCAGTTGCGGCAAGGCGATGGCCGAGTTCGAGGTGCCGAAGTCAATCGCGCAGGCTGTGGACACGAACCATGGGCCGGGGCCAGGGCCACCGGCAGGAGGGGAAAAAGGGCGCGATTCTAGGGGGCAGCCGGGCGCAGTGTCGCGCCCGACGGACGCTCAGGCCCAGGGTCCAACCCAGGGTGCCGCGGCCAGTGTTGAGCCAGAGCTTGGCAATCCGGTGAGGACCAAGGGCTGCGTCCGCTCGCATGGCCATGACGGCTGGCCTGCACTGGCGGCGGCAATGATTTGCCGCCGATCAAGCACTGTTCAGTCGTTCGGTCTGGCGGTCGCGCCGCGCAGGGCTGCGCTCTGGTTGCTCTGGCGGGCGTGCACCAAGCGGCGGCGCAAGGCCTCCAGCGGCATCGGCAGCATCAGGCTGGCTTCATCAACACCGATGGCGCCGCGCGCCACCAGTCTGAGGACTGCGCGCATTTCGGGCAACAGGCCTGTCAACGCCGATTCGGGCAGGAGTTGTTGCGTGCCGCTGCCGGTGGACAGGCGGCGGGCCACGCGGACTGCGGCGGCAAACAGCCAGCCCGAGAAGTCGGGTTCGCCGCGCCGACGCTGCATCTCGGCGGCAGCCTCGACGAACGCGCGCCGGGCCGGATCGTTGCTGTCCATGGGCTGGCCGACCCGGGCCAACACCCAGCGCAGCAAGGCGTCGTTGTGCTGCATCAACAGGTCATGGAAGGTGTGCGCCGTGGGACGCAGCAGCATGGCCGCGGAGCGGGTCGGGCCAGCGGCGGAAAGCAAGGGAAATGCGGAGGAATTCATGCTGGCAAGCTTAGTCAAGCCAGGCTGGTTTGCCGCGTGACCGGGTAGGACTGCGCAGTGTGCGAAATGTCATCGTCGATGGCCGGGCAATCTGAAATGCTCGGGCTGCGTCTGGATTTGGCCGTGCTTGGTGTTGGAGTTCGTCACATGCCTGCCAAATCAGACCGTGAAACTCGGGTGGCCGATCCGGTCGGTGTTGAAAGGGAGTAGACAGTGACTGAACCCACCAAGCGATCCTTGCTCAGCCGCCTGTTCGAGCGCCGTGCGGACCGCCGCAAGCCGCGCCGCCGCCCGATGGAGCCTGCCGACATGGGGACCGCGCTGGGGCTGGAGCACACGCTCGATCAAGCGCAGGATTTCAGTCCGGCACCCAGCCAGCCCGCCCGCCTCGGTTGGATGGCCAATCTGCGCAGCGCCCGCGCCGCCGGTTGACCGGAACGTGACGCGATGGCTGGCCTGCGGGTCAGCGTCGCCCCGCTTCGATCGGATGTCGATCCGGCGGCTGAGATCGGCCCGTTGCCGCCCGGCACGGCTAGCGCAATTCGATCAATTTGAGCGGGTCGAAACCCTTGGACTCGCCGTTGTGGTGCAGTCCCATGGCCTGGCAGACGACGCGACTCGGGCGCTTGCCGACGCGCTCAATCGCATAGTCGTGGCGGCAATGCAGGTGGCCATGCAGCCACAGGTCGGCCATCGGGATCAGGTCGTCGTCGGCGTTGCAGAAGCTGGCGGTGCCCGGCTGGTGGCCGAAGCGCGGATCGGCACTGCGCAAGCTGGGCGCAAAGTGGGTCACCACGACGGTCCTGTCCCACCCGCCAGCGCACCCGCCAGCGGGCTGCGCCCGCAACTCGCTCTCCAGCCAATCCCGGCAGGCCAGCCCTTCGGTGCGCAGTCCGGCCACATCCAATTCAAGGCCGTCGCGCTTGGCCGCCATCCGCCGCAGGAAGTAGGCGCCTGACCGTTCGGCGCGGTCGCGGCCGGCTGGGCCAAAGGTGTTGAAGTCTGACCAGCGCAGCGTGCAGACGAAGCGCACCCGCGTGCCATCGTTGGCGGTCATGATGTGGCGCTGGCGTTGCAGCAAGCGGATGCCAGCGCGCTCGCACTGGCCGTGCAGCGCGGGCCAGTCACGGCGCAGGTCTCGGCCATCGAACTCATGGTTGCCGGCGACCATCAGCACCGGCACCGGCCAGCCGGCAAAGCGCGACAGGCCGGCCCAGGTGGCGTCGATGTCGCCGGCCAGCACCAGCACCTCTGCGCCCGGCGCCGGCTGCGGATCGAATGCCTCGGTCTCGAGGTGCAGGTCGGACAGCAGTTGCAGCCGCATGCGTCAACGGCCAGACGCGGCCGGCGATCCGGGTTGGCTCAAGCCGCCAGCGCCTGTGCGATGCGCTGCTGTGTCGCCAGCAATTGCGCTGGCAGGCGTGCCGCGAGTTGCTCGAACAACTCGCCATGCGAGGCCAGTTCAGCGCGCCAGGCGTCGCGGTCCATCGCCGTCACGCTGGCATATTGGGCGCGGCTGAAATCCAGCCCGGCCCAGCTCAGGTCGTCAAAGCCCGGGCTGGTGCCGAAGAAATGGCTGTCGCCACCGGCTTGACCCTCGACGCGCTCCAGCGCCCATTTCAGCACCCGCATGTTCTCGCCGTAGCCCGGCCAGACGAACTGGCCATCGGCGTCCTTGCGGAACCAGTTGACGCAGAAGATCTTCGGCAAGGTCGCGCCGCTGGCCTGCAGCCTGGCGCCCAGGCGCAGCCAATGGCCGAAGTACTCGCCCATGTGGTACCCGATGAAGGGCAGCATGGCGAACGGGTCGCGCCGCACCACGCCCTGCGCACCGCCGGCTGCGGCGGTGGTCTCCGAGCCCATGGTGGCAGCCATGTACACGCCCTCGGCCCAGTCGCGCGCCTCGGTCACCAGCGGCACCGTGGTCGAGCGCCGGCCGCCGAAGATGAAGGCGTCGATGGCGCAGCCGGCGGGCGAATCCCAGCCCGAATCCAGCACCGGGTTGTTCGTCGCCGCGACGGTGAAGCGCGAGTTGGGGTGCGCCGCCGAGCGGGGCTTGCCGTTGACCAGATGCTGCCGGGCGATTGCCGGTGTCCAGTCCTGGCCCTGCCAGTCGATCAAGTGTGCTGGCACCGCGCCGTCCATGCCTTCCCACCAGACATCGCCGTCGTCGGTCAGGGCCACATTGGTGAAGATCGTGTCGCGCTGCAGGCTGGCCATGCAGTTCGGGTTGGTCTTGGAATTGGTGCCGGGCGCGACGCCGAAATAGCCGGCTTCGGGGTTGATGGCGTAGAGCCGGCCGTCGGCGCCGGGCTTGATCCAGGCGATGTCGTCGCCCACCGTGGTCACAGTCCAGCCGGCCAGGCCGGCCGGCGGCACCAGCATCGCGAAATTGGTCTTGCCGCAAGCGCTTGGGAAAGCCGCGGCGACATGGTATTTCTTGCCCGCAGGCGAGCTCACCCCCAGGATCAGCATGTGCTCGGCCAGCCAGCCTTCGTCCTTGCCCATGGTGCTGGCAATGCGCAGCGCAAAGCACTTCTTGCCGAGCAGGGCATTGCCGCCGTAGCCTGAGCCGTAGCTCCAGATTTCGCGGGTCTGCGGGTAGTGGACGATGTACTTGGTCGGGTTGCAGGGCCAGGCCGTGCTGGCCTGGCCGGGGGCCAGTGGCGCGCCGACGGTGTGGATACAGGGAACGAAGTCGCCGCCCTCGCCCAGCAGGTCCAGCACCGGCCGGCCCATCCGGGTCATGAGCCGCATGTTGACCGCGACATAGGCGCTGTCGGACAACTCAACCCCGATGTGGGCGATCGGCGAACCCAGCGGGCCCATCGAGAACGGCACCAAGTACATCGTCCGGCCGCGCATGCAGCCTTTGAACAGTGCCGGCGTGCCATCGGCCTGGCCGGTCTGCAGCACCGCGCGCATCTGATCGGGCGCAATCCAGTGGTTGGTCGGGCCGGCGTCTTCGGGGTTGGGGGTGCAGATGAAGGTGCGGTCCTCGACCCGTGCCACGTCGCCCGGGTCGCTGCAGGCCAGAAAGCTGTTCGGCCGCAGCGCCGGGTTGAGCCGCTTGAACGTGCCGGCCTGGACCAGCAACTCGCACAGGCGGTCGTATTCGTCCTCGGAGCCGTCGCACCAATAGACCTCGGCGGCTTCGGTCAACGCCGCCATCTCGGCCACCCAAGACAGCAGTCGGGTATGCCGTACATGGGCCGGAACGTTCAGGCGAATGCCCTCCATCAGGGGTCGGTTCATCAGGGTCTCCAAGGCTTCAAGTCAAAGAATGCGGGGCGCATGCGGCGCCGTGGGGGCGAGGACGAAGGCGCACAAGTCGTCGCGGTCCAAGCCAAGCCGATGCGCCTGCAGTGGGCCAGCACAACGGGTCAGGTGGGGTTTGGCAGCTCGCCCGGTCGGGGCCGTTGCCACCGCGAATCCCAAACCCTCAGAATCGCTGCCGAGCCTGGCATCGTCAACCCGGGGGCGGGATTGTCAATCCAGTGTAATCATGCGGTAACCACCCCGACCCGGGGGTATCGTGCCTTTGGCACATGACTTTACGCCTGAGCTGTTTCACGGCCCTCGACCATGCCCGCCACCTATGTCGCCAGTGTCAACCGCAGCCTGGCGCAGCAGCGCCAGATCGATGGCCGCTCGGTGCTGACCGGCATCGGCAAACTGCCCGTGCAAGGCCCGGTCGATGTCAGTGTGATGGGCCTGGACGGCGACGAGCAAGCCGACCTGAGCGTGCATGGCGGTCTGGCCAAGGCGGTCTACGCCTACCCGCTGCTGCACTACGCGTTCTGGCAGACGGTGCGGGCGCAGGCCGGCGTGGCTGCCGCCGAGGTGCCTATGCCCCTGGGGCTGCCGGGCGAAAACCTGACCCTGGCCGGCCTGAGCGAGGATCAGCTCTGGATCGGCGACCACCTGCTGCTGCCGGGCTGTGTGCTCGCCGTCAGTCAGCCGCGCTACCCCTGTTTCAAGTTCAACGCGGCGATGGGCTTCAGCCAGGCCAGCAAGCTGATGGTGCAGTCGGGCTACTGCGGCGCCTACCTGGCGGTGGTCGAACCGGGCACGGTCAGTGCCGGCGACGCCCTGCAGTTGCGGCCGGGCCCGCGCGAGGTCAACCTGCGCGAGTTGTTCCGCGCCAAGATGCGCCGCGCTTGAGGCGGCGTCGGCGGTCTGGCGTCAGCGCCGGATCAGGCCTGATCGTGGCCGGCATCCGCCTCAAGGCACGACCATGTCCGACATCGCGCCCAGCGCCTGGCGCCTGGCCTGCTTTGCCCGGTACATGGCGGCGTCGGCACTGCGCAGCATCGCCCCGGCGTCGACCCCGGCGTCTGGCCAATGGGCCACGCCGACACTGGCGCCGACCTCAAGCCAACGCTCGCCGATGGCGATCGGCTCGCTGATGCTGGTCACGAGTTTGTCGGCCACCAGGAGGCAGTCGCTGGCCTGGCTGATGGCGGTCAGCAGCACCACGAACTCGTCGCCGCCGACCCGCGCCACCGTGTCCATGGTGCGCAGGCTGGCCAGCAGCCGCCGCGCCACCTCGCACAGCACCTGGTCGCCTACGGCATGGCCGTAGGTGTCGTTGATCGGTTTGAAGCGGTCCAGGTCAATGAACAGCAGCGCCAGCGCCTGACCATCGCGGCTGGCCTGGCTGATCGCCTGGCCCAGCCGGTCCTCGAGCAGCACCCGGTTGGCCAGGCCGGTCAGGCCGTCGTGGTAGGCCATGTGGAGCAGGTGCTCGGCCATGCGTTGGCGCTCGGTGACGTCATACGAGATGCCGACCAGGCCGTCAAATTGGCCTTGCGCGTCGCGCAACGCAGACAGGGTCAGCGACACCGGCACGGCGTGCCCGTCCTGGCGGATGTAGCGCACCTGCCGCTCCAGGCTCAAACTGCGTCCGCTGTCGTGGGCGTCCGGCGCGGGGTGCAGGTGCTCGACCACGGCGCCGTCCAGGTCGGCGAACTCGATCGGGTCATGGATCGCCGAGGCCGGCATCTTGCCCACCATCTGCTCGGCGCTGTAGCCCAGCAGCCGTTCGGCAGCAGGATTGACGGCGCGCACCATGGCGTTGCGGTCGGTGACGATCAAGGCGAAGGCAGCATGGCGGAAAACCGCCTCGCGCAAGGCGTTGGCTGCTTGCAAGTCCTGCGCCGACTGTGCCAGGCGCTGCTCGGCGGCGTGCAGGTCGCTCAGGTCGCGCACCAGGCAGACGAACTGGCGTTGGCCATCGACCTCCATTTCACTGACGCCCAACTCGATCGGCAGCCGGCTGGTGTCGGCACGCTGGCCGGGCAGGCTGCGGTTGTGGCCGCAGGCCGGGTCGGCGCCGCCCTTGACCAGCGCGCTCAGACCCTCTGCGCCGTAGCCACCGGGCAGCCCGTCCGGCAGCAGCAGGTTCAGACGCCGGCCCAGCATCTCGGCCTCGCGGTAGCCAAAGCAGTGCTGCGCGGCCCGGTTGACGCTGAGCATGTAACCCTGCGCGTCGAGCGTGATGATGCCGTCGACGGTGCTGTTGAACACCGTCTCCAGCCGTTCGGCGTTGGCCCGGGCCTGGGCGCTGCTGCGTTCGGCCTGCGCCCTGGCGAGGCGGTTCAGCCAGGTCATCCGGGCGACGAAGCCTGACAGCGCCAGGGTCGCCAGCAGCCCGGCGATCAACACCAACAGCGGGCTGACACCGAGCGTGTGGCGGATCGGCGGACGGCTGAACTCGACCTGCCAGAGTCGCCCGGCAGCGTTCAGCGTGTGGCGCCGGTAGTCGCTGGCGCTGGCCCGCTCCGGCGCCGCCGCACTGAGGTCGCCAAGCTCGGCCAGGGCTTGCGGCTTGACCTGCTCTGAGCGCCCCCAGACCTGCCGCTTCGCGTCAGGCCCCCCGAGGGGGTCAAGGAAACTCGGGAGCGGCCCTTCGTTTCCTTGAGAGCCTGGGGGCGCGTCGCTGTAACCGATGTCGCTGATCCGCACCCGATAGGGCAGACCCGATGCCTGCTGCGGCAAGGCGTGTTGCAGCAGGGCCTGGCCCGTGACCACGCTGCTGATCTGGCCGAGGTAGGCGGCGCGGCGCGCCGCCAGCGTGTCGGTGGCGGCGCCGGCACGGTAGACCGGGGCGCGGATGGCCAGCCCGGTCAGGCCACTGAAGGTCTTGATTGGCGCGGTCGCCGCTGCCAGACCGCTGTCGCGGGCGCGGTCGGCGACCTCGCGGCGGACCGGCTCGGCGGCGCCGTCATAGCCCATCACCGCCTCGTTGCCGTGCATGGGCTCGACGTAGACGGCGACGATGTAGTCGCTGCGCGGGCCGCGCGGATGCACCTCGAACAGCCGGTAGCCGTCGGCGTGCAGGCTGCGGTCGGCGCGCACCGTGGCCTCCAGCGCTGGGCGCTGGCCCTCGCTGACCTGGCGCGAGAAAGCAATGGTCTGCACCCCAGGGAACCGGCTGCTGACGCGCAGGTCTTCGAACAGGCGGTGGAACTCGACCCGACTGACCTGGCCGCCGCCGCGGAACAGCGCCTGGAAGCTGGCCAGCAGGTCAACCTGGCGCTGCAAACGCTGGTCGATGCTGTTGACCGTCAGGTTGGCGAAGCGCGCGAACTCGGCGTCGGCGACATCGGCCTGGGACTGCGCACTGGACAGCCAGGCCCAGACGCTGGCGCCTGCCCCGGCGCAGAACAACAGGCTGGCCAACAGGGTCGGCCAAGGGCTGCGCAGCTTGGCGCGCTGCGCAGCATCGGTCGAGTCGGGCGGGGTCTGGGTAGACGTCATTTTGGGGTGACCGGCGCGCGCTGAGGTGCGGGCCGCTCATGGAACATATCGGTGCGCTCGCCTCAAGCTTTAGCGTGCAGCCGCCAGCGTTTGACTTGTCCCCTTTTTCGCTGCGCCCAGGCTGCGGCCGCAGTCAGGGTGGCGTTCGGTCATGCCCGCTCAGCGCACATCTGGACACAGTCGTGGTCGATGCTGCGCAGCGGCTCACGATCGTGGCCGGCGTAGCATGGTCCGCAAGACACCGCGCCCGCCATCGCTCTGATTTCCGTGCTGCGCGGCGACGCCCCGGATCATGGGGGCCTGCCACATTGACCTGACGCCCATGCCCGACACCGCCGATCCCGCACTGGCCGCTGCCGATCTCGACCCCAGGCCCGAACTCGGCCAACTCTTTGCCCAGCTCTACCCGCGCCTGAAGCGCCTGGCCCATGCCCAATTGCGCCGCAACGAGGCGATCACGCTGCTGGACACCCAGGGCCTGGTGCACGAGACCTACCTGCGCATGGCCGGCGACGCCCGGAGCGCCATCACCGACCCCGGCCAATTCCTCGGCTACGCCTGCCGGGTGATGCGCTTCGTGGTGGTCGACTTCGTTCGCCGCCGCCACGCCCTGCGTCGCGGTGGCGGCCTGCAGCAGGTGACGCTCGACACCGGCGACGGCGCTGCTGCGGCCGCCAACCTCGGCGACGAGCAATTGCTGCGCATGCACGAGGCGATGGCCCAGCTCAGCCAGGTCGACGAGCGCCTGGTGCAGATCATCGAGATGCGCTGCTTCGGCGGACTGGGCGAATTGCAGGTCGCGCAGGCGCTGGGCCTGACCGACCGCACCGTGCGCCGCCAATGGGCCAAGGCCAAGGTGCTGCTGCAGGCGGCGACCGAAGCCGCCTGAACCTGGCACGGCGATGGCCCTGGGCGCCGACCGACTGGCCAGGCTGGCGCAATCCGCCGACGCCCTGCTGGCCTTGCCGGCCGAGCAGCGCCCGGCCTGGCTGGCGGCTCAAGCCGACGCCGACGCCGATCTGCTGCCGCACCTGCAGCGCCTGCTCGACCACAGCACTGCCCAGGAGCAGGCCAGCACGATCACGCCGACGGCGCTGCGCCGGCTGGTCGCCGACAGCCTTGAGGCCAGCCAGACCGCCGCCGCCAATGACCTGGTCGGCCCCTACCGGCTGTTGCAACTCCTGGGCGAAGGCGGCATGGGCGTGGTCTGGCGGGCCGAGCGCGCCGATCCGGCGGATGGCAAGGTTCAGCGCCAGGTCGCGCTGAAGCTGCCGTTCGCCCACCCCGGCCAGCGCCGCTGGGCGCAGCGCTTTGCCCGCGAGCGCGACCTCCTGGCGCGGCTGGAACATCCGCACATCGCCCGGCTCTACGACGCCGGCCTGACCGATGCCGGCCAGCCCTGGCTGGCGATGGCCTTGGTCGATGGCCAGACCATCACCGCCCATGCCGACGCCCGCCGGCTGGATCTGCGTGCACGCATCCTGCTGTTCATGCAGGTGCTGTCGGCGGTGCAGTACGCCCATGCCCAGTTGGTGGTGCACCGCGACTTGAAGCCCTCGAACATCTTTGTCGACGCGGCCGGCCAGGTGCAGTTGCTCGACTTCGGCATCGCCCTGCCGCTGGACGATGTGGCCGGCTCGGGTGGGCCGCTGACCGAAGTCGGGCAGGCGCTGCTGACGCCCGACTACGCCGCGCCCGAGCAACTCCTGCGCGCCCCGGCCAGCACCACCGCCGACGTCTATTCGCTGGCTGTGGTGCTGTTCGAACTGCTCTGCGGCCGGCGCCCGTTCGTGCCCGCGCAGGCGGGTCGGGCGGCGCTCGAACAGGCCGTGCTCGCCACCGACCCGGCACGCGCCAGCCGGGCGCTGCAGGAGCAGTCCGATGTGCAACAAGTGGCCGCCCGCCGCAGTGGCCGGCCCGAGACCCTGGCCCGGCAGTTGCGCGGCGATCTGGACAACATCCTGGCCAAGGCGCTGCAGCGCGAGCCGGCACTGCGCTATGCCAGCGCCGAGGCTTTTGCCGCCGACCTGCAACGCCAGCTCGACGGCGTGGCGGTGCTGGCCCATCCCGCCAGCCTGGGCTACCGCGCCGCCAAGTTCCTGCGCCGCAACCGCATTGCCGTGGCTGCCGCCGCAGCGGTGGCGCTGGCCCTGGTCGCAGGCACCGGTCTGGCGCTGTGGCAGGCGCAACTGGCAACCCGGCAGGCGGCCAGGGCGCGGGCGGTGCAAGATTTTCTGGTCGGCGTCTTCGATGCCGCCGACCCGGCCCGCAGCCAGGGCAAGGACCCGACCGCGCGTGAACTGCTGGCGCGTGGCACCAAGGATGTCCACACCCGACTGGCCGACCAGCCCGAGTTGCGCGACGCGGTCCTGGAGGCCTTGTTGCGGATCGAGCTGCGGCTGTCCGACTTTGCCCACGCCCGGCCGCTGGCCCAGGCCCGCCGCGACAGCCTGCAGGCCCAGACCGGCGGGCGCGGGCCGGCCTATGCCCAGGCCGTGCTGGCCCTGGCCACGGTCGAGGAGGGCCTGTTGCACTACGAGGCGTCGCTGGCACTGGTGGGCCAAGCCCAGCAGGCGCTGCGCGACGACCGCTCGCCCCTGCCCTGGTCGCGGTCCGAGCCAGACGAGGCCCTGGTGCTGGACCTGGCAATGGCCGAGGCCACCAGCCTGGGCATGCTGCAGCGCGGCGACGAGGCGCTGCGCGTGCTCCAGGACCTGGTCCCGCGCCTGACCGCGCTCAAAGGGCCGGACAATTTGGACACCCTGCAGGCGCGCAGCCGGATGGCCTTCAACCTGGCACGCGCCGGGCAACTGCCGCGCGCGCTGGCGATCCTGGTCGAGGTCGAGCCGCGCCTGCGGCTGCTGCCACCGGCCCAGGCGATCGAGGGTGCCTCATTGCGCGGCGAGGCCGGCCAGGTGCTGTGGCGCGCCGGGGCCTTGGTGCCGGCGGTGCAGGCGCTGCGCCAATCGATCGCCGAATACGACCGCCTGACCGGCGACCCCAACCCCACCGGCACGGCCCTGCGGCGCGACCTGGGCCTGGCCTTGACCGACGCCGGCGACCCGGCCGCGGCCCTGCTGGCGATGGCTGAACATGCCCAGCGCAGCCGCGCGCTCTACGGCCCGGCCGACCTCAAGACCGCCATCGCCGAGCAGGCCAGCGTCCTGCCGCTGCTGCTGCTGGGGCGGGCGCAACCGGCCCAGGCGCTGGCCCGGCGCAGCCTCGACGAGTTCAACGCCCGGCTGCCCGCCGATGGCGCGAGCGACGCTGCCCGCGCACCCGAGCAGCGCGGCATGCAGCGCCAATCGGCCCTGGCCCTGCTGCTGAGCGGTGACGCCACCCAGGCCCGCGCCCTGCTCGAGGAGGTGTCGGCGCGCGAACTGGCGGCCAAGACCGCTGCCTGGCGCCGCGCCTTCACCCGCAGTTACCTGGCCGGCGCCCTGCGCGCCCTGGGCCAGCCTGGGCAGGCGGCGGCGGTGGCCGAGGAGGCGCAGGCCTTGGCCAGCAGCTCAAGCATCTTCCAGGCGCGGCTGCTGGCCGCCAAGGCCGGGCTGAACCAGGCCATGGCGCTGGCCGATCTGGGCCAGCACGGCCCGGCCCAGCAGGCCTGGGACAAGGCCCTGGCCGGGCTTCAGGCCACGCTTGGCGACGGCCAGGCCGGGCACCCGCTGTGGCTGACGGCCCAGGCGGTGCGCGCCGAGCTGCTGCGCGCTGCCGGCCAAGACGCTGCCGCCGCCGCGCTGGCCCGCAGCGCCCGGGCCGGATTGCTGGCGCAGCACCAGATCGAGCTGCCGCTGCGCCTGTGGCTGGTCTTTTGACCACCCCCTGAATCGAGGGGGGGCGATGTCCGGTCGGGCGGCGCTTGCCGAATCTTCTCCAGGACCCGGCGCAATCGATCCACGCCGGGATTGTCAGCAGCGTCCTTTCCGGAGCTTTCTCATGACCCCTCGCCACCTTGCCCGTGCCCTGGCAACTCTGCTCGCCTGGCTGGCCGCCGCCTTGCCCTGGTTGGGCGCCGGGATGGTGCTGCCGGCCAGCGCCGCACCCTACAGCTTCACCACCATCGACATGCCCGGCGCGGTCGACACCAAGCTCACCGGCATCAACAACGCCGGCACCATCGTCGGCTGGACCGACGACGGCGCTTGCTGCGGCATCGGCTTCGTCCGCGCCGCCAGCGGCAGCGTGCAGACGGTGGTGGTGCCGGGCTCGGTCAACATCTCCGAGGTCTACGGCATCAACCAACTCGGCCAGATCTCTGGTTCGTACTACGACGGCGCCAAGCTCTGGGGCTACACCCGCTCCGGCGCGGTCGTGACCCAGATCGACCCGGGCGCACCCAACGACATCTTTGCCTGGGGTCTGAACGACAGCGGCCAGGTGGTGGGCAGTTATTCGCTGGATTTCGGCCTGACCACGCGTGGCTTCATCAAAAGCGGCAGCGCCTATGCCACGTTGGACCTGGGCAGCGACGGCTATACCGCAGTGCGCGGCATCGATGCCAGCGGGCGCGTGGTCGGCAGCTTTGTCGACGCTGGGATTTGGCACGGCTTCGAAATGCTGGGCGCAACGCTGCGGCAGATCGATGTGCCCAGCCTGGGCTTCACCTTTGCCCATGGCACCAACGACCTCGGCGATGTGGTCGGCTGGTGGCAGGACGCCAGCAGCAACGGCAGCGCCTTCGTCGAGCATGGCGGCGTTGCCCGTTCGTTCAACCTGCCCGGCGCCGAATACACCATCGCCAACGCCATCAACGACCTGGGGGTGATCGTCGGCGAATGGGGCGATGCGCGCGGCCTGGTCCATGGTTTCATCGCCACACCGGTGGCCGAACCGGCGCTGGGCTGGTCGCTGGTGGCCGGCCTGGCCTTGCTGGCATGGGCGCGGTCGCGGCGGCGCCGGCCGAGCGCGCTGGCCTGCCTGGCCGCCGCCGCCGCGCTGGCTGGCGCCGGCCCGGTGCTGGCCTTCAACCCGCAGCCCGACCCGCCGGCGCGGCTGGGTGTGGTCAGCCTCGGGCCGGAGCAGTCGCTGCGGCTGATGGTGCGTGCGGTCTCGCTGGTGCCGGCGGTGCAATCCGACGCGATCCCGACCTGCCGGGTGGCGCTGGCCTTCAGCGATGCCGATGCGCGCCCGGTCGGGCCCTCGCAGATCGTGCTGCTGCGGCCCGGCCAGGCGCGGACGCTGGAGCTGCGCGCCAGCGATGTCGGCCAGACCGAACGCGGCCAGCGCCTGCTGCTGCACCCGCTGGCGCGGCTGCTGCCGCCGTCGCAGTCCTGCCAGGGGGTGGCGCTGAGCGTGCAGCAGTTCGAGCCCAACGACCGGCCGGGTTGGTTCTATGCCTCGCCCTGGCTGCTGACGCCGGATTCGGCCGAGCAGTGACTTCGCGCGCCGCCGCCCACGGCCGGGCGGCGGGCGCTGCGCCAGGCCTGAAAATCGCGCGCTTGAGCACCGACCGCGCCGCCGGATGGCCAACCCCTTCGCCCAAAGCCTGAGCACCGCCTTGGGCCTGGTGCTGCATGCCGATGCCGCGCTGCTGGCGATCGTGGCGCTGTCGCTGCGGGTCAGCGCGCTGGCCTGCCTGTTCGGCGCGGCGCTGGGCCTGTTGGCCGGCGCCTGGCTGGCGGTGGCGCGCTTTCCCGGCCATGGCCTGGCGGTGGGCGCGCTCAATACCTTGCTGGCGCTGCCCTCGGTGGTGGTTGGGCTGGTCGTCTACCTGCTGCTGTCGCGCGCCGGGCCACTCGGGTCGTGGGGGATTTTGTTCACGCCCGCGGCGATGGTCATCGCCCAGACCCTGCTGGTGCTGCCACTGATCGCGGCACTGGCGCGGCAGGTGGTGGACGACGCGCTGCGCGACGGCGGCGACCAGTTGCAGGCGCTGGGCGCCGGCCGCGCCATGACCGCGCTGCTGCTGCTGCTGCACGAGCGCAGGGCGGTGCTGACGGTGCTGCTGACGGCGTTCGGCCGGGCCGTCGCCGAGGTCGGCGCGGTGATGGTGGTGGGCGGCAACATCGACGGCGTGACCCGGGTCATGACCACCGCGATCGCGCTCGAGACCAGCAAGGGCGATCTGCCCCTGGCGCTGGGCCTGGGGCTGGTGCTGCTGGGGGTGGTGGCCTTGGTCAACCTGCTGTTGGCGCTGGCGCCGCAGCCAGTTGACGCCTGGCAGGGCGGCCGCGGCCAATGAACTCGGGCCAACTGCTGCTGAGCCTGAGAGCCGCCAGCGTGCGCTTCGGCGCGGTCACGGCGCTGCAGCCGCTGGACCTGCAATTGCACCGGGGCGAGCGCCTGGCGCTGGTCGGCGCCAACGGCTCGGGCAAGACCACCCTGCTGCGCCTGCTCGACGGGGTGCTGCCGGCCAGCAGTGGTCAGCGCATCGCCCACGCCATGGCAGGGCCTGCCGCCGCAACCGGCGACCCTGGCCGCATGCCGGTCTCGACCCTGCTGTTCCAGCGCCCGTTCCTGCTCCACCTGTCGGCCAGGCGCAATGTCGCCCTGGGGCTGTGGCTGCGTGGCGTGCCGGCGGCGCAGCGCCGCGCCCGCTGTGACGAGGCGCTGCGCCGGGTCGGTTTGCATGCGCAGGCGCAGCGCCCGGCACGCACCCTCTCGGGCGGCCAGCAGCAGCGCCTGGCCTTGGCCCGGGCCTGGGCGCTGGCGCCCGATATCCTTTGTCTGGACGAACCCACCGCCAGCCTCGATCCGTCGGCCAAGCGCGAGGTCGAGGGACTGATCGACGACTTCGGCCGCGACGGCGTGGTCCTGGTGTTGAGCACCCACAACCTCGGCCAGGCCAAGCGGCTGTGCCAGCGGGTGCTCTACCTGGAGGCCGGCCGGGCGCTGGTCGACCTGCCGACCCCAGGCTTCTTTGCCCCGACCGCCAGCCATGCGGCGGCGGCGTTTCTCAAAGGCGAGTTGCCGTGGGACTGATTCGTTGGCGTCTGTTGCTGCTGGGCTGGGCCGGGCTGTGGGTCGGCGCGGCGGCTGCCCAATCGCCGCCCGGCCAACGCTACATCGTGCTGGCCTCGACCACCTCGACCGAGCAGTCCGGCTTGTTCGCCCACCTGCTGCCGGCGTTCACCGCCGCCAGCGGCATCACGGTGCGGGTGCTGGCGCTGGGCACCGGTCAGGCGCTGGACACCGCCCGCCGCGGCGACGCCGACGCCCTGCTGGTGCATGACCGCGTGGCCGAGGAGCGCTTCGTCGCCGAGGGCTTCGCAACCCAGCGCCGCGAGCTGATGTACAACGATTTCGTGCTGCTCGGCCCGGCGTCCGACCCGGCCGGGCTGCGCGGCAGCGACATCGTCGGCGCGTTCAAGAAGCTCCACGGCCGGGCTGGCAGCGGCTTTGTCTCGCGCGGCGACAACAGCGGCACCCACGCCGCCGAGTTGCGGCTGTGGCAGCAGGCCGGGATCGACATCCGCGGCCAGAAATTCGCCGGCTACCAGGCCTGCGGCTGCGGCATGGGCCAGGCGCTGAACATCGCCGCCTCGACCGGCCAGTACCTGCTGGCCGACCGCAGCACCTGGCTGGCGTTCAAGAACCGCGCCGACCTGGCCCTGCTGGTCGAGGGCGACCGGGCCCTGCGCAACCCCTACGGCGTGCTGGTCGTCAACCCGGCCAGGCACCCGCAGGTCAAGGCGGCGCTGGCCCAGCAGTTTGCCGATTGGCTGGTCGCGCCCGCCGGCCAGGCCCGCATTGCCGCCTACCAAATCAACGGCCAGCAGGTGTTTTTCCCGTCGGCCAGACCCTGAGCCTGAATTGCCGCCTTATGGTTGGCCAGTTCGCGGCACCAGCCTGCCGCTGATCGGCTGAAATGCCGCTACCCTGAAAGGTCGGGTCGCTGCAGGCGACGAAGCCGGCCCCGTCCACCGTAGGAGACACCCCATGCCAGCCTGGCTGATGTTGCTGGACCGCTACTTTCCGATCCGCTACCTCAGCGTGGTGCTGTCCGGCGTCTGCATGGTGCTGGGTGCGGCGCTCTGGGCCTTCGCCGGGATGGATCTGTGGCTGGCCCTGGTCGGCGGGCTGGCCTTGCTGGTCGGCCTGCACGACATGCAGCAGACCCGCCACGCGGTGCTGCGCAACTATCCGCTGATCGGCCATCTGCGTTTCCTGTTCGAGTGGGTGCGGCCGGAGTTGCGCCAATACCTGCTCGAGGGCGACCGCGAGGCGGTGCCGTTCTCGCGCCAGCAGCGCAGCCTGGTTTACCAGCGCAGCAAGGGCGAGTCGGACAAGCGGCCGTTCGGCACCCAGCTCGATGTCAACGCCGCCGGCTTCGAATGGATCAACCACTCGATCCAGCCCAGCAGCGTGGCCTCGCACGACTTTCGCATCCGCATCGGCGGCGGGCGTTGCCGCCAGCCCTATTCGGCCAGCCTGTTCAACATCTCGGCGATGAGTTTTGGCGCCCTCAGCGCCAACGCCGTGCTGGCACTCAATGGTGGCGCCAAGGCCGGCGGCTTTGCCCACGACACCGGCGAGGGCTCGATCAGCCAATACCACCGGGTCCACGGCGGTGACCTGATCTGGGAGATCGGCTCGGGCTACTTTGGCTGCCGCGATGCCCAAGGCGGCTTCGACCCCGACAAGTTCGCCGCCGCCGCCCGCGACCCGCAAGTCAAGATGATCGAGCTCAAGCTCAGCCAGGGCGCCAAGCCGGGCCACGGCGGCGTCCTGCCGGGCCCCAAGGTCACGCCCGAGATCGCCAGCGCACGCGGCGTGATGGTCGGGGTGGATTGCGTCTCGCCGGCCGCGCACAGCGCCTTCGCCACACCGCTGGAGATGCTGCATTTCATCGAGCGGTTGCGCCAGCTCTCGGGCGGCAAGCCGGTCGGCTTCAAGCTCTGCATCGGCCACCCCTGGGAGTGGTTCGCGATTGCCCGGGCGATGCAGGAGACCGACCTGTTGCCCGACTTCATCGTCGTCGATGGCGCCGAGGGCGGCACCGGCGCGGCGCCGCTGGAGTTCACCGACCATGTCGGGGCGCCGCTGCAAGAGGGCCTGCGCCTGGTCCACAACACCTTGGTCGGGCTGAACCTGCGCGAGCGCATCCGCCTGGGCTGCGCCGGCAAGATCGTCAGCGCCTTCGACATCGCGCGGATGATGGCCCTGGGCGCCGACTGGTGCAATGCGGCGCGCGGCTTCATGTTCGCGCTGGGCTGCATCCAGGCCCAGCATTGCCACACCGGCACCTGCCCGACCGGCGTGACCACCCAAGACCGGCTGCGCCAGCGTGCCCTGGTCGTGCCCGACAAGATCGAGCGGGTGCGGCGCTTTCACGGCCACACCCTGGAGGCGCTGCGCGAACTGATCCAGGCGGCCGGGGTGAACCACCCCAACCAGTTGACTGCGGCGCACATCGTTCGCCGTACGCCCGATGGTGAGGTGCGATTGCTCTCGACCCTGCTCAGCGCCTGCAAGCCTGGTGAGTTGCTGGCCGCCGAGCGCGGCGAAGTGGCCTGGCCGCACCCGGTCTTCGGCGCCTTCTGGCCGATGGCCCGCAGCGACAGCTTCAGGCCCAAGGCCGATGTCGCCCTGGTGGTGCCGGGCCATGAGCCGGTGTCGATGTCGCCGCCCGTGCAGCCGATCTCGATTGCCGGTTTGCGCCTGCCACGGCAGACCGAGGCAGGGGCCAGGAGCGGTTCGGCCAGCGACCTGCCCGCCTGACCGCAGCCTGAGCGCAGCCGCCGGGTGGCTGCCGGACGGCCGGCGCGTGACGGACCACACGGCCGGGCCGAACGCCTGCGCCCGCAGCGGCCAAAGCCCCCGCGATGCGGGGATGCGGCGCGCGAACCGACTGCGCAGAATCTGTTTCCAACGGTGTCACACAACCCAGGTTGGAATCATGAACTCGGTCTTATTGGCGATCCACAATCCGGCCCTGGCCGAACGTTGGTGCGGGCTGCTTCGCGGCAGCGGGCAATGGCGGGTGCTGGCACCGGTGCGCAGCGTCGGCACCGCCCGGCGCAGTCTGGCGCAGTTGCAGCCGGCGCTGCTGGTCTGTGACCTGCGCCTGGTCGACGGCACGGTGGTCGACGTGGTGCGGACGCTGCGCTCGGGTCGCCAACCGGCGGACACCCAAGTGCTGGTGCAGACCTACTGTGGCGATGACGACCTGCTGCTGCAGGCGCTGCAGGCCGGCGCCGACAACTTCGTCAACGCCGAGACCGACAGCCCGGCCGAGTGGCTGCAACACGCCACCGACACCGTCTCGGGCGGCGCCGACATCGCCCCCTGGATCGCCCACCGCCTGCTAGAGCACTTCGGCGCCCGGCCGGTTGGCCAGCGGCGCTGTGTGATCGAGGACCTGGCCAATCCGCTGACCCTGACCGACACCGAGCGCCTGTTGCTGCTCAAGCTGTCCGACGGTTACCGGTTGGCCGAGCTGGCCCGGGTCGAGGGCGTGCGTCCGCGCGAACTGACCGGCCGGGTGCGCGAGATTTACCGCAAGATGCAGTGGCAGTTGCGCGCCGGCGGCCTGGCCTTGCAGGCGGGCTGAGCCGCTGCCCTGAGGCGCTGAACTGAGGCGGGTCAGGCCTGCGGCGGCGCGGTGTCGATGAAGCTTTGCCTGGCGGCGAGCTTCTCGGCCAGCCGCTCCAGGTTCGGGTAGGCGCCGCGCCAGCCGATCTGGCTGAAGCGGAAATCGAGGTAGAACAGCGCCGCGCCCACCGCCACATCGGCCAGGGTGAAGTGGTTGCCGTTGCACCACGCCTTGTCGCCCAGGCCCAGGCTCATCGCCTGCAGCGCCGAATCGATGCGGCTGAGTTGCCGGTCAATCCAAGCCTGGCTGCGGGCGCCCTCGCGCGGCCCCCAGGTGGCCTCCATCCGCGCCAGCAACGCGGCGTCGCACAGGCCGTCGGCCAGCGCCTCCCAGGTGCGAACTTCGACCCGCTCGCGGCCGGTCGGCGGGATCAGCTTGCCGACCGGCGACAAGGTGTCCACGTACTCGACGATCACGCGCGAGTCGAACACCGCCTCGCCCCCTTCCATCACCAGGCAGGGCACTTTGCCCAGCGGGTTGGACTTCAGGATCGCGTCGTTGCCCCAGACGTCCTCGACCAGGAACTGGTAGTCGAGCTTCTTCTCGGCCATCACGACGCGCACCTTGCGCACATAGGGGCTGGTGGGTGATCCGATCAGTTTCATGGGCGGGCGGCGCTGGCTGGGAATCGAGGTGCAAACCATTCTAGGTGCCGCTCAGGCAGGGCCGCGCCCTCAGGCTGTGATGGTTGGCGCGCTGGCCTGGGCGATCAACCAGGCTTCCAAGGCCTTGACCGCCGGCCGTTGGCGCGCCTCGGGCTCGACCATCACGACATAGACCCTGGCGGTGTCGGTGGCCTGGCCAAAGGGCACGACCAGTTGGCCGCTGGCGATCAGGCCGTCGATCAAGGGGCGGCGCCCCAAGGCCAGGCCATGGCCGGCCACGGCCGCCGCGATCGCCTCGTTGTAGCTCGAAAAGCTCAGCGTCGCCATTGGCTGGACCTGGGCCGCGCCCAGGGCCTGCAGCCACAACTCCCAGTCCACCGGCATGCCGCCAGGCTGGCCGGCGGTGATTTGCAGCAGGGTGTGGCGTGCCAGGTCGGCCAGGGCCAGCAGCGGCGAACCCGGCCGCGCCACCAGCGCCGGCGCGCAGACCGGCACCAGCGCTTCGCCGAACAGCCGCTGGCCGAGGGCGCCGGCGGCGTCGGCCCGGCCATAGCGCACGGCGATGTCAAAGCCGTCGCGCTTCAGGTCGCGGCGCTCGAAGCTGGCGTCCAGGCGCACATCGGTGCCAGGGTGGGCACGGGTGAAATCGGCCAGCCGCGGGATCAGCCAGAGCGCGGCGAAGCTGGGCGTGGTGGTCAGCGCCAGCAGTTCGCGCGCGCCCTGCCCACGGATCGCGGCCAGGCTGTCACGCAACTGCGCCAGCACGGTGGTGCAGGTCGCCAGCAACTGGCGGCCGGCGTCGGTCAGTGCCAGCGCCCGGTGGCGGCGCTGGAATAGAGCCACGCCCAATTCGGCCTCCAGCGCCTGCACCTGGCGGCTCATCGCCGACTGGGTGATGAAGCGCTCGGCCGCTGCGCGGGTGATCGAGGCCTGGCGGGCGACCGCCTCGAACGACACCAACAGGTCTAAGGGTGGCAACCTGGATGGGTCTTTTGACATGCATGCAGGGAATGTGATGTATGTGAAATGAGCGTTTGTCATGCCGACATGCACGTAGGAAACTCTCTTCACCGCGCCAGAGATTTCATCAAATCGCATGAACTCAGCGCATTCAAAGGAGTTTGCCATGGATGTCCACACCCGTCACGCCCAGGTCCAGCTTCACCCTGCCCGGCCATTGCGTCTGAGCGCCGCCAAAGGCACCCGTTTGCGCAGCGTCGGCGGCACGGCCTGGATCACCATCGACAACGATGCCCGCGACCTGGTGTTGGCGCCGGGCGAGGAATGGACGGTCGAGTCCGACCAGCCTGTGCTCGTCACCCCGCTGGGCCACGAACGCGTCCGGCTGGACCTGTGCCAAGCGACAGCCAGCGGTGCTGACCACCCGTCCCCGGTCCAGGCCGCTTCCGATTGGCTGGGCCGACTGTGGCGCCACCAGCACCAGCACCCGCACCAGCACTCGCACCAGCACCCGCGAGCCGGCGCCGCCGCCCAAGCATGGGCATGAGCGCCGACGACGGCCTCCGGTCGGCTCGGCAGGTGTCGCACGACGGGGGCTGCGGCGCCGTGCCGCCCGCGCCCCCGCGCTGCCCGAGACGCGCCACAAGGCGTACCCGGGCAGCGTCTATGGCGCTGACCGCGCTGACCGCTATCGGCGCCATTTCCGCAGCGCTCATCGGGATCACCTTCGGGATTACCCCAATCATAATTCTGTAATTGCAGGATTACAGTGCAGGCATGGTCGATCCCATCCCCCTGCACGGCACCTCGATGCACGACGGCGTGGCCGCACGCCTGCGCGACATGGTGTTCGAGTGCGAATTGCAGGCGGGCAAGTTCATCGACGAGGTCGCGCTGGCGGCGCGATTCCAGATCAGCCGCACGCCGCTGCGCGAAGCGCTGAAGGTGTTGGCCGCCGAGGGGCTGGTAGAGGCCATGCCCCGGCGCGGGCACCGGGTGGTCGAGATGACCGACGCCGACGCCGAGCAGTTGTTTCCTGTGATGGCGCTGCTGGAGGGCCGCTGCGCCCACGAGGCCGCGCTGCGCGCCAGCGACGACGCCATGCTGCATTTGCAGCGCCTGCACGACCAGTTGGAGCGCAGCGCCGCCGCGCATGACCTGGACGGCTACTACCGCATCAACCACGAGTTCCACAGCGCGGTGCAGAGCCTGGCGGCCAACCGCTGGCTGGACCGGGTGTCGGCCGATCTGCGCCGCTTCATGCGGCTGTGGCGCGGTCGCCAGCTCAAGCTGCCGGGGCGGATCGAGGCGTCGATACAGGAGCACCGCGACCTGCTGGCGGCGATCCTGGCACGCGACCCGGCCCGCGCCGAACAGGCCATGCAAAACCACCTGATGGCCCAGTCGCGCGCCTTGAAGAGTCTTCAGCGGCTGGAATCCGACCAGCCGACACAAGGTTAATCCAATGTCCAGCCCGTCCGCGATGAGCGTCAACGCCAAGCCTGAGTTGGCCCCACCGGCCCCACTGGCAGCACCGGCGCAGATCGGGCTCAGCCGGCCGCGCCGCGCCGATCCGGCACTGCGCACGCTGCTGCAGGACTGCCGGCGCCTGCTGTCCGACCGCGGGCAGGCCAACGGGCCGAGCATCGCCGCCGATGTCATCCGCCAGTTCGAGGCGCTGGCCGAGGACAGCCGCAGCCGCTTCTTCGAGCACCTGGCGCGGGATTTTTCTCCCGATCCGAAACAGGTGGTGCTGGCGGCCATGGCCTACGCCAATGCGCCGACCAACGTCGAGCACCTGGTGCGGCTGACGCAAACCGCCGAGCCGCCGCGGCAGGAGTTGTTCCGCCGCCTCAACCGCGCACCGGGCGGCACCGCTGCGATCGTCCGCCTGCGCCGCAGCCTGCTCGAGCGCTTGCCCAAGCGCGAGGCCGCCGCCGGCCTGGCCGGTGTCGAGCACGACCTGCTGCACCTGCTGGGCAGTTGGTTCAACCCCGGCTTTCTGCAGATGCGCAAGGTCGACTGGAATTCGCCGGCGCAGTTGCTTGAGCAGATCATCCGCCACGAGGCGGTGCACGAGGTCGATGGCTGGGACGACCTGCATCGCCGGCTGCAACCCGATCGGCGCTGCTTCGCCTTCTTTCATCCCCAGTTGCCCGACGAGCCGCTGATCTTTGTCGAGGTGGCGCTGCTGCCCGAGATGGCCGGTGCGATCGCCCCCTTGATCGACAAGAAGTCGGCACCCCTGCCGCCCGAGGCCTTCAAGGTCGCGGTGTTCTACTCGATCAGCAACTGCCAGCCGGGCTTGCGCAACGTCTCGCTGGGCAACTTCCTGATCAAGCGCGTGGCCGAGCAGTTGAAGCGAGAGTTGCCCCAGCTCAAGACCTTCTGCACGCTCTCGCCAGTCCCAGGGCTGATGGGCTGGCTGCACCAGGCCCGCGACCCGGCACGCATCGGCAGCGCCTTGGTCGGCATGCCGCAGGCGGCGACCGAGCGCGCCATCCACGCCCTGGCCTTGCTGCGCGAGGCCGCCGGTGACGGCCTGCAGAGCCTGGCCAACGCCAAAGCGCTGGCAGGCCTGCCGGCCAACGCCCACCATGCGCTGTGGCGCCTGGCGTCGCTGTACCTGGTGCACTGCTCGGCCCGGCCCGGCGGCGACCCGGTGGCGCGCTTTCACCTTGACAACGGCGCCCGGCTGGAGCGGCTCAACGCCAGTGCCAACCTCGCGCCCTACGGCCTGAAGCAGTCGGCCGGCCTGATGGTCAACTACTTGTACGATTTGTCGCGCATCGAGCTCAACCACCGCCGTTTTGGCGCCGGCCGGGTGGTTCATTCGCGCGCGCTGGCGGCTTTGCTGTAGCGCTGCCGCCAAGCCAAGCCAGAGAATTCGCCATAGACCTACACCAGGAGACAGCCAGCATGAACCTCGACCGCAGGACTTTCACCCATTTCGGCGCCGCCGCTTCGCTGGGCATGCTGTCGGCCCGGGCCCGCGCCCAGGCCGCTGGCACGTTGAAGATCTCCCACCAGTTCCCCGGCGGCAGTGCCGATACGGGCGACTTCCGCGACCGGCTGTGCCAGAAGTTCGGCGCCGAGGTCGAGAAGCGCACCAAGGGCGGCCTGAAGTTCCAGGTCTACCCCGGCGCCTCGCTGATGAAGGTCAATTCGCAGTTCAGCGCCCTGCGCAAGGGCGCGCTCGACCTCGGCCTGGTGCCGCTGTCCTATGCCGGCGGCGAGGTGCCCGAGACCAACATCGGCCTGATGCCGGCGCTGGTGCCCAGCTACGAGGTCGGCGCAGCCTGGAAGACGGCCGAAGTCGGCAAGTTGCTGACCCAGGTTCTGGACGAGAAGGGCGTGATGATCCTGTCGTGGATCTGGCAGGCCGGCGGCGTCGCCAGCAAGGTCAAGCCGGTGGTCGCGCCCGAGGACGCCAAGGGTCTGAAGATCCGCGGCGGCAGCCGCGAGGTCGACATGATGCTCAAGGATGCCGGCGCCTCGGTGATCTCGCTGCCATCCAACGAAATCTACGCGGCGATGCAGACCGGCGCGATGGACGCAGCGATCACCTCCTCGACCAGCCTGATCTCGTTCCGCCTGGAGGAAGTCGCCAAGGCGCTGACCACCGGACGCGGCCGCTCGTACTGGTTCATGCTGGAGCCGCTGCTGATCTCCAAGGCGATCTTTGCCAAGCTGCCCAAGGACCAGCAGGAGGCGATGGTCACGGTCGGCGCCGAGATGGAAAAGTTCGGCCTGGAGGGCGCCAAGGCCGATGACCAGGCCGTGGCCAGTGTCTACGCCAAGGCCGGGGCCAAGGTGGTAGACCTGGACGAGCCGACCCTGAAGAAGTGGCAGACGATCGCCCGAGGCAACGCCTGGAAGGACTTCGGCGAGAAGAGCGAGACCTGCGCGAAATTGCTGGTCGCAGCGCAGAAGCTGCTGTGAGCGGCGCAGAACTTTCCGCCGCGGGCGATGCGCTGCCCGCAGGCGCGGGTTGGGCCGAGCGCGCGCTGCACGCCATCAACCGCGCGGTGGTGGCGCTGAGCATGGTGGCCCTGGTGGCCGCCGCCCTGGTGCTGAGCTCCAGCGTCGCTTCGCGCTACGTGCTCAAGGCCAGCACCGACTGGCAGGACGAGTCGGCGGTGTTCCTGCTGGTCGGCGTCACTTTCCTGTGCGCCGCCTGGGTGCAGCAGCAGCGTGGCCACATCGGCATCGAGGCCATCGTCGGCCTGCTGCCGCCGGCCGTAGACCGCGCCCGGCGCCTGATCGTCGACGTGCTGTGCCTGCTGTTCTGCGCCTTCTTCGCCTGGAAGTCCTGGCACCTGCTGCACGAGGCCGTGGTCGACCACCAGACCACGTCATCGTCGTGGTCGCCGCCGTTGTGGATTCCCTACGGCCTGATGACCCTGGGCATGGTCCTGCTGAGCCTGCAACTTGCCCTGCAACTGTGGCTGCGCCGCAGCCCTGGAGCCGCCCAATGACCGTCTCACAAATCGGGCTGTTGTTCGGCCTGGCGACCTTGCTGGTGATGTTCTCCGGCATGCCTATCGCTTTTGCGCTGGGCGGCGTGGCCACCCTGTTCATGTACTTCTTCATGCCGGCGGCGTCGCTGGACACGATCACGCAGAACGTCTACGAGGAGATGGCCAGCATCACCCTGCTGTCGATCCCGCTGTTCATCCTCAAGGGCGCGGCGATAGGCCGCAGCAACGCCGGCCGCGACCTGTACCTGGCGATGCACGCCTGGATGCAGCGCATCCCCGGCGGATTGGGCATCGCCAACGTCGTCACTTGCGCGCTGTTCGCGGCGATGGCCGGCTCCAGCCCGGCCACTTGCTCGGCGATAGGCTCGGCCGGCATCCCGGAGATGCGCCGCCGAGGCTACTCGCCCGGCTTTGCCGCAGGCATCATCGCCGCCGGTGGCACCCTGGGCATCTTGCTGCCGCCGTCGATCACGATGATCCTCTACGCGGTCGCGGCCGAGGTCTCGCTGGGCCGGCTGTTCCTGGCCGGCCTGGGGCCGGGGCTGCTGCTGGTGATCCTGTTCTCGGCCTATGCGGTCTGGCAGTACCGGCGCGAATACGCCAATGCCAAGGCCGCCTACGAGGCCGATGGCACGACCCACGCCTTCCTGCAGGCGCACAACTACTCGCTGAGCGAGAAGTTCGAGATGCTGCCGCGGGTGCTGCCCTTCGTCGTCCTGCTGATCGGGGTGATGGGCGCGCTCTACGGCGGCTACGCCACGCCATCGGAGACGGCCGGGCTGGGCGGCATCCTGGCGCTGGTGCTGATCGCCTGCGTCTACGGTGTCTGGCGTGGCCGCGACCTGGCGCCCATCCTCAAGGCGACGATCCGCGAATCGACCATGCTGATGTTCATCATCGGCATGTCGCTGCTGTTCAGCTACGTGATGAGCTACCTGCACATCAGCCAGTCGGCGGCGCAGTCGATTGTCGAGATGCAGCTCTCGCGCTGGCCGCTGCTGGCCGCGATCCTGCTGCTGGTGGTGGTGCTGGGGTTCTTCCTGCCGCCGGTGTCGATCATCCTGATGACCGCGCCGATCCTGCTGCCGCCGCTCAAGGCCGCCGGCTTTGACCTGATCTGGTTTGGCATCCTGATGACCATCGTCATGGAGATGGGCCTGATCCACCCGCCGGTCGGGCTGAACATCTTCGTCATCAAGAACATCGCCCCCGACATCCCGCTGTCCGACGTGATCTGGGGGGTGCTGCCGTTCGTCCTGCTGATGATGGTCGCGGTGCTGCTGATCTGTATCTTTCCCGGCATCGCGATGTGGCTGCCCGCCGTCGCCATGGGCTGACCGCCATGTCCAATCAGAACCTGTTCGTCGCCCTGCGGGCGGCCTTTCCGGCGGATTTGAGCCGCACCGCCATCGAGACCGCCGACGGCCCGCCGCTGCGCTACACCTGGGCCGATCTGGAGCATGGCAGCGCCCGCATCGCCAACCTGCTGGTCAGCCTCGACCTGCCAGCGGCCAGCCGGATTGCGGTGCAAACCGACAAGAGCGTCGAAGCGCTGCTGCTGTACCTGGCGGTGCTGCGCGCCGGCCATGTCTTCCTGCCGCTCAACACCGCCTACCAGGCGGCCGAGATCGGCTACTTCATCACCAACGCCGAGCCGGCGGTGGTGGTCTGCTCGCCAAAGAACTTCGCCTGGGTCAGCCGCATCGCCTTTTCCGCCGGCACCGCCCATGTCTTCACCCTCGGTGACGACCGCAGCGGCAGCCTGCTGCAGCGCGCCGCGCCGCACAGCGATCTGCACGCGCCGGTGCAGCGCAATGCCGAGGACCTGGCCGCGATCCTCTACACCAGCGGCACCACCGGGCGCAGCAAGGGCGCGATGCTCAGCCACGGCAACCTGCTGTCCAACGCCCGCACCTTGAACCGCTGCTGGGATTGGCAGGCCGACGACGTGCTGATCCACGCCCTGCCGATCTTCCACGTCCACGGCCTGTTCGTGGCCAGCCATTGCGCCCTGCTCGGCGGCAGCAAGATCCTCTGGTTCAGCAAGTTCGACCCCAAGGCGGCGATTGCCCGCATGGCCGAGGCCACGGTGATGATGGGCGTGCCGACCCTGTACGTGCGCATGCTGGCCGAGCCCAGCTTGAGCCGCGCCGCCACCGCCCACATGCGCTTGTGCATCAGCGGCTCGGCGCCGCTGCTGGTGGAAACCTTCGACGCCTGGACCGAGCGCACCGGCATGACCCTGCTTGAGCGCTACGGCATGAGCGAGACGGTGATGCTGGCCAGCAACCCCTGCCGCGCCAGCGACGGCCCGCGCCTGCGCGGCACCGTTGGCCCGGCCCTGCCCGGCGTGCAGTTGCGCGTCGTCGACGACGCCGGCTCGCCCTGCCCGGCCGGCGAGATCGGCCACATCCAGGTCAAGGGCCCGAACGTCTTCGCCGGCTACTGGCGCATGCCCGAGAAGACCGCCGAAGAGTTCAGCGCCGACGGCTATTTCAAGACCGGCGACGTCGGCCAGCTTGACGCCAACGGCTACGCCACCATCGTCGGCCGCAGCAAAGACTTGATCATCAGCGGCGGCTACAACGTCTATCCCGCCGAGATCGAGGGCTTCATCAACGACCTGCCCGGGGTCCAGGAATCGGCGGTGATCGGCGTGCCCCATGCCGACTTCGGCGAAGCCGTGGTCGCGGTGGTCGTGGCCAAGCCAGGGGCAAGGCTGGACGGCAGCGCAATCACCGCCGCACTCAAGTCGCAGATCGCCAACTTCAAGGTCCCCAAGCAGGTCCATGTGGTCGAGCAACTGCCGCGCAATGCGATGGGCAAGGTGCAGAAGAACCTGCTGCGCGAGCAGCACGCGGCCCAGACGGGCGGCTGAGGATCGGCGCTGAGCTCCAGCGCTTTGCTTGACAAGGACTACCCTAATCTGGCCTACCTGTTCCGTAACGTCCGCAATGCCAGCCCGGCGTGGCACCGCGACAATGCGAATCAGCAGAGCGCCTGGGCAAACCCTGAAGGTCGCCCATGAAACCGACAGCTAGACGCCTTGGCGGCGCGATGCGCCTGGCTCTGCAAGCCATGGTTTGGCTGACATTGGTTAGTGCCATCCAGGCGTGCGCAGCGACGCCCAGTCTGAAATCAGGCCAATTCGAAGGACTGATGTTGGCAGTGGATTCTGCGGGCCACTTGACCGGGTATTTCCGAGAGGATCAGGGCGATCCGCCCAAGCGTTGCCGATTTTATTTGACCGGAACCAGCCAGGGCGGCAGGGCCACTATCAACAGTTGGTCAATCGAGTCCTTCGCGGGGCAACTCGCGACTGCGCCTGGCGGGGTCAGGCTGACCATCGCGCGCGGTCATGAGCATGCTGGCTGCGGCCTGGTGTTGCCCCCTGAAATATCCACTGGCCTGCTCCTGGAGCAAGTTCGGCTGAAAAAATGGATCGAATTGCGCTCGGTTCAATCCAGCCGTGCCTATTTTCACCGAACAGCCGATGCACAGACCCGCTTGCCGAGCTATGTCGTCGCCGGCGACGTTGTCGCGGTCCTGACCGCAAAGCCGCTCTGGATTGAGGTTGAGTATCAGATGGATGATAATCGGTGGGTGCGCCGCTGGCTGCGCCGGTCAGATACCCTGGGATTCGAACCCAGGTGAATTTCTAAAATCACCTCAGGGCCGCGTCAGCCGACCCATCATTTCGATCTGACGATGTTGTCGAAGCTGAATTTCTTGGTCGCCCAAGACGAATTCCTGGGTCATGCCCTGAAGGCGCCACGGCCGCTGTTTGCCAATCAGCAGGCTGCCAGCGCCTGACCAGTTGCGCCCGACCAGGCCGCAGTCGCGTGACGTGGCCGCTGGGTACATGGCTACGGGCAGCGTCGAGTCGCCATTGATGGCCGGCCCAAGAGGCATCACGGGCCTTGGATCGACCTGCGGTCGATTGGTACAAATCGCTCAGACCAGCCCCGCCGCAGCCTGAATCGCCGCCGCTGAGACCCCCAGCTTTTCCGCTGCCGCAAGGATTTCGCCCCAAGTCGTGCCGTCTACCGGCACGCCATCGGCCAACCGGCTGGCCCGGTAGGCGCGCTCCGGGTCGCCGGCCGCCTGCACCGCCTCAAAACCCTGGCGTGGCGGGCTGGCCTGGACCCAGTCCAGAAAGGCCAGGGCCTCGGCCTCAAAGGCGGCACGGTCGCTGAGCATGGCCGGATCGAGCAGCACGCTGAGCATGCCGTTGTGGACCCGTTTCTTGCCGGTCTCGTCGCTGCGCTGGGTGGCACCTGCGGCCAACGCGCCGCCCAGCAGTTCGCACATCAGGGCCAGGCCGTAGCCCTTGTGGCCACCAAAGGTGAGCAGGGCGCCGAACGGCGGGATCACGGTGTAGCGCGGGTCGGTGGTGGCGCGGCCCTGGTCGTCGATCAAACAGTCCGGCGCGACCGGCTCGCCCTTGTTGTGGGCGACCCGGGTCTTGCCCTGGGCGATGACGCTGGTGGCCAGGTCGAGGATCACCGGCGGGCGGTTGGCGAACGGCACGCCGGCACAGAACGGGTTGGTGCCGAAGCGGGCATCGGCGCCGCCATAGGGGGCGACGATGGCGCGGCTGATGACGTTGACGAAGTGCATGGACACCAGGCCGGCCTCTGCCGCCTGCTCGGCCCAGGCACCGATCCGCCCGAGGTGGTGGGCATTGCCCAGCGCGACGATGCAACTGCCGTGCTGGCGGGCGCGGGCTATGCCCAGGGCCATGGCTTCCTGGCCGATGACCTGGCCGAAACCGGTGTCGCCGTCCAGGCGCAGCATCGCCCCGCCGTCGAGCAAGGTCTTGACATGGGCGTTGGGCTTGAGCCCGCCCTCGAGGTAGGCGTCGGCGTAGCGCGGCAACATGCCGATGCCATGCGAGTCGTGGCCGCGCAGGTTGGCCTCGATCAGGTTGTTGGCGACGGCCTCAACTTCGGCCGGAGCGCTGCCAAAGCCGCGCACCAGCAGGCGGATCGCGGTGTGCAGCCGGGCGACGGGTATCAGGTGGTTGGCGATGGTCATGGTTTGGGGCTTCAAATCGGGTGGGAGGCGACGGCCAGCAGCGGCCTGGGCTGGCCCTTGAGGTACCAGTGGCTGATGCGCTTACCGTCCCAATGCAGGCCGACATGGCCGGCGATGCGCGGTTTGCGCAGCAGCCGCGGCAAGAACGCGGCGGCGCATTGGCCACCGCGGTGGCGGACGCTGTCGTAGACGATGGCCTGGGCGCCAGCCTGGCGCAGGCGGCGGCCCAGGTCCTGGCCGGCGGCGTAGCGACTGGGATGGCAGATTTCGGCCAGGGCTGCCGGGTCGACGGCGCCAGCGCGGATGTCGTGGGCGGCGTCGGCGGCCAGTTCGGCCTGGATGCGGCGCAGGTCGAAGGCGATCTCGGGCTCGCCAGTGCGCGCCAGAAAGACCGCACGGTGGTGGCTGACCTCGGCCACCGCCGTCTCCAGCGCCAGCGCGGCGTAGTAGACGCCGTAGCTGCCGTCGCAGAAGCGCGAGCCCTCGGGGTTGAGGTGGGTGAAGGCGGCCATCACCAGGGTCGCGCCAGGGCCGCTGAGGCGATCATTGGGTGCCACCAGCGACAAGGCGCCCAGTTCCTGGCGGATGCGCGGGTTGGTCAGCGCCTCGATGGCGAAGACCACTTCCAGGTCTTGCGCGGCGGTGATGTCGTCGTACAGGCCGATGGTCGGGAATCGGCTGGCGACCAGGCGGTGGCAGGGGCGCCAGTCGAGCGCGACGCGGGGGATGTCGTTCGGGCTCACGCCTTGCCGCCGCGTTGCGCGTCCAGGTATTGGCGCACGACGAACAAGTCCGCCACCTGGCCGCCGAGCATCCGTGCCAGTGCGGATTGGCCGCCCAGGAATGGCGCCTGGTTGGGTTTGCGGATCCAGGCGTTGGCGCGTTCGGCCACGGGCAAGAGGATTTGCAGCGCGGCGTAGATGCCGAAGAGGTAGGACAGGCGCTCCAGCACATGCCGGTCCAGTGCCGTGACCTTGCCCTGCTTCCATTGGTAGAAGGTGGTCTTGCCGACCCCGAGCAGGTTGAGTTGCTCGGCGGCGCTGAGTTGCCAGGCCTCGGCCAACCGCCAAAAGGTGCGCAGGGCGGCCGCGGCGGCGGCCTCGGATTTCAGGTCCGGTGGCGCGACGGCAAGCGGGATTTCCAGCATTGCACCCATGGCGGTGGCTCCAGAGTAGAAGGCGACGCGATTGTGCGCTTACGAACAAAGAGTGGCAAATAGTTCGTATATGGTCAGGCCGGCATGCGCCTGAATCTGGCCCGCCATGCAGATCCCTCCCTGGGTCGTTCAAACCACCGCCGAAGCGCCATCAGGCCTGCGCAAAGTCCAGCAGCACCTTCATCGACTTCTGCCGATCACTGGCCAGCTCGAAAGCCTCGGTGGCCTGGCGCAGGCCGAAGGTGTGGCTGACGACCGGGCTGAAATCCAGCCGCGCCTCGTTGATGAGCTGCACCGCCAGGGCAAATTCGGCATGGAAGCGGAACGAGCCGCAGATGCTCAACTCCTTGGCCACGATCAGGTTCTGCGGCACGCTGACATCGCCACCCAGGCCGAGCTGCACCACCACGCCGCGCGGGCGCATCACCTCCAGGCCGTCGCGCAGGGCGCGCTGGTTGCCCGAGCATTCGAGCATCACGTCAAAGCTGCCCTTGTCGGCCGAGCCGGCGCGCACCCAGTCCGAGTCGGTGGCGGCGTTGATCGTGCGGGTCGCGCCCATCGCCTTGGCCACGCGCAGCGGTTCGTCAAGCACATCGGTGGCAACAATCTCGGCCGCGCCGTGGATGCGCGCGGCGGCGACCGAGAGCACGCCAATTGGCCCGCAGCCCGAGACCAGCACCCGCTTGCCGATCAATGGCCCGGCGCGCGAGACGGCGTGCAGACAGACCGCAAACGGCTCGGCCAGCGCGGCCAGCGTGATTGGCACGCCCTCGGCCACCTTGAAGCACTGCACCGCGTTGCACAGCAGGGTGTCGCGGAACGCGCCCTGGACATGCGGCATGCGCATCGCGCTGCCGTAGTAGCGCATGTCCAGGCACTGGTTGGGCAGGCCTTCGAGGCAATAGCGGCAGGCCGAGCAGGGCCGGCTGGGCGTCACCGCGACGCGGTCGCCGACCTGCACCCGGGTCACCTCGGGGCCGACCGCGCTGACGCTGCCGGCGACTTCGTGGCCCAGCACCATCGGCTCCTGGATGCGGATCGTGCCGAAGCCGCCGTGGCGGTAGTAGTGCAGATCCGAGCCGCAGATGCCGCCCATCGCCACCTTGACCAGCACCTCGCCCGGGCCGGGCTCGGCGACCTCCATCTCCTCCAGCCGCAGGTCGGTGGGGGCGTGGATCTTCAGACACATGCAGCGCAGTCGCATCGTCGGCTCCCGGGTTCAGAGAATGGCCGTCATGCCGCCATCGACATAGACGATCTGGCCGTTGACATAGTCGGATGCGGCGCTGGCCAGGTAGACGGCGGTGCCGACCAGTTCGTCGGGTCGGCCCCAGCGCCGCGACGGCGTGCGCCCGACCACCCAGGCGTTGAAGCTCGGGTTGTCGATCAGGGCCTGGTTCATCTCGGTCAGCATGTAGCCCGGGCCGATGGCGTTGGCCTGGATGCCGCTGGCCGCCCATTCCGCCGCCATCGCCTGCGTCAGCAGCTTGATGCCGCCCTTGGCGGCGGTGTAGGGCGCGACCGTGGCGCGGCCCAGGCTGCTCATCAGCGAGCCGATGTTGATGATCTTGCCGTGGCCGCGCGGCAGCATCCGCCGGGCCGCCTCGCGGCCGATGACGAAGGCGCTGGTCAGGTTGGTGTCGATCACGCGCTGCCATTCGGCGGTGCTCAGTTCGACCATCGGCTTGCGCAACTGGATGCCGGCGTTGTTGACCAGGATGTCGACCGCCGTGCCCTGCGCGTCCAGGCGGTTGAAGGTAGCGACGATCTGGGCCTCGTCGGTCACGTCGAAGGCGGCGACATCGGCCTGGTGGCCGGCCTGACGCAGGGCCAGCGCGGTGGCCTCGGCACGGGCCGCGTCGAGGCCGTTGATCAGGACCCGGGCCCCGGCCTGGGCCAGGCCCTCGGCCATCGCCCGGCCCAGGCCACGCGAGGAGCCCGTGACCAGGGCCGTGCGCCCGGTGAGATCGAACAACTTGGCCATGGCAGGTCACCCGAGGATTTGCGAAGCCGGGGATTGTGACGCCGGGGTGCGACCGCCCAGCACCGTGCACCGTGCACCGGGCACCGGGCACCTGGCATTGGCCCGCTGGCAGTTACGCTGCGCCCCGATCCGACCCATTTCTGCCAACCCTGGAGCGCGGCATGACGGCCCCGATCGACTACAAGCAACTCACCGCCCATCTGCCCGAGCCGGTGTTCGTGCCGCTGCCCGGCTACCAACGCCACAGCGAGCCCGAGATGCTGGCCCGGGCCGAAGCCTTCTACGCCGAGATGAACCGGCGCCGCAGCACCCGGCACTTCTCGCGCCAGCCGGTGGCGCGGCGGCTGATCGAGTTGGCCATGCTCACCGCCGGCACCGCGCCGTCGGGCGCACACCGCCAGCCCTGGCGCTTTGTCGCCATCGACGACGCCGGCCTGAAGGCCCAGTTGCGGGCCGCCGCCGAAGCCGAGGAGCAGAAGACCTACAGCGGCCGCATGCCCGAGGAATGGCGCGCCGCGCTGCACCCGCTGGGCACCGACCATGTCAAGGCGCACATGACCGATGCGCCCTGGGTGGTGGTGCTGTTCGCCGAGAAGTACGGCCTCAACGCCGACGGCTCGCAGCGCAAGAACTACTACGTCGACGAGAGCGTCAACATCGCCGCCGGCCTGTTCATCGCCGCGATCCAGACGATGGGCCTGGTGACGCTGACCCACACGCCCAACCCGATGGCCTTCCTGCGCGACCTGCTGGGCCGGGGCAGCAACGAAAGGGCGGTGCTGCTGATGCCGGTGGGCTATCCCGCCGCCGACGCCCGGGTGCCCAATCTGGCGCGGCTGCCGGCCCAGGCCTTCATCCAGTGGAATGCGCCGGCGCGGCCCTAGCGCGGTCGTGGATCGCCTGCTGCGCCTGGGCCCGCGCGGCCTCGGGCAGGAACGATGCGGCCGCCGCCTGGTGCGCCATCTGCACCAGATCGGGCCAGGCAAAACCCAGTTGACCGACCAGATTGGCGGCTTCGTCCGACATGCTGACCGCGCTGATCAACCGGTTGTCGGTGTGGAACGACAGCGCCAGGCCGGCCTCCCACAGCGCCCGGATCGGGTGCCCGGCCAGGCTCGCCACCGCGCCGGTGTGGACATTGCTGGTCGGGCAGACCTCGAGGTGCACACCGCGCTGGCGCAGGCGCTCGGTCTGCGCCCGGTGCTGGGCCGTGCTGAGCAGATCGGCCAGGCGCACGCCGTGGCCGATGCGCTGGGCGCCGAGCTCGGCCGCCTCCAGCACCCGCAGTCCGCTGTCGGCCTCGCCGGCATGCAGGGTCAGCCCCAGGCCGCTGGCCCGCACCCGCGCCAGCAGGGCGGCATGGCGGGTGGCTGGCCAGCCGGCCTCGGGCCCGGCCAGGTCGAAGCCGACCACGCCATGGCCGCCAAACTGCATCGCCAGTGCCGCTGCCCTGGCAATCTGCGCATCGGGCTCGTGGCGCATCGCGCAGACGATCAGGCCGCTGGCCAGGCTGGAGCGCGCCAGGCCGTCGAGCAGCGCCTGCACCGCGACCTCGCCGCGGATGCCCATGGGCTCGAACAGCAGCGGCGCGATGCGGAACTCGGCCAGCACGCAGCCGTCCAGGCGCGCGTCCTCGGCCGCCTCAAACGCCACCCGGCGCATGGCCTCTGGGCTGGCCATGGCCGCCACCGTCAGGCCGAAGCCGCGCAGGTATTCGACCAGGCTGCCGGCATTGGCGCGGGCGCGGAACCAGGCGCCCAGCGCGGCGACATCGCCAGCCGGCGCGGCCAGGCCGCGTTGGTGCAGCAGGTCCAGCAGCGTCGCCAAGCGCAGGCCACCGTCCAGGTGCTCGTGCAGCAGCACCTTGGGCAGACTGCGGGCGGATTCGGCCCAGGGCTGGCTGGGGATTTCGGGCATCGCACTATCCTAGCGGCGGCCCGCCGGTCGGCACCCAGGGCAGGCCTTTCCCGACTGGGCCGGGGCGGCAAGTCTTGCTATCCTGATCCGGCAGATTGACCCTTCCCCAACACCCAGCATCGGACGCACCCCATGAAGACCGCCCTGAGCCTGATCGCACTGGCCGCCGCTGCCAGCCTGGCCCACGCCGAGCCCGCCGTCATCTACGACATGGGCGGCAAGTTCGACAAGTCGTTCAACGAGGCCGCCTACAACGGCGCCGAGCGCTGGAAGAAGGACACCGGCAAGCCGTACCTGGATTTCGAGATTGCCAACGAGGCGCAGCGCGACCAGGCGATGCAACGCATGGCCGAGAAGAACGCCAGCCCGATCATCGGCGTCGGCTTCAGCCAGGCCAGCTCGATCGAGAAGGCGGCCAAGGCTTTCCCCAAACTGCAATTCGCGATCATCGACATGGTCGTCAAGGCGCCCAACGTCGAGTCGGTGGTGTTCAAGGAGCAGGAGGGCAGCTTCCTGGTCGGCATGATCGCCGCGCTGTCGAGCAAGACCGGCAAGGTCGGCTTTGTCGGCGGCATGGACATCCCGCTGATCCGCAAGTTCGCCTGCGGCTACGAGCAGGGCGCCAAGTACGCCAACCCCAAGGCCGAGATCACGACCAACATGACCGGCACCACGCCATCGGCCTGGAACGACCCGGCGCGCGGCGGTGAGCTGGCCAAGGCCCAGTTTGCCAAGGGCGTCGATGTTGTTTTCGCCGCGGCCGGTGGCACGGGCGTGGGCGTTTATCAAGCGGCCAAGGACGGCGGCAAGCTGGCCATCGGCGTCGACAGCAACCAGAACCACCTGCACCCCGGCACGATGCTGACCTCGATGGTCAAGCGGGTCGACACCGCCGTCTACAACCTCAGCAACAAGGTCAACCCGGGGGCGATCACGGTGCTGGGCCTGAAGGAGGGCGGGGTCGACTACGCGCTCGACAAGCACAACGACAAGCTGGTCAGCGGCGCGCTCAAGGCCAAGGTCGATGCCGCCAAGGCCGACATCATTGCCGGCAAGATCAAGGTCGCCGACTACATGGCCGACAACGCCTGCAAATACTGAGTTGCCGGCACGCCCGCTCGAGCAGCGCCGGGCTTGAATGGCCGAGTCCACGCCCGCGGCGGTGCAGATGCGCGGCATCGCCAAGCGCTTCGGCGCGGTCCAGGCCAACCGCGCGGTTGACCTGACGGTGCGCGCCGGCACGGTGCACGGCATCGTCGGCGAGAACGGCGCCGGCAAGAGCACCCTGATGTCGATCCTGTACGGCCTCTACCAGGCCGATGCGGGCCAGATCTGGATCCACGGCGCGCCGGCCCGCATCGCCGGCTCGGCCGAGGCAATCGCCCTGGGCATAGGCATGGTGCACCAGCACTTCATGCTGGTCGATCCGCTGTCGGCGCTGGACAACGTGATGCTCGGCGCCGAGCCCGACTGGCGCCTGAGCCGCGCCCGTGCCCGGGTCCGGGTCGAACTGCAGCGGCTGATGGCCGACACCGGCCTGACGGTGCGGCTGGACTTGAGCGTAGAGGCGCTGCCGGTGGGCGAGCGCCAGCGGCTGGAGATCCTCAAGGCGCTGTACCGCGGCGCACGCATCCTGATCCTGGACGAGCCCACCGCCGTCCTCACCCCGCACGAGACCGGGCAGCTCTTTGCCACCTTGCGCCGCCTGCGCGAGCGGGGCACGACAGTGCTGCTGATCAGCCACAAGCTCAAGGAAATCATGGCCCTGTGCGATCAGGTCACGGTGATGCGCGCGGGCGCGGTGGTGCTGGATTGCGCGGTTGCCGACACCAGCCTGGACGCGCTGGCGCTGGCCATGGTCGGGCGCCGGGTGCAACTCGGACGGCATGCGGAGCAGGTCGAGGCCGCACCCGGCGCGGTGCTGCTGGCGGCCGAGCAACTCGGCTGGGCCGACCCCCTGGGCGTGCCGCGCCTGCGCGAGGTGTCGTTGGCGCTGCGCGCGGGCGAGATCGTCGGCATCGCCGGGGTCTCGGGCAATGGCCAGAGCGAGTTGCTGCAGGTATTGGCCGGCATGCTGGCGCCGCAAGCCGGCCGGCTCACTGTGGGCGCCAGCGCGTTCACGGCCAGGCGCTGGCTGGACCCGGCCAGGGCCCGCCAACTCGGCATCGCCCACGTGCCCGAGGACCGCCACCTGCATGGCCTGGTCCTGCCCTTCGCGGCCTGGGAGTCGGCGACCCTGGGCCAGCACCGGCTGGCGCGCTTTTGCAGCGCCGCCGGCTGGATGAAGCCGCAGGCGATGCGCGCCGACACCGCCGCGATGATGGCCGACTACGACGTGCGCCCACGCCATCCGGCGCTGCGCTCGTCCAAGTTCTCCGGAGGCAACCAGCAGAAGCTGGTGCTGGCGCGCGAGGCCCTGACCGGCCCGAGCGTGCTGCTGGTCGGCCAACCCACCCGCGGCGTCGATATCGGCGCGATCGAGTTCATCCACGGCCGCATCCGCGCTATGCGCGCGGCCGGCGGCGCGGTGCTGCTGGTGTCGTCCGAACTCGACGAAATCCTGGCCCTGTCCGACCGCGTGCTGGTGATGGACAGTGGCCGGATTGCCGGCGAGCTGCCGATTGCCCAAGCCTCAGAAGCGGCGCTGGGGCGCTTGATGGCCGGTGCGGCGGCATCCGCCCTGGCCGGCTGAATTCGCCATGAGCCCGCCCACCGAGCTGCCGCGCTGGCTCGACATTGGCGTGCTGCCGCTGGTCAACCTCGGCCTGGCGCTGGCGGTGAGCTGCCTGGTGCTGCTGGCGGTCGGCCAGCAGCCGCTGCAGGTGATGGTGCTGCTGGCCAAGGGCGCGTTCGGCAGCCGCGCCGGGATCAGCTACACCCTGTACTACGCCACCACCTTTGTCTTCACCGGGCTGGCGGTGGCGGTGGCCTTCCATGCCGGGCTGTTCAACATCGGCGGCGAGGGCCAGGCCATGCTCGGCGGCCTGGGCGCGGCGCTGGCAGCGCTGGCCTGGGCCGAGCACCTGCCAGCCTGGGTGATGCTGCCGCTGATGGTCGCCGCTGCGGCGCTGGCCGGCCTGCTCTGGGCAGCGGTGCCGGGCGCCCTGCAGGCCTGGCGCGGCAGCCACATCGTGATCACCACCATCATGTTCAATTTCATGGCCTCGGCGCTGCTGGCCTGGCTGCTGGTCAATGTGCTCAAGGAGCCAGGCAACATGGCCATCGAGACCCGCGCCTTCGCCGCGTCGGCGGCCATGCCCGGCATGCACCAGGCGCTGGCCTGGCTGGGGCTGGAGTGGCCGCGCACGCCGCTGAACCTGAGCCTGCTGCTGGCCATGGCCAGCGCGCTGGCGGTCTACCTGCTGCTCTGGCGCAGCCGCATCGGCTACGAGTTGCGTGCGGTCGGCCATGCCACGGCGGCGGCGCACTACGCTGGCATCGGGCCGCGCCGCCAGGTGATGCTGGCGATGATGGTCTCGGGCGCGTTGGCCGGCCAGGTCGGCATCAACGAGTTGGCCGGGGTCCAGCACCGGCTGCTGCTGGACTACGTGGTCGGCGCCGGCTTCACCGGCATCGCGGTGTCGCTGATCGGGCGCAACCACCCGGCCGGGATCGCGGCTGCGGCGCTGCTGTTCGGCGCGCTGTACCAGGGCGGGGCCGAGCTGGCGTTCGAGATCCCGGGCTTCAGCCGCGACATGGTCACGACCCTGCAGGGCCTGATCGTGCTGTTCTCCGGCGCGATGGCGCAGGTCGCGGCGCCCACGCTGGCGCGGCTGTACGCGGCGCTGCGGCGGCCCAAGCGCGAGGCGCTGGCGCATGGATGAGGTGCTGATCGGCACGCTGTTGGCGTCGACGCTGCGGGTCTCGACGCCGCTGATCCTGTGCGCCCTGGCCGGCACGCTGAGCGAGCGCGCCGGCGTGATCGACCTTGGCCTGGAGGGCAAGATGCTGCTGTCGGCCTTTGCCGCCGGTGCCGTCGGTGCGGTCAGCGCATCGTTGCCGCTGGCGCTGCTGGCGGCGCTGGCGGTCGGCCTGGCCTTGTCGATGCTGCACGGTTATGCCTGCGTCAGCCACCCTGGCGACCAGGTGGTGCTGGGCATGGCGATCACCATGACCGCCGTCGGCCTGAGCATCGTCCTGGGCATCGCCTGGTTCAAGATCGGCGGCCAGACCCCGCCCCTGCCCGACACGGTGCGCCTGTCGATCTGGTTTGCCGACGCCGGGCAGGCGCTGCAGGCGCTGCCCTGGGTCGGCGCGGTGCTGGGCCTGGGCCTGCTCGGCCATTACCCCATCGTCTACCTGGCGCTGGCCCTGGTGCCGGCGCTGTGGTGGCTGCTCTACCGCAGCCGCTACGGCCTGCGCCTGCGTGCTGCCGGCGAAAACCCGGCGATGGTCGACGCCGCCGGGCTGTCGGTGGCCGGCCTGCGCTACAGCGCATTGGCACTGAACGGGTTGTTGAGCGGCCTGGCCGGCGCCTACCTGGTGCTGGCGCAGAACCCCAGCTTCGTCCCGCACATGACCGCCGGGCGCGGCTACATGGCGCTGGCGGCGATGATCTTCGGCAAATGGCATCCGGTCGGCGCGCTCTGGGCGTGCCTGCTGTTCGGCTTTCTAGACGCGGCGGCGATCCGCCTGCAGGGTGTCGTCGTTCCTGGCATTGGTGCGGTCCCGGTGCAGGCAATCCAGGCCCTGCCGTACCTGCTGACGGTGGTCCTGCTGGCCGGATTCATGGGCCGCTCGCGGGCCCCGGCGGCGCTGGGCATGCCCTACCGGAAGGAGCGTTGATGCTGGCCGACGAGACCCTGCAGCGCCTGCTGGCGGCCGCCCGCGCCGCCCGCGAGCGGGCCTATGCGCCGTACTCCAGCTTTGCGGTCGGTGCCGCGCTGCTGGATGAGCAGGGCCGCATCCACGCCGGCTGCAATGTCGAGAACGCGGCCTACCCGCAGGGCCAGTGTGCCGAGGCCTCGGCCATCGCCCAACTGGTGCTGGCCGGCGGCCGGCGCATCCTGGCGGCGGTGGTGGTGGCGGTGGCGGCCGAGCCGGTCACGCCCTGCGGCGGCTGCCGCCAGCGGCTGCGCGAATTTGCCGACGACGACTGCCCGGTCTGGGTCGCCGACCTGACTGCCGTGCGCGCCCGCCACAGCTTGGGCGCGCTCCTGCCCTTCAGCTTCGGCCCCGCTCACCTGTGCCCATGAACGGTCTGAGCCAAAACCTCACTGCCAGCGTCACCGCCAGCGTCGCCCGCATCCGCGCCAGCGGCGTCGCACCCGAGATCGCCGTCGTCCTGGGCTCGGGCTGGGACGGCGTGGCCGGGCTGGTCACGGGGGCCGTCGACCTGGCCTACGCCAAGCTGCCCGCCTTCCCGCGCCTGGGCGTGGCCGGCCACGCCGGCAGCCTGCGCCTGGGCACCCTGGGCGGTCGGCCGGTGGCGCTGTTGCGTGGCCGCCAGCATGCCTACGAAAGTGGCGACGCCGCCGCCATGAAGGGCGCGATCCGCTGCCTGGCCGAGCTGGGCTGTCGGGCGCTGGTGCTGACCAATGCCGCCGGCAGCCTGGACCCGGCGATGCCGCCGGGCACGCTGATGCTGATCAGCGACCACCTCAACATCGCCCAGCGCACGCCGCTGCACCACGAGCCGGGCAACGGCCGCTTTGTTGACATGGTCGACGCCTACAGCCCGGCGCTGCGCGCCCAGGCCCATGCCGCCGCCAAGACTGTTGACGTGCGGCTGCACGAAGGCGTCTACGCCTGGGTGCTGGGGCCGCAGTTCGAGACCCCGGCCGAGATCCGCATGCTCGGGCTGCTGGGCGCCCAGGCGGTGGGCATGAGCACCGTGCCCGAGACCATCCTGGCGCGCCACGCCGGGCTGCCGGTGCTGGGCCTGGCGCTGCTGACCAACATGGCCGCCGGGCTGTCGGGCGAGCGCCTGAGCCATGCCCACACCCTGGCCACGGCACAGGCCAGTGCAGAATCAGCGGCGCTGACGCTGGCCGCCATCGTGGCCGCAATCGCGCCGACCCCGGCGTCAGCCGCGCCGGCCTGAGCCCCGGTCCAGCCCGACCCCGATCGCCAACCGCCACCTTGCCCATGAGCGACACCCGCCCGGTTTTTCCGCCCGCGATCGAATGGGAGTCCGCCGGCAGCAGCCGGATCCCGTTCATGGCCTACACCGACCCCGGCCTGTACCGCAGGGAGCTGGAGCGCTTCTTCTACGCCGGGCACTGGTGCTATGTCGGCCTGGAGGCCGAAATCCCCAATCCGGGCGATTTCAGGCGCAGTGTGGTCGGCGAGCGCTCGGTGGTGATGGTGCGCGACACCGACGCCAGCATCCACGTGGTCGAGAACGTCTGCGCCCACCGCGGCATGTCGTTCTGCCGCGAGCGCCACGGCAACCGCCGGGACTTCATCTGCCCCTACCACCAGTGGAGCTACAGCCTCAGCGGCGACCTGCAGGGCGTGCCGTTTCGCCGTGGCGTCAAACAGGACGGCAAGGTCAACGGCGGCATGCCGGCCGACTTTCAGACCGCCGAGCACGGCCTGAACAAGCTCAAGGTCGCCTGCCGTGGCGGGGTGGTGTTTGCCTCGTTCGACCACGCCATCGAGTCGCTCGAGGACTTCATGGGGCCGGCCATCACCGGCTACTTCGACCGATTGTTCAACGGCCGCAAGCTGACGCTGCTGGGCTACAACCGGCAGCGCATCCCGGGCAACTGGAAGCTGATGCAGGAGAACATCAAGGACCCCTAC
>JANXYH010000098.1 GCA_025350145.1 Burkholderiales bacterium | reverse complement strand
ATGCTCTGCAGGTCCATCGCGCAGGACACCAGCACCACCCCGGACAGGGCCAGCCCGAGTTCCTGCAACTGGTTGGCGATGCCCGCGCCACGGGTCGTGCCGTAACTCTCGCCGGCCAGGTACAGCGGCGCGCCGAAGCGGCCATTGGCGGCCAGCCAGGCGCGCACCACCTCGGCCATCAGGGCGATGTCGCCGTCGACCGACAGATGGGCCTCGCGCGCCTTGGCGCTGGCCGAGAGCGAAAAGCCGGTGTGCGGCGGATCGATGAAGACCAGGTCGAAGTGCTCCAGCCAACTGTGCGGGTTGTCGACCAGGCCCCAGGGCGGTGCCGGGTTGCGGCCGTCCTCGGGCATCACCACCCGCTTCGGCCCCAGCGCACCCAGGTGCAACCAGACCGAGGCCGAGCCCGGCCCGCCGTTGAAGGCAAAGCAGATCGGCCGCGGCGCCCCGGTCTGCACCCCGGCAGCGGTATAGGCGATGCTGAACACCGCCGCCTGCGGCTCGCCGGCCTGCGCGTCCAGCCCGCCCGCGACCACCGGCACAAAGCTGGCCCGCACGCTGTACGCCAGATGCCGGCCACTGGCCAGCGTCACCGCCCCGCTGCCGACCACCGCCGGCCGCGCCAGCAAGCGGTCGACCCGCTCGCGCTGGCGCTTGTCGGCTTGTGCCGGGTTGGCGGCGTCGGCGCTGTCGGCAGGCTGGGTGTCGGCGGAGGTCGTCATGCACGGATCCTTGGTGCTTGCTCAGGTTTGGCGGTCGATTGTGACGATCACGATCCGGCAGCGCCGGCCAGGCCTAGCCCGCCAAATACCCGGCGTAGCGCGGCAGATCGACGTTGCCGCCCGAAAGGATCACGCCGACGCGCTGGCCGCGAAAATCGACCACGCCCTCCAGCAACGCGGCCGCAGCCAGGCAGCCGGTCGGCTCGACCACCTGCTTGACCCGTTCGGCGAAGAACCGCAGGGTGCGGATCAGTTGATCGTCGCTGACGGTGACGATGCGCTCGACCAGCGCCTGGATCACCGGGAAGGTGAGCTGGCCGCTGGACTGGGTCTGGGCGCCGTCGGCGATGGTCTGCGGCACGGCGATGCTGACCAGTTCGCCGCGCGCCAGGCTTTGCTGGGTGTCATTGCCGGCCTCGGGCTCGACCCCGATCACGCGGATGTCGGGGCAGAGGTGCTTGGCGGCGACCGCGCTGCCCGAGATCAGCCCGCCACCGCCGACGCAGACCAGCAACACGTCCAGCGGGCCGACCTCTTCGATCAATTCCAGCGCGGCGGTGCCGGCGCCGGCCATCACGTCGGGGTGGTCGTAGGGCGGGATCAGGGTCATGCCACGCTCGGCGGCGATGGCCGCGCCTATGGCCGCGCGGTCCTCGCGAAAGCGGTGGTAGACCACGACCTCACTGCCCGGTTGGTCGGCCTGGTAGGCGCGGGTGGCGGCGAGCTTGGCGGCCGGCGCGTCATGCGGCATCACCACCACCGAGGGCATGCCCAGAAGCCTGGCCGACAGGGCGATCGCCTGGGCGTGGTTGCCCGAGCTGAAGGCGATCACGCCAGCGCGGCGCTGCTCGGGGTTGAATTGCGACAGGGCGTTGTAGGCGCCGCGGAACTTGAAGGCGCCCATGCGTTGCAGGTTCTCGGCCTTGAAGAAGGCGCTCGCACCGCAGCGCTGGTCGGCACTGCGCGGGCGCAGCACCGGGGTGCGGTGGGCCACGCCCTTGAGCCGCGCTGCGGCGGCGGCGATGGCGGCGAAATCGATGGCCAGTGGTGTCATGGCCACGAGCATAGCCGGCCGAGCAGCGGCGACTTCATGCCGCCGGCCCCTGGAAGCCGCCCAGCCGCAAGGTCAGCACCCGCGTGTCGCGCTGGCCCTGGTTCGACCCGCTGGCAGTGCAAGCCCGGGTCTGGTCCTGAGTTTGTCGCCGTTAAACTCTTGGTGGTTGCCAACGCTGCCTGCTGCGGCCTTAAATCGCCGACGGATCGAGGATGGCAAGCACGCCCGAAATTGCAGTGTTCGACTTGGTCGCGGCGTTCGACTTGGTTGAAGTGGCGCTGCTCTTGGTCGATGGGCAGCGCCGGATCAAGGCCTGCAACGCCGCGTTCCTCTGCCGAAGCGGCCGTTCTGCAGCAGACCTGTTGGGGCGCGACCTGGCCGACGCGCTGGCGGCCGACGGCGCCTCACGCCAGGCGCTGGACCAGGCCTGGGCTCAGGCAAATCAGAGCGACCAGCCCCTGGCGGCACTGGACATCGACGCCAGCGATGCCGATGGCCTGGGCTGGCCGCTGCGTCTGTCCGGCCGGCGCCTGGCCGATGCCTGGGTCCTGACCCTGCAGTCCCGCGCCGACGACTCTGCCTGGCGGGCTGAACAGCAGCGTCTCAACGGCATGCTCGATCTGGCCCGCGATCTCGGCCGGCTCGGCCTGTGCGAGCGCGACCTGCGCACCGGCCAGGGCCACTGGGACCAGGCGACGTGGCGTCTGTGGGGCATGGCGCCGCAGGTCACTGGCCCCACGGTCGAACAGATCCTGCTGCACCTGGTCGAGGCTGACCGGTTGCTGCTGCGCCGCGCCCTGCAGGGGTCGTACAGCCGCGTCGGTCTCGGTGACCTGCCATTGCGGGTCATCTGGCCCGACGGCCAGGAACGCAGGCTCCACGCCCACTGGGAGGTGCAGGCCGGCCCGGACGGCAAGCCAATCCGGATGTCGGGCGTTGTTCGCGACGACACCGAGGTCTACCGTCTGGCGCGCTCGGTCAGCCAGACCCAGGCCCAATGGCGCCTGGCCGCAGAGTTGGTCGAGTTGACGGTCTGGCGCCGCGATCTGCAGCGCAATGAGATCCACCTCGACCCCAAGGGCCGCGAGATGTTGCTGCTGCCGCGCAGCGAGCAAGGCTTGCCGCTGGGTGAGTTTGCCGCGCTGGTGCATCCGGACGATCTGCCCGAGGCCAGCCGCCACGGCGTGCTGCGGGCCGAGGCCAGTGCCTTGGCGGCACCCGACCTGACATTGCGCCTGCGCCGCCGCGACGGCCAGTGGCGGTATTGGTTGATGCGCGGCGCGGCGCAGACTGACGAGGCCGGGGCGGTGCTGGGCATGGTCGGCGTGGCGCTGGACGTGACCGAGCGCCATACCGCCGAGGCCAAATTGCGCAAGGCCGGCGAACGTGCCTTGCTGGTGGCCCGCGGGGCCGGCATCGGCACTTGGGAATCCAGCCCCGACGCCGAGTTGGGCTGGTGGGACGCGCAGATGTTCGCCCTGCGTGGGCTGGCGCCGCAGGCCACCCCCGTGACACTCCAGGCCATGCTGGGCTGGGTCCATCCCGAGGACCGGCTGGCGATCACAGAGAAAATATCCGCCAATGCCCTTGCCGGACTGCCTTATATGGCCGAATTTCGCGTCGTCTGGCCCGATGGCAGTGTGCGCTGGCTGGCCTCGCGCTCGGCGCCGGTGCGCGACAGCGCCGGTCAGGTCATCAGCCGGATCGGCATCAACTGGGACGTGACCGAGGCCCGCAACGCCGCTGCAGCCCAGCAAGACAAGCTGCAGGCGCAGCATGACAAGCTGCTGGCGCAGCGCGAGAACCAGGCCAAGTCGCGGTTCCTGGCACGCATGAGCCATGAGCTGCGCACGCCCTTGAACGCGGTCCTGGGCTTTTCGCAATTGCTGCTGGCGACCGACCCGGACGCTGCGGTCGCTGACCCCGACCGGTGGCGGCAGCAGGTCGAGCATGTCCGTGCCGCCGGCGAGCACCTGCTGACCTTGGTCAACGATGTGCTGGACCTGTCGAGCCTGGAGTCCGGCGACTTGCCCTTGCACCTGCAGCCGGTGTGCATGGCGACCTTTGCCCACACCACGCTGCCGATGCTGCAGACCCAGGCCGACGCCGCCGGCGTGTCCTTGCAGTCTGGCCGGCTCAGTGGCCAGGCCCTGGCCGACCCGGTGCGGCTGCGCCAGATCTTGATCAATCTGCTGAGCAATGCGATCAAGTACAACCGTGCGCAAGGCCGGGTCTGGATCGAAGCCCAGCCGGTGGACGGCAGGCTGCGCCTGAGCGTCAGCGACGACGGTCTGGGCATGAGCCCGGCGCAGTGCAGCCACCTGTTCGAGCCCTTCAACCGCCTCGGGCGCGAGCGCGACGGCGTCGACGGCACCGGCATCGGCCTGGCGATCGTCCACGCCCTGGTGACGCGCATGGGCGGCACGATCCAGGTCTCCAGCCGGCTCGGCGAGGGCAGTTGTTTTGAGGTTGACCTGCCCCTGGCCGACAGCGCCGCGCATCCGCCGCCAGCCGCGCCCTGGGCGGTGGATGCGCGGCCCGAGACCCCGCCCGGCCCGGCCGCAGCCATGCCCACGCCCGCGCCGACGCCGGTCAGCCAAAGGCTGCTCTACATCGAGGACAACCCGGTCAACCAGTTGATCGTCGCCGGGCTGATCGCGATGCGCCCCGACCTGGCGCTGGACCTGGCCGACGACGGCACCGACGGCCTGCGCCAGGCCCGCAGCCTGCGCCACGCGCTGTTGCTGGTCGACATGCAGTTGCCTGACATCGACGGCCTGGAAGTGCTGGCACAACTGCGCGCTGATCCGGCCACCGCCGGGCTGCGCTGCGTGGCGCTGTCGGCCAACGCCATGCCCGAGGACATCCTGGCGGCGCGCCGGGCCGGCTTTGACGACTATTGGACCAAGCCGCTGGATGTCAGCGCCTTCCACGCCGCGCTGGCCGGCCTGCTCGGCCCGGCAACGGCGACGCCGGTTTGACGTTCGCCTCTCAAGGAAACGAAGGGCCGCTCCCGAGTTTCCTTGACCCCCTCGGGGGGCCTGACGCGAAGCGGCAGGTCTGGGGGCGCTCAGAGCAGGCCGCGGCCGCGCAGCATCGGCGTGATCTGCGCATCGCGGCCGCGGAAGTTGCGGTATGCCTGGCCCGGCTCGACGCTGTCGCCGCTGGCGTAGATCCAGCGCCGGAGCTGCCCGGCCAGGCCCGGGTCGAACGGATCGCCGGCCTCGACAAAAGCCTCGAAGGCGTCGGCATCCAGCACCTCGGCCCAAAGGTAGACGTAGTAGCCTGCGGCATAGCCCGAGCCCGAGAACAGGTGCTGGAAGTGCACCAGGCGGTGGTTCAGGCCGACACCCGGCGGCAGGCCGCGTGAGGCCAATACCGTTTGCTCGAACGCCACCGGATCGTCGACTGCAACCTTGCACTCATGGGCTGCCATGTCGACGATCGCGCTGGCGCAGTAGCGCAGGGTTTCATAGGCTTGGCCGAACTGGCGGGCGGCGGCGATGCGCTCAAGCATGGCCTCGGGGATTGCCTGGCCGGTCTGCCAATGGCGGGCAAAGCGGCGCATCACGCCCGGGTCTTCGGCCCAGTGCTCGAACAACTGTGACGGCAGCTCGACGAAGTCGCGCAGCACGTTGGTGCCCGACAGCCGCCGGTAGCGCACCTGCGAGAGCATGCCGTGCAGGCCATGGCCGAACTCGTGGAACAGGGTGCGCACGTCGTCGGGCGAGAGCAGTGCCGGCTGGCCTGGCGCGCCCTTGGCAAAGTTGTTGTTGTTCAACACCACCGGCTGGCTGAGGCCGCCGTTGCCATGCTGCAGCCGCAAGCTGCTCATCCAGGCGCCGCTGCGCTTGGCCGGGCGGCTGAAGTTGTCGTGCAGGAAGTGGCCGACTGATGCACCGTCGGCCTCGCGCACTTCGTAGACGCGCACGTCCGGGTGGTAGGCCAGCAGGTCATCGCGCGGTACAAAGCGCAGGCCGAACAGGCGCTGGGCGCAGTCGAAGGCAGCGGCCACCATCGCCGGCAGCGGGAAAAACGGCTTGAGCTCGGCGTCGTCCAGCGCATAGTGGGCCACCCGCACCTTCTCGGCCCAGAAGCGCCAATCCCAGGGCTCGATCGCGCTGTCGGCCGGCAGCGCCGCGTCAACCATCGCCCCAACCAGCATCGCCCGCTCGCGCGCCAGTGCCGGCAGCGCCCGCTGCCAGACATCGTCGAGCAAGGCCCAGACCCGTTCACGGCGCTGCGCCATGGTGTCGGCCAGGTTGTAGTCGGCGTAGTTGGCATAGCCCAGCAGGGCGGCCTGGCGCGAGCGCAGTGCCAGGATCTGGCGGACGATGTCGCGGTTGTCGTGTGCGCCCGGGTGTTCACCCCGCCCGACCCAGGCACGCCAGGCCTGCTCGCGCAGGTCGCGCCGGGTCGAATAGCTGAGGAAAGGCACGATCAGCGAGCGCGACAGCGTGACCACCGGCGTCTCGCCCAGGCCCCGTTCTGCCGCCGCCTGGCGCGCCGCAGCGAGCACGAACTCGGGCAGCCCGGTCTGCTCGGCCGGCGTCGGCAGGGGCAACACGAATTCAGACTCGTCGTGCAGCACGTTCTGCCCGAAGGCCGTGGTCAGGGTCGCGAGCTGCTGCATCAGGCTGGCGAACTCGTCGCCCGCAGCGCCGCTCAGGCGGGCGCCCGAGCGTACGAAGTCGGCATGCAAGCGCTCGGCCAGGCGCCGCTGCTCTGGCGTCAAGTCTGGCCTCAGGTCGGACTGATCGCGCTGCTGGTAGACGGCCTCGATCCGGGCGAACAGCGCCGCGTCCTGGTAGACCGCGCTGAAGTGCGCGGCCAGCGGCGCCGCCAGCTCGCGTTGCACCGCCTGCAGGGCAGGCGACGTGGCCGAGGCGGTGAGGTTGTAGAACACCGACGAGACCCGCTGCAGGGCCGCTCCGGAACGGTCAAAAGCGGCCAGCGTGTTGGCGAAATCCGCAGGCTCCGGTCGGGCGGTGATCTGCGCCAACTCGGCCCGATGCTCGGCCATGGCCAGGCCCAGGGCCGTGCCGAAGTGCTCCGGCCGGACCTGCGCAAACGGCGGCAGTTCGCCGGTCGCGTCCCAATCGATCAGCAGCGGATTGACAGCAGCGTCCATGGCCTGGGCTCCGAAGGCAAGGGGGCCGTCGCAGTCAGCGCTGCGACGGACGAAAGATGGAAAAGCCGCCTGGACCGGCCCCGCCGACGGGGCTGGCAGCAAAGCCGCCGGCCTGGGTCATGGCGCTGACGGCCAGCACGGCCTGAGTCCGCGAGTTGACATTCAAGGCCCGAAGCACGGCAGCGACATGGTCTTTGACGGTCTCGGTGGAGACATTGAGCTCGCGCGCGATCAGCTTGTTCGGCAGGCCCTTGAGCAGCAGCGCCAGGACTTCGGTCTGGCGCGGCGTCAGGCCGGCAATCGCCTGGCCGGCCTCGGCTGCGGCATGCCCGGCCCAGCCCGCCGCAGGCACTCCCCGTGGCGCCGCCAGCGTGCCCGCGCCAGGCAACGGATGGGTCGGCGCGGCGGCATTGCGCATCACCGCCGGCTCAGTGTCCTGGGCAGGGTCGGCCGGCCGCCGGTGCAACAGCCCAAGCATCGCCGGCGGCACGTAGACAGCACCGTTCATGACCATCGCCAGGGCCTCGAACAGCTCGCGGTTGGATGAGCGCTTGGGCACGAAGCCCATCGCCCCCATGTCGATCACGCGCATCACGTCGGCGCTGTTGTCGGTGGCCGAGACCACCACCACCGGCAGCTTGGGGTGGTCATGGCGCATTTGCGCCAGCACCTCGAAACCATCGACATCGCCGAGGTTCAGGTCGAGCAGCACCAGGTCGAAATCGGCCTCCTCGGCCAGCGCCGCGCGGGCAGCATCGGCGTTCTCCATCCCGACCACGGTGACGTCGTCGCCGATGGTGCTGATCACAGCCTGCAGGGCCTGCAGGATCAGCGGGTGGTCGTCAACCAGCAAGACCTTCACGGTGACATGCTCCTGCCGCAGGCCTGCAGTCGCTGCGGATGCAGTTCAGGTGAAACAGCGCGACACGGTCTCGGCGACACAGGCCGGCTTGTCGCCGCCCTCGCGTTCTATCGTCACCGCCATGGTCAGTTGCGCGCCGCCGGCAATCGGCTCGTAGGACTTCAGGCCAATCTGGGCGCGCAGGCGGCTGCCCGAGGGCACCGGGCTGATAAAGCGCAGCTTGTTCAGGCCGTAGTTGATGCCCATCTTGACATCGTCGATCTTGAAGGCGGCGGCGGAGAGTTCGGGCAGCAGCGACAAGGTCAGGTAGCCATGCGCAATCGTCGCTCCGAACGGGCCGGCTGCAGCGCACTCGCTGTCGACATGGATCCATTGGTGGTCGCCGGTGGCCTGAGCGAACAGGTCGATCCGCTCCTGGCTGACCGTGACCCAGGGGCTGGTGGCCAGGTGCTGGCCGGCGCGCCCGGCCAAGCTGGCCAGGGTGGCGATATGGGTCGGCGAGGTGCTCACGGGCGCTGGCCTGCGGAGTTCGACATTGCTGCTATGTTACGGGAGCCGCCCCTGGCTTTGCTGCCAATGACCTTTCCCTTGCCATGCCACGCATCCTGGTGATCCTTGCCCACCCCGACCTGGCCCAATCGCGGGTAGCCAAGGCGGTGATGGTGGCAGCGCAGGCGGCAGCGCAGGCGCCAACCCAGGCCGAAGCTGCGGACGATGGCGTCGAACTGCTGGACCTGTACGCCCGCTACCCCGACTACCTGATTGACGGCCCGGCCGAGCGGCAACGTCTGGCGCAGGTGCGCCTGCTGGTCTGGGTGCACCCGTTCCACTGGTACGCCATGCCGCCGCTGATGAAGCTGTGGCTGGACCAAGTGCTGAGCTTTGGCTGGGCCTATGGGCCGGGCGGCGATGCGCTGCGCGGGCGCGACCTGTGGCTGGTCACCTCAACCGGCGGGCCGCAGGACTCGTACCACCCGGCCGGCTACAACCGCTACGCCTTCGACGCCTTCTTGCCGCCCTACGAGCAGACCGCGACGCTGGTCGGTATGCGCTTTCTGCCGCCGCTGGTGCTGTATGGCGCGCACCGCGCCAGCGACGCCGAGATCGCCGACCATGCGACCGAGTTTGCGCTGCGCCTGCGCCAGTATCCGCACTGGCCGGAGCTGGATCGCCTGGCCAACTACCCCGATTGCGCCGCCTGCGCGGTGCCGGGCGACGCCCGGCCCGTCGCCCTGGACGTTTGAGGCGATGGGCCAGAGCCACTGGTTGCTGACCAGCCTGATCTACCTCGGCGCGGCGGTGCTGGCGGTGCCGCTGGCGCGGCTGCTGGGCCTGGGCTCTGTCATTGGTTACCTGGTTGCCGGCATCGCGATCGGGCCCTGGGGTCTGCGGCTGGTGACCGAACCGCAGGCGATGCTGGAGTTCGCCGAGATCGGCGTGGTGCTGATGCTGTTCCTGGTCGGCCTGGAGCTTGAACCCCGGCGCCTGTGGGCGCTGCGCCGGCCGATTTTCGGCTGGGGCAGCCTGCAACTGCTGGGCTCCACCGGCTTGATGGTGGCCTTGGCGATGTCCCTGGGCGTGCCGTGGCGGCTGGCCTTGCTGGCCGGCCTGGGCCTGGCGATGTCGTCCACCGCCATCGGCCTGGGCACGCTGGCCGAGCGCAACCTCGTGCCCACCGCCTCGGGCCAGGCCGTGCTCGGGGTGTCGCTGCTGCAGGACATCGCCGCGATTCCGGTGCTGGCGCTGGTGCCGCTGCTGGCGGTGGCGGTGGCCTCGTCCGAGGCTCAGCTTGCCTCCGGCGCCGCCTGGGTCGACAGTGCCAAGGCGGCGGCGGTGATCGCCCTGATCGTTTTCGGTGGGCGGCTGCTGTTGCGACCGGCGCTGCGCTGGATTGCCCGCAGCGACACGCCGGAGATCTTCACCGCCGCCGCGCTGCTGCTGGTGCTGGCGGTCGCGGCATTGATGGAGGCGGTCGGCCTGTCGATGGCGCTGGGCGCGTTCTTGGCCGGGGTGCTGCTGGCCGAGAGCGAATACCGGCGCCAACTGGAAACCGACATCGAGCCCTTCAAGGGCCTGCTGCTGGGCCTGTTCTTCATCGCCGTGGGCATGGCCATTGACTTTGCGGTGGTGGCACGCGCGCCGCTGCTGGTGGCGGCGATCGTGGTCGGCTTTCTGCTGCTGAAGGCTGGGCTGCTGTGGTTGATGGCCGGCCGTATGGCCCTGCCGCTGCCCGAGCGGCCGGTGTTCGTGGTGCTGCTGGCGCAGGGCGGCGAGTTCGGCTTTGTGGTCTTCCAGGGCGGGGCGCAGGCGGGGGTGATCGCTGCCGACGCGGCCTCCTTGCTGGTCGCGGCGGTGGCGATTTCGATGCTGCTGTCACCGCTGCTGCTGTTGGCCGCCGACCGCTGGTGGGTGCCCCGGCTGGCGCGTCAGGCCGCGGGTTCGCAGCCACTGCCGGCCGAGATCAGCGAGTCGCAGGACGCACAGATCATCATCGCCGGCTACGGCCGCTACGGCCAGATCGTTGGCCGATTGCTCAATGCCAACGGCTATGCCGCGACCGTGCTGGAACACAGCGCCGACCAGGTCGAGACGGTGCGCCGCTTCGGCTGGAAGGTGTTTTATGGCGACGCCACCCGGCTGGACCTGCTGCGCGTGGCCGGCGCGGCCCGGGCCCGGGTGTTCGTGCTGGCGATTGACGACATCGAACAAAGCGTCAAGGTCGCCGGCCTGGTGAGAGCCCATTTCCCGCAACTGGTGCTGGTCGCCAGGGCGCGCGACGTCAGCCACTACAACCGCCTGCGCCAGCTCGGAGTCACCCTGGTCGAACGCGAGACCCTGGACTCGGCGCTGATGAGCGGTCGCAGCGTGCTCGAAGCGCTGGGCTGGCAAGCCCATGCGGCACGCAACCAGGCGCTGCGCTTTCGCCAACACACGATCACCCTGATTGAGCAACTGCGCCCACACCTGGGCGACCAGGAGAAGCTGATCGCGGTCTCCAAGCAAGGCCGCGACCAGTTGGAATCGATGTGGGCGGCCGAGCGCGCCGAGTCCGCCCAGCGACGCGCCGGTTGGCACGACGAATCGTCGGCCGCCGATTGAGGCTCAGGCCTGCGCCGGCAGCGTGCCCAGGCGCCAAGGCGCCAAGGCGCCCAAGCGCCAAGGCGCCAAGGCGCCCGGCCTTGGAATGACAATTGGCCGCATGTTCCAGCCCTCGCAAAACGATGTTCGCCGCTTCTTCTGCCAGACCTGGCAGCAGCAGCGCGACGGCGCGGTGCTGTCGGCGATGCAGGGCCTGGCCGCAGGCTGGATCGGGCAGCACCCCGAGTACCACCTCGCGCTGGCCGACGAGGCCGCTGCGCTGGCGGCCGTCTACCAGGTCGAGGACGGCAAGACCAACCCGTTCCTGCACCTGTCCATGCACCTGTCGATCAGCGAGCAATGCAGCATCGACCAGCCCAGCGGCATCCGCCAGGCGGTGGAACTGCTGGTCGCCCGACGCGGCGACCTGCATGCCGCCCACCACGAGGTGATGGAGTGCCTGGGCGAGATGGTCTGGGCCAGCCAGCGCAGCGGTCTGCCGCCGGACGGCCACGCCTACCTGGACGCGGTGCGGCGCCGGGCCACACGCTGAGAGGCTGAGAGGCAATCCCATGCACCCGCGTAAGCCCCGAATTCAAGCCCAGCGCACAGCGCAGACGGGTTGGTGGACCCATCGAGCATTGCAACGCCGAGTGGGTTTGAATTCGGGGCTTACCCGAAGGGCCGGGGTGTCCAAGGGCCCTGCGCGGCGTTGCAACGCTTGCCCGCACGTCAGTGCGGGCGTCGCGTCGCGCCTTGCTCAGAGCCCTTGGTCACCCCGGCGCGGGCGCATGGGATTGCCTCTCAGCCTCTGAACCGCCAGCGCGCCTGACTGGCTCAGGCCAGCGCCGCCTGGCGCAAGGCCGGTGCGGCGTTGAGGGCGGCAGCAATCTGCGCCAGGACCTCGGCGTCGACCCAGGGCTTGCGCAGCACCTGGCGCAGGCTGGACGACCCCAACGGCAGGCCGGCCGGCAGTTGCTCGTGGCCGGTGATGGCCAGAATAGGCATGGCCCGGGTCTGGGCCTTCGACTGGACCGCCGCGATCAGCGTCGCGCCGTCCATGTTGGGCATCTCCAGGTCCGTGATCAGCAGCTCGAAGGTTTGGCCGCGCATCACCTCGAGTGCGTCCAGGCCGTCGCGCGCCACGGCCACCCGGTAGCCGGCACTGTCGAGCAGCTTCTTGAGCTTGACGCGGACCACGGCCGAATCGTCGACCAGCAACACCGCCGGCGGGGCGTCGGGCAGCGGCACGGGCTTGGGCACAGCCACGCTCGACGTCGGCGCCTGGGCCGTGGCGAAAGGCCGCGGAACGGCCAACGGCGGCAGCGGTGCGGGTGGCGCGGGTGGCGCGGGTCGAGGCGCGGCCCGAAGCTCTGCCGGTGGCGGCGCCATAGGCGCCCGGTCCAGCGGCGCCTTGGCCACCGGCGTCAATGGCGGCAGGGCCTGCGGCGCCCGGGCACGTGGCGGCTCGGCCGAGGGCAGGACAGCCACCTTGCCAGGTGCCGCAGGCAGTGGCGGCGGCGCGGGCGCGGCCTGCTTCAGCGTCGGCGTAGGCAATGGCCGGGTCGATGCCGGGGCCGTTTGCACCGGCGCGGCTTGGGGCCGATGTGCGGATGATTCGACCGCCGCCTTGGCGACTGCGGGCTGGCGCTGGATCGGCCGTTCCACCGGCATGGCCGGCCGAGCCGCGACGGCTGGCGAGGCCGCGCTGCTGCGGCCCGCTGGCGCTTGCTGCGGTGGCCGTGTTTGCGGCGGTGCTGGCACAGCGGGCCGCTGCGGTTTCTGCCGACCGCCCCTGAGCACGAACACCACGGCCAGCAGTGCAACCACGCCCAGCACGGCGGCAATCTCGATCAATTCAGTCATGTGCATGGTGATGGCAATGGCAATGGCTGGGCCTCGGCATCAGGGTCAGTAACGCAGGGGCGGCGTGCCGCGATCCAGGCCGGCAAACAGCGTGCGGCCTGTGTTTGTTGCCGCCCGACCACCGCTGCCAAGCTCCCGACGCGCAAACAACGCTCGCCTCAACCAATGGTATCGGCCAGCGCCGCCTTGTCCACAGCCTGAGCAGGTGTTGCATGCCCACACAGGCTCGACCGCAGTGTGCGCTTTGCCGCACCTGCGGCCACTGGGCCTGGCGGCACGGCCGAGGTGTAGGAATTTGCCTGACAGGCAGAGCGGAAAAAACAGGACTCAAGAAGGTGCAAGCGGATGATTCCTGGCTGCGTTTCAGGCCCCTACATTCGCTTCACACACCCCTTACACCACCGCAACACCTGGAGCACTGCATGAACACCGAACAAGTCCTCGCCGAGATCCGCGAAGCCAATCTGTCCTACCTGATGTTGGCCCAGTCGCTGATCCGCGCCGACCGCGACCAGGCGCTCTTCCGGCTGGGCGTGAGCGAGTCCAGCGCCGAGTTGATCGCCGCCCTGACCCCGTCGCAAATGATGAAGATCGCCGCCGGCAATACCCTGCTGTGCCGCATGCGCTGCGACGACGACCTGGTCTGGGGCCTGCTCACCAGCCATGGCAGGGCCGCAGCCAACGACGGCGTGTCGCGGCTGCATGCCTCGATCCTGATGGCGGGCCGACACCAAGAGGCCGCCTGAAGCCGGGCCAAACCCCTTTGAAACCGGCGTTGACCGGTTCCGCTGGAATTGCAGCGCAGCCCTGCGCAGCGACAGCCATCAAACCCAGGAGCGAGTGAGATGCGAACCAAGAGCATATTGACCGAGGCGCGACAGATCGACACGGCTGTGGAACTGATCCGGCTGGGCGCACGCCTGCAGGTGCTGGAGAGTGAAACCGACCTGAGCTACGAGCGCTTGCTGCGGCTCTACAAAGAGGTCGCAGGCAAGAGCCCGAGCAAGGGGCAATTGCCGTTCTCGACCGACTGGTTCATGACCTGGCAGCCGAACATCCACGCCAGCCTGTTCCTCAACATCCACGAGTACCTGAACAAGGTGGCCGTACTCGAGGAGATCGACACCGTCATCAAGGCCTACAAGCTCTACCTGGAGCAGGTCGGGGCCCAGGATCTGGTGCCGCAGTTGTCGCTGACACGGGCCTGGCGGCTGGTCAAATTCATCGACAACGGCATGCTCACGATGACCCGTTGCAGCAAGTGCAGCGGCCACTTTGTCACGCACCCGCACGAAATCGCCAAGCACTACGTCTGCGGCCTTTGCCACCCACCGGCTCGCGCCGGCAAGGGCCGCCACGCGGGCGCCATCCGCCTGCCGGGCCTGGCAGACAGCGGCGACGGCCTCAGGCAGACCGAAGGCCTGGCCAACTGAGTCAGCCCGGCACGCCGAATTCAACGATTGTTCCTGTCGGTGTGCGCTTGGTCACACCTCAGACCCTGCAGTCGGCCAGCTTGCCTGCCGACAACAAGCAGGGAACAGCGATGTTCCTGCATGTCTCCTCCTAGCACATCCCTGTGCTTTCAGGCGGATCCTCCTCGGGGGATCCGCCTTTTTTCTGCGCTGGCCCGGCGCGATGGCGTCCCAGCCCTGGCTCAAGTCTGGCCCCCATCAGGCCGAAAGTGCCGCAAACCACGTCAGATGCGAGGCTGGCTTGAACCTGATTCCGTTTGCCAAACAAAACCTTAGGCTCAACGATGCGCTGCCCTTTGGCCTGCGCGACGGCGCCGGTCGGTTGCTGTTGGCTGCGGGTACCTGCATCGAGAACGACGACACGCTGAACGGGCTGCTGGGCGGCGACATCTTCGCCGACGAGGCCGAGTCGGGCGAGTGGCGACGCCGGCTGGCGGCAGCGATGGACGCCAAGGTGATGCAGAACGCGTCGCTGCAGGACATCAGCGGCGCCAGGCCCGATGCCGACAACGGCAAGAAGCTGGTGCGCGAGCCCAGCCTGGCCGAACAATGGGGTGAGACCGTAGGCGCACTCGACAACCTGCTGCGCGACCTGCCGACCGACCCCAGCAGCCTGGCGCGACTGCCCGGCTTGCTGGAGCGCAGCGTGCGCCTGCACGAGCGCAGGCCCGATGCCTCGCTGTACTGGCACATCTACCTGGCCGGGCATTCGACCGAAAGCTACAGCAGCAGCCACGGCATGCTGTGCATGCTGGTGGCGCGCGAGGCGGCGCTGCGCCTGGCCTGGCCGGCCGGCCTGGTCACGAGCCTGCTGCAGGCGGCGCTGACGATGAACGTGTCGGTGCGCCGGCTGATGGACCGGCTCGCCGCCATCGACATGCGCATCAGTGCCGACGTCCGCGCCGACATCCTGTCGCACGCCGAACGCTCGGCCCGGATGCTGACCGAGGCCGGCGCGGCCGACAAAACCATGGTCCGGATCGTGCAGTTGCACCACGACGACAGCCTCAAAGCCAAGCCCTTGGCCCAGCTCGACCCTGCCCAGGGCGCAGCCAGGCTGCTGCGGCGGGTGGACATCTTCATCGCCAAGCTCAGCCGGCGCTTCAACCGCATCCCGATGTCGCCGGTGCAGGCCGCGCGCGAGGCCTGCCTGGGCGTGGCCGGCGTGCCCGACGAGATCGGCTCAGCCTTGCTCAAGGCCATCGGCATGTACCCGCCTGGCAGTTGCGTCGAATTGCAGTCGGGCGAGATCGGCATCGTCATAGCCCGCGGCCGGCAGGCCAACATGCCGGTCGTCGCGGCCTTGGTCGGCGCCGCCGGAACGCCGCTGGGCATGCCGGCCATCCGCGACACCGCCGACCGGCGCCACCAGGTCAAGTGCGCCGTCAGCACCACGGCGGTGCGCGTGGTGCCGGTGCATGAGCAACTGATGTCGGCGCGTTGAGCCTGTCGCTGGCTGGCCCGCAGAGCCCGGTGAAGGGGCTGCTTTTCGGGCGACCGGGCAGGCATGGCGCTGCCCATACTGGGACCATGCAAGCCACCACCGTGGGGCCGCGGCCGCCCTCTGCCCGGCCACGATCAAAGGCCGGCTGGGTCTGGCGCTGGCCGCTGCCTGCGCTGCTGGCCTGGTTTGGCGCCTGGGCGCTGACGCTGCTGCTGCCCGCCGCCGGTGTTGCGGCCATGCCGGCCCAGTGCTGCGGCATGGCCCTGAGCGGCGCCGTGGCCTGGGCGCTGCCACAGGCCAGCGCCTGGCGGCGCTGGCTGACCGCACTCGGCTTTCCGCTGGCACTGCTGGCCAGCGGCGCGCTCTCAGCCTGGCCGGCCTGGTGCTGGCTGCTGCCGCTGGCCCTGCTGTGGCTGGCCTACCCACTGCGCGCCTGGCGCGACGCCCCGCTCTACCCGACCCCGCTGCTTGCCCTGCAGGGCCTGGCCGAGCAGGCCGTGCTGCCAGCCGGTGCCCGCATCCTGGACGCCGGCTGCGGTCTGGGCCATGGCCTGAAGGCATTGCAGCGGGAATGGCCACTGGCGCGGATCGAAGGCGTCGAGTCGAGCTGGCTGCTGCGTCTGGCCTGCGCGTTGCGCTGCCGCTTTGCCCAGGTACGCCAGGGCGACATGTGGCAGCGCGACTGGTCGGGCTGCGCCATGGTCTACCTGTTCCAGCGCCCTGAGTCGATGGCCGGCGCATGGTCCAAGGCGCAACGCGAGATGGCCGGCGGCAGTTGGCTGCTGAGCCTGGCGTTCGAGGTGCCCGGTGCGGTGGCCGAGGTGGTGCTGAGCCGGCCGGGCAGCCACCCCGTCTGGCTGTACCGGATCGGGTCGCCAAGTTCCGGCTCAATCCGCCCTGGCGATGGCCGATAACTCGCTCTAGAAGCTGCGTCCCACGCGGCTGAGATTGACCCCACTCCACCATGTTCGTCATCGTCGGCTGGCTGCTTGCCATGGGTTGCATCTTCGGCGTGTACATCGCGCACGGCGGCAACATCGGCGTGATCCTGCACGCCCTGCCCTTCGAGATGATCACGATCCTCGGCGCGGCGCTGGGCGCGTTCCTGGCCAACAACCAGATGAAGGTCGTCAAGGCCACGCTGAAGGGATTGGGGCGCTGCTTCAAGGGCAGCAAGTTCAGCAAGGCGCGCTACCTGGAGGTGCTGGCGCTGTTGTTCGACATCCTGCAGAAGGCCCGCAAGGAAGGCCTGATGTCGATCGAAGGCGATGTCGAGGACCCGCACAACTCGGCCCTGTTCAAGAAGTACCCCTCGGTCAGCGGCGACCACCATGTGGTCGAGTTCATCACCGACTACCTGCGGATGATGGTCTCGGGCAGCCTGAACTCGCACGAGATCGAGAGCCTGATGGACAGCGAGATCGACACCCACCACGCCGAGGAGCATGCCGCCGTCGCCGCTATCGGGCGCCTGGCCGGGGGCCTGCCGGCCTTCGGCATCGTCGCGGCGGTGCTGGGCGTGGTCAACACCATGGGTTCGGTCGGCCAGCCGCCGGCAGTGCTGGGCGGGATGATCGGCTCGGCCCTGGTCGGAACCTTCCTCGGCATCTTGCTGGCATACGGCTTCGTCGAACCACTCGGCGGCCTGCTCGAACAGAAGGTCGAGGACGCCGGCAAGGAGCTGCAGTGCATCAAGATCACCCTGCTGGCCAGCATGCAGGGCTATGCGCCGACGGTGGCGATCGAATTTGGCCGAAAGGTGTTGTTCTCCGGCGACCGGCCCAGCTTTTCCGAGCTGGAAGGCCATGTCAAGAAGAAGTGATGGCAACTGATGGCCGGCGACGCGAAAAAGCTCCAGCCGATCATCATCAAGCGCGTCAAGAAGGGCGGCCACGCCGCCCATGGCGGCGCTTGGAAGATCGCCTATGCCGACTTCGTGACGGCGATGATGGCCTTCTTCCTGCTGATGTGGCTGCTCGGCAGCACCAGCGAGGGCGACAAGAAGGGCATCGCCGACTACTTCCAGTCGCCACTGCGCATCGCCATGGGCGGCGGCTCGGGCTCGGGCGATTCCTCGCATGTCGTCAAGGGCGGAGGTGCCGACCTGACCAATACCTCGGGCCAGGTCAAGCGCGGCGACATCGCCCAGCCCCGCCACACCATCAATGTGCACAAGCTGCGCGACGAACTGCGCAAGGCCGAGGCCCAGCGCCTGCGCGAGCTGCAGGACCAGGTCGAACATGAGTTGCGCAACAACGCCAAGCTGGCGCAGTTCAGCTCGCAGATCAAGATGGAAATGACCACCGACGGCCTGCGCATCCAGATCGTCGACGAACTGAACCGGCCGATGTTCGATTCCGGCAGCGCGCTGGTCAAACCCTACATGCGTGACATCCTGCGTGCCATCGGCAGCGTGCTGGCCGAGGTGCCGAACCGCTTGACGCTGGAGGGCCACACCGACGCGCAGCCCTTTCCCGGCGGCGACCGGGGCTACAGCAACTGGGAGCTGTCGGCCGACCGCGCCAACGCCACCCGCCGCGAGCTGGTGGGCGGCGGATTGACCGAAGAACGGGTGCTGCGCGTGCTCGGCCTGGCGTCCAGCCAGCCGTTCAACCGCAACGATCCACTGGACCCGCAGAACCGCCGCATCAGCCTGATCGTGATGAACCGCGAGGCCGAGGACCGGGCCTTCAACAAGCCGGTGTCCGATCTCGACACCGCCGACGCGGCCAACCCCGCCGGGCCGGCCACGCCCCGGCCCCAGGCGCTGCCCGCAGCAGCCAGGCCAGGGTCAAGTTTGCCGGCCGCCGGTCGATAGAACCCAGACGGTCGAGCTTGGCCTGGCGCACCGGCTCCAGCCCACCTTGTCGACAAACACCATCCACCCCAAGCCTGCACTGAGAGCCCGCCATGAGCAGCATGCCAACCGATATGAAGTTTCTGATCGTCGACGACTTCTCGACCATGCGGCGGATCGTCCGCGGCCTGCTCAAGGAGATGGGCTGCCTCAACGCCGAGGAGGCCGAGGACGGCGCGGTGGCGCTGAACATGCTGCGCGCCGCGCGCTTTGACTTCATCGTCAGCGACATCAACATGCCCAACATGAACGGCTTTGACCTGCTCAAGGCGGTCAAGGCCGACGGCAACCTGCGCCACCTGCCGGTGCTGATGGTCACCGCCGAGGCGCGCAAGGAGGACATCCTGATGGCCGCCCAAAGCGGCGCCGCCGGCTACATCGTCAAGCCCTTCACCAAGGCCACCTTGGAAGAGAAGGTGCAGAAGATTCTGCAAAAGATGGCCGCCACGGCCTGAATGGGCGTGCCAACATGAAGATGGAAGACTTGACTGCCCTGGTCCCTGCGCAGACCGGCGCCACGCCCAAGGAGGTGTTCCAGCAGATCGGCTCGATCACCCGGCTGCTGCACGACACCATGCAGCAGCTCGGTGTGATGCCCAAGCTGCAAGTCGCCACCGACGGCCTGCCCGATGCCCGCAGCCGCCTGACCTACATCGCCAACAAGACCGCCGTGGCGGCCGAGAAGGTGCTCAACTCGGTCGACCAGGCCAAGGCCGAGCACGCCCGGATCGCTGCCCAGACCCGGCTGCTGGCCGCCGAGCTGGTGGCCAATCCGGTCAAAGCGGTGGCCTCGGGCATGGTGCTGAACTTCGTCACCGAGGTCGAGACCCGCACCGCCAGCATCGACGCGCACCTGACCGACATCATGCTGGCGCAGGACTTCCATGACCTGACTGGCCAGGTCGTGGCCAAGGTCGTGGCCCTGGCCAACGAGCTCGAGGACAGCCTGGTCAAGCTGCTGGTGCAGGTGGTGCCGCCGGAGCAGCGCGAGAAGGTCGACCCGAGCATCCTGAACGGCCCCGTTGTCAGTCTGGAAGGCCGCAGCGACGTGGTGGCCAACCAGGGCGAGGTCGACGACCTGCTGGCCAGCCTGGGCTTTTGACCCACCAGCCCTGATCAGCGGCCGAAAGCCCCGGCTTTTTGCGCCAGTGGGGCAGGGCCGGTCTGCCTAGCATGGCCGGGTACTTTGCCCGAGGTGTCTGTGCCCGAAGCCGCCCTGATTGACGCCCAGATCGACATTCACAACCCCGCCCCGCCCGCCGCGCCGGCGCAGGAGCGGCTGCCACTGACCAGCCTGCTCGACCAGGCCCAGCGCCTGCAGCAAGCCGGCCAGGCGGCGCAGGCGGCGGCGCTCTACGCCGACTGGATCGCGCGTGGCCCGGCGCCGCTGCGCCATGTCGCCTGCTTCAACTGGGGCACCTTGCTCAGCAGCCTGGGCCGCGACGCCGAGGCCGAAGCGGCTTACCGCCAGGCCCTGGTCGAGCAGCCCGATTTCTGCCACGCCCAGCTCAACCTCGGGCACTTGCTGGAGCGCGCTGGCGACAGCAGCGGCGCGCTGGCCCTGTGGCAGGCCGTGACAGACGCCGCCCACAGCAGCGCCGAGCTGCGCCAGCATGCCCTCAACAACAGCGGCAGGCTGCTCGAAACGCTGCGCCGCTTTGCCCAGGCCGAGGCGGTGCTGGCGCAAAGCCTGCGGGCCAACGCCGAGCAACCCGACGTGGTCCAGCACTACGTCCACCTGCGACAGAAGCAATGTGCCTGGCCGGCGCAGGCGGCGGTGGGCGAGTTGAGCCCGCACCAGTTGCTCACCGGCACCTCGCTGCTGGCGACGATGTGCGCCACCGATGACCCGGCCGTGCAGTTGCTCGCCGCGCTGCGCTTTGCCCAGCAGAAGGTGCCCGCGCCACCGGCCCAGGCGATGCACCGCGGCATGCCGCCACGGCAGGGGCGAATCCGCATCGGCTACCTCTCGGGCGACCTGCACATGCACGCCGTCGGCCTGCTCGTGCCGGAGCTGCTGGAGCTGCACGACCGCAGCCGCTTTGAAGTCTTCGGCTTTTGCTGGACGCCAGAGTCGGCGACGCCGCAGCGCCGCCGCCTGCTGGCCGCGCTGGACCGGCATGTGCGCCTGGGCGGCGTCGACGACCACACCGCCGCGCGCCTGGTGGCCGAGTCCGGCATCGACGTGCTGGTCGACCTGCAAGGCCTGACCCAGGGCGCCCGCCCGGCGATCCTCGGCCACCGACCGGCGCCGGTACAGGTCAGCTACCTCGGCCTGCCCGGCACCTCGGCCCTTCCCGGCGTTGACTGGCTGATCGCCGACCGCTTCGTCATGCCCGAAGCGCTGCGTCCCTTCGTCACCGAGCGGCCGATCTACCTGCCGCACTGCTACCAGGTCAGCGACCGCCAGCGCGCCGTCGCGCCGGCCCCGCAGCGCAGCGCCTGCGGCCTGGCCGACGACGCCTTCGTCTACTGCTCGTTCAACAACAACTTCAAGTTCCGCGAGGACATCTTCGACTGCTGGATGCGGGTGTTGCAGCAGGTGCCGGCGAGCGTGCTCTGGTTGCTGGCCGACAACGACAGCGCCCGCGACAACATGCTGGCGCGGGCCGCTGCCCACGGCGTCGCAGCCGGGCGATTGGTGTTTGCGCCGCGGGTCGCACCGCCCGAGTACCTGGCGCGTTTCGCGCGCGCCGACCTGATGCTCGACACCTTCCCGTTCAACGCCGGCACCACCGCCAGCGACGCGCTCTGGATGGGCACGCCGATCCTGACGCTGGCCGGGCGCAGCTACATCTCGCGCATGGCCGGCAGCCTGCTGCACGCGGTCGGCCTGCCCGAGCTCGTGACCGAGTCGCTGGCCGACTACGAGCGCCTGGCGGTCACGCTCGGGCGCCACCCGGCGCGGGTCGCGAGCTTCAAGCGCTACCTGGCCGAGCATGGCCGGGCCTCGCCGCTGTTTGACCTGCCGCAGATCGTGCGCGACATCGAGCGCGAGTTCGAGCGCCTGGCGCTGGCGGCACGCGGCGCCGCCCGGACTTGAGCGTGCTGAAACCCGTCGTGGCGGAACCACCCGAGCCCCACGCCACGCCGCCGCCGGACGCGCCGGCCTGGCGGCTGGCCGATGACGCGCTGGCGCAGGCGCTGGTCTGGTTGACCCGCCACCACGGCCGCGAGCGCTCGGCGGCTTCGCTGCTCGACGGCCAGCGCCTGGACGGCCCGCTCGGTCCCGACCAGGCGCTGCGGGCGCTGCGCGAGGCCGGCTACAGCGCCGGCCTGGTGCAACGCCGGATCGGCGAACTGCCCGAGGCGATGCTGCCGGCGGTGCTGCTGCTCAACCACGGTGACGCCTGCATCGTCACGGCGCGGCGCCAGCAGGCCAACGCGCCGGCGATCTACAGCGTGGTGATGCCGGCAGCGGCCGAGGCCACGACCGTGCAGGCAACCGTGCAGGCCACCGTGCAGGCCACCGAGCGCGAACTCGCTGCCGAGTACAGCGGCGTGGCGCTCGTGGCCAGGCTGCAGGCCGCACCGGCGGCGGTCTCGGCCGAGATCGGCGCCGACCCGGCGCGGCACTGGCTGTGGGGCACGCTGCGCCGCTTCATGCCCTACTACCGCTCGGCCCTGCTGGCGGCGCTGCTGTCGAACTTCCTGATGCTGGTCTCGGGCGTGATCACCGCTGTGGTCTACGACAAAGTGATCCCGCACCAGGCCTTCACCACGCTCTGGGCGCTGGCCAGCGCCGGGCTGCTGGCATTGGTGTTTGATTTCAGCGCGCGCCAGTTGCGCGCCCATTTGATCGATCTGGCCGGCAAGAAGGCCGACCTGCTGGTCGGCGCCACGCTGTTCCGGCAAAGCCTGGGGGTGCGGATGGAGGGCCGGCCAGACTCGGCCGGCGCCTACGCCCATGTGCTGGCCCAGATCGAGGTGGTGCGCGAGTTCTTCTCCTCGGCCACGCTCTCGGCGCTGTCCGATCTGCCCTTCATCCTGGTGTTCGTGGCCATGGCCTTCGTCATTGGCGGGCCCCTGGGCTGGGTGCTGGTGCTGGCGATTCCGGCCATCCTGACGGTCGCGCTGCTGATCCAGGGCGCGCTGCGCCGGGCCACCGCCGCGAGCATGCAGAGCCATGCCGATCTGCACGGCATCTTGGTCGAGGCGGTCGAGGGGCTGGAGGACATCAAGGCCGCTGCGGCGCAGGGCCGCTTCATCCAGGCCTACGAGCAGACCACCGCCGCCGCCGCCGAGTCGACCCTGCGCGCCCGCCGCCTGAGCGCCTGGACCATGAACCTGTCGGCGGTGTCGCAGCAGTGCGTGACCCTGGTGTTGCTGGTCTGGGGCGTGTACCTGATCGACGACAAGGCGATCACCGGCGGCGCGCTGATCGGCGCGGTGATGTTCGCCGCCCGCGCCATCGCCCCGCTGACCAGCGTGGTCGCGCTGGCCACCCGTTACCAGGGCGCGCGCGCGGCAATGCGGGCGCTGGACAAGGTGATGGCCAAGCCGCAGGAGCGCGACGCCCAGCGCAGCTACATCCCGCAGCGCCAGTTGAGCGGCCAGATCGCCCTGGCCGAAGTCGGCTTCGCTTACCCGGCCACCGGCCACGACGCCGCGCCGCAGGTGCTAAAGGGCCTGAACCTGCACTTCGAGCCGGGCCAGCGGGTGGCCATCCTCGGCCGCATCGGCAGCGGCAAGAGCACGGTCCTGCGCCTGCTGGCCGGGCTTTACCAGCCGACCGCCGGCCGGGTCGAGGTTGACGGCATAGACCTGCGCCAGATCGACCCGACCGACTACCGCGCCGGGGTCGGCTTCGTCAGCCAGGAGCCGCGCCTGTTCAACGGCACGCTGCGCGACAACGTGTTGCTCGGCCGGGCCAGTGCCGAGCCCGGCCGGCTGGCCGAGATCGCCGCGCTGACCGGGCTGGCCCGGGTCGTCGCCGGCCACCCGCTGGGCTGGGATCTGCCGGTCGGCGAGGCCGGCGGGCTGCTGTCAGGCGGGCAGCGCCAACTGGTGGCGCTGAGCCGTTGCCTGATCACCCAGCCGCGGGTGCTGCTGATGGACGAGCCGACCAGTTCGATGGACGCGCAAAGCGAGGTCGCCTTCCTGCGCCAGCTCAAGGACGCGGCGCCGGGCTGCACCCTGGTGGTCGTCACCCACCGCCCGGCCGTGCTGGAACTGGTTGAGCGCATCGTCGTGGTCGACGCCGGCCGGGTCGTGATGGACGGCCCCAAGGCCGCTGTGCTGGCCGCGCTGTCGGGCGCCAAACCGGCGACGGAGCGCGGTGCCGGCAACGTCCACCTCCACCCCAGCACCCAGCCGCAGCAAAGAGAGGCGGCGCTGTGAACCGAAACCCAGCCGCCCTGCGCCACGGCGACGCGCCCTTCATCAGCCCGGTCGCCGCCGCCCAGATGCTTGAGCCGGCGCATGCCGCCAACGCCGCGCTGTACCTGATGCTGGCGGCCGTCGTCTGCGCCCTGACCTGGGCCTGCTGGGTCGATGTCGACATGGTCACGCGGGCCGAGGCGCGGGTCGTGCCCGATGGCCGCGAGCAACTGATTTCGAGCCTGGAAGGCGGCATCCTGCGCGAGCTGCGGGTGCGCGAAGGCGACCAGGTGGCGGTCGGCCAGCCGCTGGCCCTGCTCGACCCGACCCGGTTCGAGTCCATGCAGAACGAGGGCCGCGCCAGACGGATTTCACTGGTCGCGGCGATCGCCCGCCTGCAGGCCGAGGCGCTGGGCAGGCCGCTGGCCTTTCCCGCCGAGGTGCTGGGCGCACGCGCCGTGGTGCAGGGCGAGACCGAGTCCTACCAGGCGCGCAGCCGGGCGCTGAACGAGGCGGTGGAGATCAACCGCCGCAGCCAGCGCCTGCTGGAGCGCGAGCTTGCCCTGGCCGAAGGCATGGCCGGCAAGGGGCTGATGAGCGAGGTCGAGGTGATGCGGGTGCGGCGCCAGGTCAACGACCTGCAGCAGGGTACCCAGGAGCGCGTCAACCGCTTCCGCCAGGATGCCAGCGCCGAGCTGGTGCGGCTGCGCACCGAGCTCAGCGTGATCGACGAGCAACTCGCCGGCCGCGACGACGTGCTGCGCCGGACCGTGTTGACCTCGCCGGTGCGTGGCCTGGTCAAGGCGATCCGCGCCAACACCATCGGCGGCGTGATCGCCCCGGGCGCAGCGATGATCGAGATCGTGCCGCTGGGCGAGCGGGTGCTGATCGAGGCCCGCATCAAACCCGCCGACATCGGCTTCATCCAGGTCGGACAAAAGGTCGAGATCAAGCTCTCGGCCTACGAAGCCACGGTCTACGGCACGCTCAAGGGCCGGGTCCAGGCGATCAGCCCGGACGCAATGGGCGGCGACGCCGACCACCCCGGCAACGCCACCTGGTACCGCACCACGGTGCTGGCCGAGCGCGGCTCGCTCAAGTCCGGTGGCCAGGCCCTGGCGGTGATCCCGGGCATGACCGGCAGCGCCGAAATCAACACCGGCCAGCGCAGCGTGCTGAGCTTTCTGCTGCGGCCCATGCTCAAGGCCCGCGAGGCCTTTCGTGAACGCTGAAGGCGCAGCGCCCATGCCTGGCAGCCCGCAGCCTGTGGAATGCAACTTTCGGGCAATTCACCCACTCCCAGCCGGGGCGCGGTTTTATACTCAAAATCACGGCTGTGCGGGGCCGGCGACAGTGCACTTGAGGCTGGCAATTCAGGCCGGCAAACCCAGCGATCCAGCTATTTCTTGACACGGCTTTACCGACCAAGGCAGGACACGATGAGCGGCAAATTGAAGGTGGCGGGGCTGCTGGCCTTGGGCGCAGTCGCAGGCGCGCTGGCGACGATGCAGTTGCAGGCGTTTGCGCGCAACAGCTTTGCGGCCCTGCCGCTGGAAGAGCTGCAGCAACTGGCGGTGGTCTTTGGCGCGGTCAAGACCGACTATGTCGATGTGGTCGACGAGAAGAAGCTGATCGCCGACGCGATTGGCGGCATGGTCGCCGGGCTGGATCCGCATTCGGCCTACCTCGACAAGAAGGGTTTCAAGGAGTTCCGCGAGGGCACCTCCGGCAAATTCGTCGGCGTCGGCATCGAGATCGGCATGGAAGACGGCCTGGTCAAAGTGGTCTCGCCGATTGAGGGCTCACCGGCCTTTCGCGCGGGGCTCAAGTCCGGCGATCTGATCACGAAGATCGACGACACGGCGGTCAAGGGCTTGGGCATGGACCAGGCGGTCAAGCGCATGCGCGGCGAACCCAACACCAAGGTGGTGCTGCAAATCGTCCGGCGCGACGAGAACCGCAGCTTCCCGGTGACCATCACGCGCGAGGAAATCCGCGTCCAGAGCGTCCGTGCCAAGGTGGTCGAGCCGGGGTATGGCTGGATCCGCGTCAGCCAGTTCCAGGAGCGCACGGTCGAAGACTTCGCCCGCAAGCTGCAGGATCTCTACAAGGCCGAACCCAAGCTCAAGGGCCTGGTGCTGGACCTGCGCAACGACCCGGGCGGCCTGCTCGACGCTGCGGTGGCGGTATCGGCGGCGTTCTTGCCGGCCGACGCGACGGTGGTATCCACCAACGGCCAGATCGCCGATTCCAAGGCCACCTTCAAGGCCACGCCGGAGTTCTACGCCCGCCGTGGCAGCGGCGACCCGCTGCGTGCCCTGCCGGCAGCGCTCAAATCGGTGCCGCTGATCGTGCTCGTCAACGAAGGCTCGGCCTCGGCCAGCGAGATCGTCGCCGGCGCCCTGCAGGACCACAAGCGTGCAACCGTGATGGGCGCGCAGACCTTTGGCAAGGGCTCGGTCCAGACCTTCCGCCAGCTCACCGGCGACACCGCCTTGAAAATCACCACGGCGCGCTACTACACCCCCAGCGGGCGCTCGATCCAGGCCAAGGGCATCGTCCCCGATGTCTGGCTTGACGAAACTGCCGAGGGCAACGTCTTTGCCGCGCTGCGCATGCGCGAGGCCGACCTGGAAAAACACCTCGGCAACACCACCTCGCCCGAGGAAAAAGACCTGGCGCGTGAGAAGGCCCGCGAGGAAGCGCGGGTCAAGTTGGAGGAACTCAGCGCCAAGAGCAAGGAGCCGCCCAAGCCCCTGCCCGAATTCGGCAGCGGCGAGGACTTCCCGCTGGCCCAGGCGCTGAACCAGCTCAAGGGTCAGCCGGTGGCGGTCAGCAAGACCCATGTCGAGCGCAAGGCCGCGCTCGATGTCGACCGGCCAGACAAGCCGTGAGCCCCCTGCTGCGCGGTGACCCCCCGGAGCGTGGAGGCCATCCACATCAGCCGCCAGCGTCGATGGCCAATGGCCAATGACCGATAGCCGATGACCGATGACCAGTTGCTGCGCTACTCGCGCCACATCCTGCTCGACGACATCGGCATAGAAGGCCAGAACCGGCTGCTGGCCAGCCACGCGCTGGTGATTGGTGCGGGTGGACTGGGCTCGCCGGTGGCGTTGTACCTGGGCACGGCCGGGGTCGGCCAGATCACCGTGGCCGACCCCGACAGCGTCGATGTCACCAACCTGCAGCGCCAGATCGCCCACAACCTGGCCCGCGTCGGCCGGCCCAAGGCGGAGTCGGCGCAGGCGGCCGTGGCCGCCATCAACCCGGACGTGCGCGTCAACGCCCTGTGCCTGCGTGCCGACGCCGCCTGGCTGGACACGGTCGTGCCCGGCGTCGACGTGGTGGTTGACTGCAGCGACAACTTCGCCACCCGTCACGCCGTCAATGCGGCCTGCGTGCGCCACGCCAGGCCGCTGGTCTCGGGCGCGGCGATCGGCTTCGACGCGCAGATCTCGGTCTACGACAGCCGCCTGGCCGATGCGCCGTGCTACGCCTGCCTGTTCCCGCCCGACGCGGCCTTCCTGGACGTGGCCTGCGCCAGCATGGGCGTGTTCGCACCGCTGGTCGGCATCATCGGCGCGATGCAGGCGGCCGAGGCCTTGAAGCTGCTGGCCGGCCTGGGCTCGTCCCTGGCCGGTCGCTTGCAAATGCTCGACGCCCGGCAGATGGCCTGGACCGAGCTGAAGTTGCCGCGCCAGGCCGGCTGCGCGGTTTGCAGCATTCGGCCGCCGCAGCAGAACCCCAATTCCTTGGCACGATCCCGGCCGGGCAGCGCCGGCTGAGACCCGATACCCCGGGGCCGCGCGTTAAGCTCGGTTCATGGACAGGTCGAAAAAACCGCCCCTGGCGGCGCGCAACTTTCGCTCGGCCGAGCAAGACTTGCTCCACGCCGAGCCCACGCCACGGTATCGCGGTGCCGAAAGCAGTTTCCGGCTGGCCTTTGCCGACGCCGACTTTCTGCTGCGCGATGAATTGCGGCCGGTGCGGATGCAATTGGAATTGCTCAAACCCGAGCTGGTCCAGCGCGAGCAGGGCGTTGAATCGACCATCGTGATCTTCGGCAGCGCCCGCATACCCTCCCCCGACGATGCCCGTCAGGGCCTGGCGGCGGCCCGCCTGGGCGGCGATCCGGCCGCCATCGCCCGCGCCCAGTCATTGCTGGCGATGAGCCCCTACTACGACGAGGCGCGACGCTTCGCAGGGCTGGTCAGCGAGCGTTCGCGGGCGCTGACCGCTCCGATCTACGTCGTCACCGGCGGCGGCCCCGGCATCATGGAGGCCGGCAACCGCGGCGCCTTCGAGGTCGGCGCCAAGAGCATCGGCCTGAACATCGTGCTGCCGCACGAGCAGCAGCCCAACCCCTACATCACCCCCGAGCTGTGTTTTCAATTCCACTACTTTGCGCTGCGCAAAATGCATTTTCTGATGCGCAGTATTGCCCTGGTGTGTTTCCCGGGCGGGTTTGGCACGCTCGATGAATTGTTTGAAACCCTGACCCTGATCCAGACCGGCAAAAGCCGGCAGCGGCCGATCCTGCTGTTTGGGCGCGACTTCTGGCAAAAACTGCTGAACTTCGACCTGCTGGTCGAGACCGGCATGATCAGCGCGGCCGACCTGGCCCTGTTCACCTACGTCGAAACCGCCGAGCAGGCCTGGCAGGTGTTGTCCGACCACTATGGTTTTGACGCCGCCCGGGCGGGCGATGCACGAGAGCACCGATGAGTTGCGCCGTATCGCTGATCGGCGCGCCCACCGACATCGGCGCCGGCAGCCGAGGCGCAAGGATGGGGCCAGAGGCGCTGCGGGTGGCGGGCCTGCAAGCCGCGCTCGAGGGCCACGGCGTGGCCGTCACCGACTGTGGCAACCTCCATGGCCCGGCCAACCCCTGGCTGCCTGCGGACGGCGGCTACCGCCACCTCGCCGAGGTCGTGGCCTGGAACCAGGCCGTACACGACACCGTGCTGCGCGAACTGCAGGCGGGCCAACTGCCGATCTTGCTCGGTGGCGACCATTGCCTGTCAATCGGCTCGGTCAGTGCGGTCGCCCGCCATTGCCGGGCGCAGGGCAAGAAATTGCGTGTGCTGTGGCTGGACGCCCACGCCGACTTCAACACCCGTGAGCTGACGCCCAGTGGCAACACCCACGGCATGCCGGTGGCCTGCCTGTGTGGCCTCGGTCCGCCCGCGCTCATCGGCATGAGCGGCCAGGCGCCGGCAATCAACCCCAAGTGGCTGCGCCAGATCGGCATCCGCAGCGTCGACGCGGGTGAAAAAAGGCTGGTCCAGCAGATCGGGCTGGAGGTCTTCGACATGCGTTTCATCGACGAGATGGGGATGCGCCATGCGATGGCCCTGGCGCTGGCCACGCTGGACGAGCATACCCACCTGCACCTGAGCTTCGATGTCGACTTTCTCGACCCCGAGATCGCGCCCGGCGTGGCCACCACCGTGCGCGGCGGCCCGGGCTACCGCGAGGCCCAACTCTGCATGGAGATGGTCGCCGACACCGGCCGCCTGGCATCGCTGGACCTGATGGAGTTGAACCCGGCGCTGGACATCCGCAACCGCACCGCCGAATTGGCGGTCGACCTGGTCGAGAGCCTGTTCGGCAAAAGCACCTTGATGCGGGCGTGAGCGTTCGCCAACTTTGTCGCGAACGGCCCGATCACGCTGTCGGGATTTTTTACAGCCGATCGCAGGGCGCTCCGTGCTCAGGCCGCCGGCCACAGCCAAGTCGTTGAAATTGCACGACTTTCTTCCTTCTGGCACAGTGATTGCTTATATCCACGCAACCCCAGCGGCAACACGCAAGTCTCTGGGCGCAAGTTCAGACCGTACAACTCTCTCATTGGAGCGACCCATGAAATTCAACAAGATCCTGGCAGCACTGGCAGCCGTCGGCGGCCTGATGGCCGGCAGCGCAAACGCCGTCTTCATTTCTCCCGATGTCACGCTGGACACCCTGCTGGCCGGTGGCACCTTCACCGTTGGCGACAAGATCTTCAGCGACTTCTCGGCGACCTGCTCGCACACCGCTGGCGGCCATTGCGCTCCGGCCGGCGTTTTCGTCCACGGCCTGAACGCCAACGCCCAAGGCTTCGGCATCCAGTTCAGCGGAGCAATCAACGCGTCTGCCGGCAACAGCGCCGACCTGTCGCTGGGCTTCACGGTCAGCGTCACCGACCCGAGCAAGTTCCTGATCCACAGCGCCCACCTGTTGATCGCCGGCCATGACGGCGGTGCCGGTGGCCAGGCACAGACCTCGGAGACACTGCATGACGCCATCCACAGCCAGGGCTATTCGATGTTCGCCTCGGTGCCCTCGCACCTGTTTGACGACATCAATGCGCTGACCGTCAACACCTACTCGCTGGATGTGCTGAAGAACATCCTGGTCGTCGGCGGCACCGACACGGCCGATGAGTCGATCATTCGCCAGCGTTTCGACCAGATCACCCTGCCCACCCCCGAGCCGGGCTCGTTCGCCCTGGCCGGCCTGGCCCTGATGGGTCTGGTCGCCGCTCGCCGCGCCAAGAAGGCCTGATCCCCGACTCCGGGCGCGGCCAGCCGCGCCCGGAGTCTGAGCCAGCAAAACGCCCCGCTTGCGGGGCGTTTTTCATGGCGGCGGGGGTTGCCAAGGCCTTGGCCAGTCGCCGCGCTGGTCCGAAGGACTTATCGTCTGCCCTTGCCTGCGCGAATGCACACGGACCGGAGTCGGCTATGCCCAGGAGGTTGTCGATGTCGCTGCACGCCTGGCTGGCGGGGCTGCTCACCGCGTTGACGCTGCTGTCGGCCGCGCCCAGCAGCGCCGGCACGGCCGCGCTGCGGGTGGCCAGCGCCTTCGACCCGCAGACCATGGACCCGCACGCGCTGGCCCTGCTCTACCACTCGCGGATCAGCACCCAGATCTACGAGAGCCTGGTCAACCGCGATGCCCAGTTCAAGCTGGAGCCGGCGCTGGCGCAGTCCTGGCAGATGCTCAACCCGCAGCTCTGGCGCTTCAAGCTGCGGCCGGGTGTGGTCTTCCACGACGGCACGCCGCTGGGCGCCGACGATGTGGTGTTCTCAATCGCCCGGGCCCAGGGGCCCACGTCGCAGCGCTCGTTCACCCTCCAGGCGATCAGCGCGGTGAAAAAGATTGACGACCTGACGCTGGACTTCGCACTCTCCTCGCCCGACGCGGTGCTGCCCGACAAGCTGCTGCAGGTGGCGATCATGAGCCAGGCCTGGGCGCGCGCCCATGGCATCGAAAAGGCGCAGGACTACAACGGCAAGCAAGAGACCTTTGCGGTGCGCAATGCCAACGGCACCGGCCCGTTCAAGCTCGACAGCTACCAGCCCGACGTGCGCACCGTGTTGACCCGACATGACGCCTGGTGGGGCCACTCGGACCCGCGCAGCGGCAACATCGGCCAAGCCAGCTACATCAGCATCAAGTCCGATGCCACCCGGCTGGCGGCCCTGGCTTCTGGCGAGGTCGACATGGTCATGGACCCGCCGTTCCAAGATGTAGAACGGCTGCGCCAGGACCCCAGGCTGACGGTGCTGTCCATGACCGACATCGGCACCCAGTACCTGAGCTTCGACCATGCCCGCAACGAGCTGCTGCACGGCGATGTCAAGGACCGCAACCCGTTCAAGGACAAACGGGTTCGCCAGGCCGTGGCCCATGCGCTGAACGTCGAGCTGATCGTGCAGAAGGTGCTGCGCGGCCAGGCGACAGTGACCGGTTCCATGGTCTCGCCGCAGGTCGATGGCTACCTGCCGGAGCTGGACAAGCGCATCCCCTATGACCCGGGCCGGGCCAAGGCCTTGTTGGCCGAGGCCGGCTACCCGCAGGGCTTCGGGGTGACGCTGGACTGCGTCAATGTCGCCTACCGTGAGGCGGTCTGCCAGGCGGCGACGGCGATGCTGACCCAGGTCGGGATCCGCGCGACGCTGCGCTCGTCGCCGACCAATGTGTTCTTCCCCAAGCTCTCGGGTGCCCAGGCCAGCCTGATCGAATTCGGCTGGACACCGGCGGTGGACGCCTGGTCTACGCTCAACGGCCTGCTGCACAGTTGGGATCCCAAGGGCGGCGGCAGCTTCAACGCCGGGCGCTACAACAACCCGGCGCTGGATGTGTTGATCGACGCGGTGCGGACCGAGCCCGACCTGACCCGGCGCCGCGCCCGGGTCGGCGTGGCCCTGCGCCTGGCCAGCGACGACATCGCCTACCTGCCGCTGTACCGCCGCAAACTGAACTGGGCGATGGCCAAGCAGGTGCAGGCGCTGCAATGGCCCAATGACCAGATGGAGCTGCGCTGGGTCAGGCACTCGCACTGAGAGGCTGAGAGGCAATCCCATGCACCCGCGTAAGCCCCGAATTCAAGCCCAGCGCAAAGCGCAGACGGGTTGGTGGACCCATCGAGCATTGCAACGCCGAGTGGGTTTGAATTCGGGGCTTACCCGAAGGGCCGGGGT
>JANXYH010000089.1 GCA_025350145.1 Burkholderiales bacterium | reverse complement strand
GGTGGCTCCACTCCTTCCCATCCCGAACAGGACAGTGAAACGCCTCAGCGCCAATGATAGTGCGGGTTCCCGTGTGAAAGTAGGACATCGTCAGGCTATTATTTTAAAATACCCCAGAACGGGTTCGTTCTGGGGTATTTTTGTTTGTGGAAAACCGTCTGTCAGTTTTGACTTCGCGCGGTCATTGGCTGAACCCTGAGCTTTGGTGAGCACAGAGACAGTGGCACGCAGGTTTGTGCGAACGGTTCTGCGCCTGCAGTTATGCCGGCAGAAAACCGTCGATCGAGAGGTAGCGCTCGCCGGTGTCGTAGTTGAAGCCGAGTACGCGCGCTCCTGCACCCAGTTCGGGAAGCTTCTGCGCTATGGCCGCCAGGGTTGCGCCGCTGGAGATGCCGACCAGGATGCCTTCTTCGCGGGCGCTGCGGCGGGCCATCTCGCGGGCAGCTTCGGCTTCGACCTGGATCACGCCGTCGAGCAGGGCGGTGTGCAGGTTGGCGGGAATGAAGCCGGCGCCTATGCCCTGGATGGGATGCGGCGATGGTGCGCCACCTGAAATGACAGGCGAGGCACTGGGCTCGACCGCGAAGACCTTCAGGCTCGGCCATTTGGCCTTGAGAACCTGTGCGCAACCGGTGATGTGTCCACCGGTACCGACGCCGGTGATCAGGGCATCCAGGCCTTCAGGGAAATCGGCGGCAATTTCTTCTGCGGTGGTGCTTACATGCACCGCGATGTTGGCTGCGTTCTCGAACTGTTGCGGCATCCAAGCACCAGGCGTTGCGCTGACGATTTCCTGCGCTCGAGCGATCGAACCTTTCATGCCTTTTTCGCGCGGCGTCAGATCAAAGCTGGCGCCATAGGCCAGCATCAGCCGGCGGCGCTCGATGCTCATGCTGTCGGGCATCACAAACACCAGCTTGTAGCCCTTGACGGCGGCGACCATGGCCAGACCGATGCCGGTGTTGCCCGAGGTCGGTTCGACGATGGTGCCGCCGGGTTGCAATGCGCCTGAGGTTTCGGCCGCCTCGACCATGGCCAGGGCGATCCGGTCCTTGATCGAGCCGCCGGGATTGCTGCGCTCGGATTTGATCCAGACCTGCGCCGCGTCGCCGAACAGGCGGTTGATGCGGATATGCGGGGTCTGGCCAATGGTGGCAAGGATGTTGGCTGCTTTCATGGGGCGCGCTCCGAATGGTGTGATGAGGTGCTAGGTTGTATCACCGAGCGGCGACAATCCCGGTCGTGAAGCGGGCCAGACCGCCGCTGGGGCAATCGCCGAAAGGTGGCCCTGGAGGAAGGTCCGGACTGCACAGGACGGCGTAGCAGCTAACGACTGCCCACCGCAAGGTGAGGATCAGAGCAACAGAGACGAGTCTGGGCGGTAAAACTGCTTGGGTGTCTTGTGGGGATGTGGGCGCAAGCCCGCATCCGGCTGGCGCAAGCCGGCCGGTCCGGGCGCAAGCCCGGTGCCTCGCAGTCGCCCGGGGAGGCAAAGCCACCAGGGTGTTCTGTGGGGATGTGGGCGTGAGCCCGCATCCGGCTGGCGCAAGCCTGCCGGTCCGGGCGCAAGCCCGGAACCCCGCAGTTGCCTTGGGGCGGCAAAGCCACCAGGGTGTTCTGTGGGGATGTGGGCGTGAGCCCGCATCCGGCTGGCGCAAGCCGGCCGGTCCGGGCGCAAGCCCGGAACCCCGCAGCCACCCTGGGCGGCAGAGCCGCCCAGGGTGAAACGGGCAATCTCTACGCGCAGCAACACCGAATAGGCATGCGTTGATCCGGTCCGGGGAGCATGCGGGTAGGTGGCATTGAGCCGGTGGGGCGACCCCTGGCCCAGAGGAATGGCGGTCACGCCTTGGCAGACCCAAGCCTGCTCAGGCGCACAGAATCCGGCCTATCGGCCCGCTTCACACTATTTTTTAGGCCTGCGCAGGCGGGCCTTGGGGCGCGCTGGGCGCGATCACTCGGGCAGCAGCCCGATCTCCTTGGTGATCGCTGCCCAGCGCGCATGCTCGTTGGCCAGGAAGCTGCCGACTTGCGCCGGCGACAGGCCGGCCTCGACCAGTGGCCCGATGGCGGCGATGCGGTCGGCCACATCCTTGTCGGCCAGCAGGGCGTTCAAGTCGCGGTTGACGCGCTCAACCACGCCAGCCGGCGTGCTGGTCGGGGCCACCAGGGCGAACCAGCCAACCATGTCGAAGCCGGGCAAGCGCTCGGCCAGGGCTGGAACCTTGTCCCAGCCGTTGACCCGACCGGCGGCGCTGGTGGCCAGCACCCGCAGCTTGCCCTGGCGGGCGAGCGCGGCGGTCGAGGCCAGGTCGGCGACCATGGCGTCCACGTGGCCGCCCATCAGGTCCTGCGTGCCCACACTGACCGAGGCGTAGGGCACGAGGTTAGCGCCGGCCTGGGTGCGTGCATTGAGCAGTCGGGCGATCATGCCGCTGAAGGTGCGCGGGCCCTCGTTGCCCAGGCTGAGTTTGCCCGGCTCGGCCTTGGATTTGGCGATCAGATCGTCCAGGCTGTTGATCGGCGACTTTGCTTCGACCAGGACCGCAAAGGGGCTGCGGGCGACGAAGGCGACTGGGACGAAGTCCTTCTGCGGGTCGTAGGGCAGCGACTTGAACAGCAGCGGGTTCGTGACCAGCGCGGCGGTGGTGGCGAAGTAGAAGTTCTGCCCGTCGGCCGCAGCGCGGGCTGCGGCCAGCGCACCGATGGTGTTTTGGCCGCCGGGCCGGTTGTCGATCACCACGGCTTGGCCCCAGGCTTTGGACAGCCGGTCGGCGAGGATGCGGGCGACGTTGTCGGGTCCGGAGCCCGGGGGTTGCGAGAGCGTCCACTTGACTGGCCGATCAGGCCAGGCCTGGGCCTGTGACGCGCCGGCCAGGCCGGCCAGGGTCAAGCCAGCGGATTGCAGCCAGTCACGTCGTTGCATGGGGTTCTCCGGTCGGGTGGTTCAGGGCGTTGCGCTGTTCGGCCAGCAGCATCGCCAGACTGGCGGCGTCGTGGGCCGTGCCGTAGACACAGTGGTCCGGGCGGACCAAGGCGGCGCGACAGGCGTGGCGGGCCATCCAGGCGCTGAGCACGCCATCGCGTTCCAGGGCATTGGCGCTGCCCAGGGCGATCACGGTGGGCGAGCAGGGTGATTCGTGGTCCAGCTCCGGCGGCAGCATGGCGGGCGCCAGCAGCAGCCGCCAGCCATGGCCGAAACGCTGGTCCATCAGCACCGCGCCTGCCGCAGCCTCCGCGTCGGCCAGGCGGGGTTGCGGCAGCAGGCTGCCGCGGGCACTGGTGGCGCTGGCCGAGAGCATTCCGCAGGTCAGCGCCGGCAACACATCCTGGCGCGGCGTGTCGCGGACGATGCCACCGCATTCGGCCAGCAAGCGGGCGTCGCGGGCGCGCGCCTTGGCGGGATCGCGCTCGCAGATCACGGCGCCCACGCCCTTGAGGCGGGTCGTCAGCTCGCGCACATGGGCGCCGCGCTCCAGGCCGTAGCTGTCGAGCAGGGCATCGGCCGCCGCGCCACCGACTTCGCCACGTTGCACCGCCGCCAGTTTCCAGGCCAGGTTGGCCGCATCGCGGATGCCCTGGCACATGCCCTGGCCGAGAAAGGGCGGCTGCATGTGGGCGGCGTCACCGGCCAGGAACACCCGGCCCTGGCGCCATTGGCGGGCGACCAGCGCATGAAAGCGGTAGCTGGACTGGCGCCAGAGCTGGCCGTCGGCCGGGCTCAGCCAGCGCGCCAGCAGCGCCCAGGTGCGCTCGGGCGTCGCCGCCTCGGCCGGATCCTCGCCGGGCTTGAGGCTGATCTCCCAGCGGCGGTGGTTCTTCGGCCCGATCACCAGCGTGCACGGCCGATCGGGCTCGCAGTACTGCACGCTGGTGGTGGGCAGCTTGGCCAGGCCGGCGGGGTTGACATGCACATCGACCACCAGCCAGGGTTCGTCGAAACCCAAGTCGTCCAGCGGCAGGCCGAGCTGGCCGCGGATCGGGCTGCTGCCGCCGTCGCAGGCGATCAACCAGCGGGCGCGCACCGGTCCGGCGCTGGTGCTCAGGCTGACGCCGTCAGCGTCCTGGGCGAGTTGTTGCACCTCGCAACCCAGCGCCAACTGCAGCTTGGGCTGGGCCGCCAGGTGGGCGCGCAAGGCCCGCTCCAGCGGCGGCTGGCTGAACACCATCGACGGCACGTGGCCCTGGGGATAGGGCGGCGCCACCATGGTCATGCGGCGAATCAGTTGGCCGTCGACGCCGAAGTATTCTGACGGCGTGAACGGCTCGCAGGACGGCAGGACCGCGTCCAGCACGCCGATTTGCTGGAAGACGCGCAGCACCTCGTGGTCCAGGGCGATCGCGCGGGGGATCTCGTAGACGCCGGCCAGCTTATCGGCGGCCCAGACTCTCAGCCCGGCTTGGGCCAACAGGCCGGCAGCGACCGCGCCCGTCGGCCCCAGGCCGACGATGGCGACGTCGAACACCTCAGGCTTCGGCGACAACCGGGTTGCGCAGGCTGCCGATGCGCTCGATCTCGATCTCGATCACGTCGCCAGCCTTCATCCACACCGGCGGGGTGCGCGCCTGGCCGACGCCGGCCGGCGTGCCCATGATGATCGCGTCGCCCGGCTCCAGGGTCATGCACTCGGCCAGCAGGGCGATCGTCTCGGCGACGCTGAAGATCATGTCGCTGGTGTTGGCGTCCTGCATCACCTGGCCATTGAGCACGCTGCGGATGCGCAAGCCGACCGCGCCGGGCGGCAGTTCGTCGGCGGTGACGAGCTGCGGGCCGAAGCCGCCGGTGGCGTCGAAGTTCTTGCCTATCGTCCACTGGCCGGTCTTCTTCTGGTAGTCGCGGACCGAGATGTCGTTGAAGCAGGCGTAGCCAAAGACGTATTTCAGCGCCTCGGCCTGCGGCGTGTGGCGCGGCACGGTCTGGCCAATCACGACCGCCATTTCGGCCTCGTAGTCGAGCTTGAACGAGACCTTGGGCAGCAGCGCCGCCTGCGCATGGCCGAGTAAGGAGGTTTTGCCGCGGTAGAAGAACCAGGGGTAGTCCGGCTTCTCGGTGCGCCCGCCTTCCTTGGCATGGTCGAAATAGTTCAGACCCAGGCAAATCGTCTTGCCAGGGTCGGGCACCAGCGCCGCGTAGCGCTGCTCAGCCAGGGCCAGGCGCGGCGCCGACGAGGCTAGCGCGGCCTGGGCGGCAGCGATCAGGTCGGTGCCGGCGGCCAGCGCTGCGCGCATGTCGCTGGCCGTGCCCGGCACGGCGGCCGCGAGGTCGATGGCGTTGTCGCCGTCAACCACGGCCAGCCGTGGCTGGCCATTCAGGACGAGGGTGGTGAAGCGCATGGGTTTCCAGTCGAGGGGTGGGGGGGCAGAGGCGGTCGGCAAACAGCACCGCGCGCTGCGCCATTTTCAAGGCTGCACTGGGTGGCGCCGAAATGCCCCAGTGGTCGACCCGGCCCGGCGGCCAGGCCCAGTCAGCGGGTCCGCCGACGCGGTAGCCGTCGTCGATCTGCGCGACCTCGGCGGTGTACTCGATCACGACGCCAAACGGGTCGAGGAAGTAGTTGAAGGCGTTGTCGCCAGGTCCATGCCGGCCCGGGCCCCATTCGATCGCATGGCCGGCGTCGCGCATCCGCCCGCCGCCGCGCATCACGTCGTCCAGCCTTGGCATGACGAAGGCGATGTGGTTCAGCGCGGCGTTGTCGGCGTCGGCCAGGGCGATGCTGTGGTGGTCGGCGTTGCAGTTCATGAACGCCATGATGCGGGTGCGGTCGGCCAGGCGAAAGCCCAGCACCCGCTCGGTGAATGTCTGCGCCATCGCCACGTCGGGGCTGTTCAGCACCGTGTGGGCCAGGCGGATCGGGCGATCCGCTGGCGCACTGGCGTCGCCATGCAGGGTGTCGCCGTGGACGACTTCAAAGCGCCTGCCCTGGGGGTCGCGCAGCCGCAATGCCTGGCCGCCGGCCGGGTCGGCGGCGGCGGCGATGCCCTGCTCGAGCACACCGCCAGCAGCGACGGTGGCCGCAGCGATGTCGGCCAGCGCCTGGGCTGATCGGGCCCGCAGCGTGACCTGGCGCAGGCTGGGCGGCGCGTCGGCCTGGTGCAGGGCCAGCAGGTGGTGGTCGGCGCCGCTGCCGCGCAGGTACAGCACGCCATCGCCGCGGTCGGCCACGCTCAGCCGCCAGACCTGGGTGTAGAAGGTCTCGGCCCGGGCCAAGTCCGGCAGGTTCAGCGCGACGCTGCGCAGGCCGGCAATGCGGGTCGAGGCCATCGCTCAGGCGTGGCGCAAGCCTGCGGCGGCGATGCCGGCGATCACGATCTGCTCGTCCTCGTCGCCGCTGCCGCCCGAGGCGCCGGCCGCGCCCAAGACCTGGCCGTCGGCGTCCAGCACCAACACCGCGCCGGTCTGGGGGATGAAGTTCTGCTGCGCGACCGAGGCAATCGCGCCGAAGAAGGCCGGCAGATCCTTGGCGCGCTGGGCCAGCAGCCGGCTGTTGATGCCCATGCCGACGGCCGCCGCCGCCTTGCCCAGCGCGATCTCCAGGCGCAGCGCGCTGGCGCCGTCCTCACGGGCGCTGGCCACGACCTGCGCGGCGGCGTCGACCACCACCACGCCCATCGGTTTGAATCCATGCTGGCGGGCGGCGGCCAAGGCGGCGTCGATCAACTGGCGGGCATGGCTGAGGCTGGGTGTGCTCAATTGGGGTCTCCTGGCGATCTAAAGAGGCTGTCTAAGGGTCGGATTTTGGCCCATCCGCCGGTTTGAGGTTGCGGCCGGCTGGAGCTTGCCTGGCACCCGCTGCGGAGAGAATGGCGCAATGACCGACGCCGACCCCGCTCCCGCCCCCGCGCCCACGAACGACCTGCTTGCCATCCCCGACCGCCTTTCGGCCGACCCAAGCAGCCCGCACCATGTCGCGGCCGCTTTCGAGCGCGATGTCGCGATCCGGCTGAACGGCCGGGAACGTTTCGACGTCGAGGAATACTGCCTCAGCGAGGGCTGGGTCAAGGTGCCCAGCGGCAAGACCGTTGACCGCAGGGGCCGGGCCATGTTGATCAAGCTCAAGGGCAAGGTCGAGGCGTTCTACCGCTGAGCCAGGGCTCCGCGCGCCCGGCCTGCGGCGCGCCTCAAGTTGGCGGTCCCTGCGCCGACAACGCCTAGGTGAAGGCCGCCCTACCGGCGCGCCAGCAGCTTGCCTGATGCGGGGTGACAGCCCGGTCGCGGCAGGCTTGCACATCAACGCCGCCGAAGGCCGCCATGACGCACCTGTCGATGCTCTCCCCGTTTGCCCAGAAGTTTTTGGCTCCCGCCGTGCTCGCGCTGTCGGTGCTGGGCTGGCCCGCCGCGCAGGCCAGCGACAGCCATGACGCACCGGCAGCCAAACCCGCGGCCAAGGCCGCAGCCCCTGCGGCGGCCGCTGCTTCCGGCGCCGACGCGATGGACAGCCTGCGCGAGAAGCTGGCCGCCAAACTCGGTGCCAGCCCGGCACCGGCGGCCGCCAGCCCTTACGTGGTGCGGGTCGTGTCCAAGGCCGAGAGCGCCGGCCACGCGGCCGGTCCGCTGGCCGCGACCGCCAACTCGACCAAGGCCGAGGCGGCTGGCCGACGCGCCGACAAGGTCGCCGAAAGGCCGGTCGAGGTCCACGCCCCGCACTGGAACTACGCCGGTGCCGGCGGGCCCGAGAGCTGGGGCAGCCTGAAGCCGGAGTTCGCCAAGTGCGGCAGCGGTGAGCGGCAGAGCCCGATCGACATCCGCGGCGGCGTCAAGGTGGATCTCGACCCGATCCAGTTCGATTACCGCCCGACCGGCTTTCGCGTGATCGACAACGGGCATACGGTGCAGGTCAACCTCGGCAGCGGCAACTCGATTGAAATTCTCGGTCGGCGCTACGAACTGCTGCAATTCCACTTCCACCGCCCGTCCGAGGAACGCATCGACGGACGCCAGTTCGACATGGTCGCGCACCTCGTCCACAAGGACGCCGAGGGCCGGCTGGCGGTGGTTGCGGTGCTGCTGGACCGGGGCTCAGGCCACCCGCTGGTGCAGACCGTCTGGAACAACCTGCCGCTGGAAAAAGGCGACGAGGTGGCGGCCAGCGTCGCCCTGGACCTGAACAACCTGCTGCCGCAGGATCGCCGCTACTACACCTACATGGGCTCGCTGACCACGCCGCCGTGCTCCGAGGGGGTGCTCTGGATGGTGCTGCGCCAGCCGGTGCCGATCTCGCCCGAGCAGGTCGGCATCTTCTCGCGGCTGTACCCGATGAACGCCCGGCCGATCCAGTCGGCAGCAGGGCGGCTGATCAAGCAGTCGAATTGAACGCGCGGCCACGCCGCTTCGCCCCCACCTCCAAGGTCTGAGCCAGCGCCGCCCAGGGCCCAGCGCTCAGGCAAACATCCGCCAGCCCGCTGCCACGCGGGCTGCTGCACTGGCGCCGCACAAGGCCGCAAAGCCCCAGGCCAGCGGCGCAAAGTGCTGCGGCCAGAGGCACATGGCGATGAACACTGCCAGCGTCTCGGTGGCCTCGGCCCAGCCGGCGACGAAGTAGAACGACTTGGCCGGGAAGGCCGGCGCCGGCCCCAGCCCGAGTTGCCCGGCAGTCAACGCAAACGCCAGGAAGGCCGTGCCGTTGGCGACAAAGGCCGCCAGCAGCGCCGCCGCCGCCAGCGCATTGGCCGCCGGATCGGCGAAGGCGAAGGCCAGCGGCACCGCCGCGTAGCAGACAAAGTCCAGGCTGATGTCGAGGAAGCCGCCGCGCGCGGTCGGCCGCGTCTGACGCGCGACCGCGCCGTCCAGCCCGTCGAGCAGGCGTGAGGCCAGGAACGCCAGCGCGCCGGCCAGCGGATGGCCGGCCGCGATCAGCCCGGCCGCAGCAAGACCGGTTGCAAAGCCCGCCAGGCTCAAGCCGTCGGCGCCCAGCCCCAATCGAGTCAGTTGCTTGGCCAGCAGGTCGATGGCCGGCCGAAGCAGGGCGGCAGCCCGTGTATCAATCACCTGGGCCTGCTCGCTTGTTCATAGATCGCTTCCACAAGTCACTGTAAGTCTATATTTTTGAATGACTTTTTTCTGAAACATTCTCAGCATTCAATTGTAAGTCGTTGATTCCGTTGACATTTTTTTCCAAGCGCGTTGACCGCCGCGATTTGCGGCGGTAAAGTGGGGGTTAGTGGAAAAAAGTGGGTGAACGTGTCGGATCAGGTCTTTCAGGGAACCTCAGCGCTGCTGCTGGACGGCAAGGGCCGGATCGCCGTGCCTGCCCGCCATCGCGATGCCTTGACCGCCGGAGATGATCGGCAACTGACCTTCACCAAGTCGCCGGCCGCTTGCCTGTGGATTTTCAAGCGCCTGGCCTGGGAAGCGTTTCGCGGCCAACTGCTGGCCCTGACCATGGGCCAGGACCCCTGGCGTCGCCTGTTCCTGGGCAGCGCGGTGACGGTCGAGATCGACTCGGCTGACCGGGTGCTGGTGCCGGCCGAGTTGCGCGACTGGGCCGCCCTCGACAAGGAAGTGCTGCTGGTCGGCATGGGCCAACGGCTGGAGCTGTGGAACGCCCAGCGCCAGGCCGCGATGGAGGCCGAATTGCTGGCCAGCGCGATGCCCGATGCGGTGCAGAAAATTGTCTTCTGATGGCTGCGCCCCCAACCGCCGCGCCGAGCCCATGGCGCCACACCAGCGTGCTGCTGGCCGAGGCCGTGCAGGCATTGGTGAGCACGCCGGACGGCGTCTATGTCGATGGCACGTTTGGTCGGGGCGGGCATGCGCGGGCGGTGCTGGCGCAATTGTCGCCGCGCGGCCGGCTGATCGCCTTCGACAAGGACCCGGAGGCGATTGCCGCCGCATCGGACTTGGCCGCAGACCCGCGCTTCGTGATCTGTCACGCCAGCTTCGCCGATATGGCGGCGGAATTGGCGGCTCTGGGCATTGCCCAGGTCGACGGCGTGCTGCTGGATTTGGGCGTGAGCTCGCCGCAGATCGACAACCCGGCGCGTGGCTTCAGCTTTCGCTTCGATGCGCCGCTGGACATGCGCATGGACAACACCCGCGGCCCGACGGCGGCGGATTTTCTGGCCCAGGCCGACGAGCGGCAGATCGTGCAGGTGATACGTGAACATGGCGAAGAACGGTTTGCTGTGCCGATTGCAAAGGCGCTTGTGGCTCGCCGCGTTGGCGGGCAACCCGTCCGAACCACGGCTGAACTGTCCGCAGTCGTGGCTCGTGCGGTCAAGACCCGCGAAGCGGGCCAGGACCCTGCAACGCGCACATTTCAAGCTCTTCGGATTCATGTCAACGCCGAGCTTGAGGCCCTCGAACAAGGCCTGAGCGCCACGCTTGCGCTGCTCAAGACCGCCGGCCGACTCGCCGTGATCAGCTTCCATTCCCTCGAAGACAGGATCGTGAAGACCTTCATCGCCAGGCACAGCCAGGACGTGGTCGACCGGCGCGCCCCGTTCGCCCCGCCCAAGCCGATGATGTTGCTGGCGCTGGGCCGCACCCGGGCCTCGGCCGACGAGCTGGCGCGCAACCCGCGCGCGCGCTCGGCGATGCTGCGGGTAGCCGAGCGCAGCCAGGCGCCCAGCCCGGCAGCATGGACCCGCCGATGACCCGACTCAACGCCGTGCTGCTGCTGTTGGTGCTGCTGAGCGCATTTGCGCTGGTGCGCTCGGCCTACGACACACGCAAGCTGTTTGCCCAACTGCACCTGGCCGAGCGCGAGTCCGAGCGCCTGACCGGCCAGTCCAGGCAGCTTGAGGCCGAGCGCGAGGCCCAGGCCACCAGCCTGCGCGTGGAGCGCAGCGCGCGCGAGAAGCTCAACATGCGCAGCGTGACACCGGCGGTGACGCAGACCGTGATCGACCCGGCTGCGGCTGCCCCAACACCGGCACCAGGGGTGCGGCCATGACGCGGTTTGGCAAGCAGCCGCAACGGATGGCCAAGCCAGCCAAACCCGGCAAGGCGCTGCCCATGCCCGGCGGCACCCGCGGCGTCAGCTACGCCACCAGCCCGCTGCTGGCGTCCAAGACGCCGAGCTGGCGCAGCCGCTTCGTCGTCGCCCTGGTTGGCCTGGCCTTTGCCGGCCTGCTCGGCCGGGCCGGCTATGTGCAGATCCTCAAGCCCGAGTTCTTCCAGCGCGAGGGCGAGAAGCGCTACGCCCACACCCTGGAGGTGCCGGCCACGCGCGGCCGCATCCTCGACCGCAATGGCCAGTTGCTGGCCACCAGCGTGCCCACCCCCAGCCTCTGGGCGATCCCCAAGGACTTCGTCGCCTCGGCCCAGCAGCGGCAAAAGCTGCTGGCCCTGCTGGCCATGCCGGCCAATGAACTGGAGAGCCGTTTGGCCAGCGGCAGCACCAGTTTTGCCTGGATCCGCCGCCAGGTCGATGTCCAGACCAGCGAGCAGATCAAGGCGCTGGGCATCAAGGGCCTGTACGAGAGCCGCGACACCAAGCGCCGCTATCCGGAGGGCGAGTCTGCGGTGCATGTGGTCGGCTTCACCGACATCGACAACCACGGCCGCGAGGGCATCGAGCTGGCGTTTCAGCCGCAACTGCAGGGCCATGATGGCTCGCGCGGGGTGGTCAAGGACCGGCTCGGCCAAGTGGTCGAGGACCTGGGCGACAGCATCGACCCGACCAATGGCCGCGACATCACGCTCTCACTCGACGCCAAGGTCCAGTTCTACGCCTACCAGCGGGTGCGCGATGCGGTCGCCGAGCACCGCGCCAAGGCCGGTTCGGTGGTGGTGCTGGATGTGCAGACCGGCGAGGTCCTGGCGCTGGCCAACTACCCCAGCTACGACCCCGGCGAGCGCGCCCGGCGCAGCGGCGAGCAGTTGCGCAACCGGGCCTTGACCGACATCTTCGAGCCGGGCTCGACGATGAAGCCCTTCGTCATGGCCTGGGCACTGGAGACCGGTCGGGTCAGCCCCGAGACGCCGGTCGTGACCGCGCCGGGCAGCGTCGTCGTCAGCGGCATCCCGATCAAGGACGCCCACCCGCATGCGGTGCTGTCGGCGCGCGAGGTGATCCAGAAATCGAGCAACGTCGGCATCGTCCGGCTGGCGATGCAGATGCAGCCGCGCGAGCTCTGGGAGCTGTATGCCAATGTCGGCTACGGGCAGAAGCCGCAGATCAGCTTTCCCGGCGCGGTCACGGGCCGGCTGCGGCCCTACAAGAGCTGGCGGCCAATCGAGCAGGCGACCATGGCCTATGGCTATGGCCTGTCGGCCTCGCTGCTGCAGATGGCCCATGCCTACACCACCTTCGCCCGCGACGGTGAGGTCATCCCGATCAGCATGCTCAAGCAGGATCAGCCGGTCAGCGGGCTGCGGGTGCTGTCGGTCGCGACCGCGCGCGAGATCCGCACCATGCTGCAGATGGCCGCCGGCCCCGGCGGCACCGCGCCCAAGGCGCAGACCATGGGCTACTCGGTCGGCGGCAAGAGCGGCACCGCGCACAAGCAAGAGGGCCGGGGCTACGCCGGCAACAAGTACCGCTCGTGGTTCGTCGGCATGGCGCCGATCGACAAACCGCGGGTGATCGTGGCGGTGATGGTCGACGAGCCCGGCAACGGCGTGTACTTCGGCGGCGATGTCGCCGGCCCGGTGTTCAGCCAGGTGGTGCAGCAGACGCTGCGGATGATGGGCGTGGCGCCGGATCTGGACGTCAAGCCGCAGGTCGTCGCCCGCGCCCTGCCGGCCGAGCCCGAGAGTTTCTGACGTGGCGATTCAGACCCTGCCCGACTGCGACAGCGCCATCGCCTGGCTGCGCGGGCGGGTGACGGGCACATTGCGCATCGACAGCCGCCAGGTCCAGCCCGGCGACGGCTTCATTGCCTGGCCCGGGCATGCGCGCGACGGGCGCGGGTTCGTCGCCGCAGCGTTGGCCGCAGGCGCTGCGGCCTGTCTGGTCGAGGCCGAGGGGGTCTCAGGCTTCGGCTTCGCGTCGCCCGCCATCGCCGCCCTGGCCGGACTCAAGGCCTCCACCGGCCCCATCGCCGCTGCCCTGTTGGGCCAGCCGGCGCTGGCGATGACCGTCATCGCCGTCACCGGCACCAACGGCAAAACCAGCACCGCCTGGTGGACCGCGCAGGCCTTGGCCGAGCTCGGCCCGCGCTGTGGCGTGGTCGGCACGCTGGGCATCGGCGAGCCACCCGGGCAGGTCGTGGCAACGGGGCTGACCACCCCCGACCCGGTCAGCCTGCACCGCGGCCTGGCGCAGATGCGCGCCCAGGGCATCGCCGCCTGCGCGATCGAGGCCTCGTCGATTGGCCTGGTCGAGCAGCGCCTGGCGGGCCTGCCGATCACGGTCGCGCAGTTCACCAATTTCAGCCAGGACCACCTCGATTTCCACGCCGACATGGCCGACTACTGGGCGGCCAAGCGGCGCCTGTTCGACTGGCCGGGGCTGGGCGCGGCGGTGCTCAACATCGACGACCCGCAGGGCCAGCGCCTGGCCGGCGAACTCGGCCAGCCTGGGCTGGCGTTGTGGACCGTGGCCCGTGACCGGCCGGCCAGGCTGCGTGGCCAGAACCTGCGCTACGGCGATGGCGGCATGGCCTTTGACATCGTCGAGGCCGGCGCCCCACCGGTGGCGCTGCGCTGCGCCCTGATCGGTGACTACAACGCCAGCAACCTGCTGGTCGTGGTCGGCACGCTGCGGGCGCTGGGCATCCCGCTGGCCGACGCGGTGCGGGCCTGTGCTCGGCTGACGCCGCCGCCGGGGCGGATGCAACGCGTCGCCTCGCCCGGCGCCGACCGGCCCGAGGTGGTGGTCGACTACGCCCACACCCCCGACGCTCTGGACAAGGCCTTGCACGCGCTGCGGCCCCTGGCGGCGGCGCGGGGTGGCCGGCTGGTCTGCGTGTTCGGCTGCGGCGGCAACCGCGACGCCCTCAAGCGGCCGATGATGGGCGCGCTGGCCCACTGCCTTGCCGACCAGGTGGTGCTGACCAGCGACAACCCGCGCGACGAGTCGCCGGCCCTGATCCTGGCGCAAATTCTGGCCGGCATGCCGGGCAGCGACCATGTCGACGTGATCGAGGACCGGCAGGCCGCCATCCACCACGCGGTCGGCGGCGCGGCGGCCGCCGATGTCGTCCTGATCGCCGGCAAGGGCCACGAGGCCGAGCAAGAGGTCGGCGGCGTCAAGCGGCCGTTCTCCGACCTGGCGGTGGCCGCCCAGGCGCTGGACGCCAGGTGCGTGGCATGAGCGGACTGGCCACCATGCTGAGCCTGGCCGAGGCCGCCGCGCTGCTGCCGGAGGCCCGCGTGGTCGGCGACGGGGCGACCGCCATAGTGCGGGTGCACAGCGACAGCCGCAGCCTGCGCGCAGGCGACATGTTCGTCGCCCTGCCGGGCGAGCGCTTCGACGGCCACGACTTTTTGCCACAGGCCCGCGCCAGCGGTGCGGTCGCGGCGCTGGCGCAGCATGGCCTGGCCGAAGCCGGCCTGCCTGGCCTGCTGGTGCGCGACAGCCTGGCCGCCCTGCAGGCACTCGCGGCGGCCTGGCGCGCCCGCCACCGCCTGCCGCTGATCGCCGTGACCGGCAGCAACGGCAAGACCACGGTGACGCAGATGCTGGCCAGCATCCTGCGCGCCTGGCAGGGCGAGGCGGCGCTGGCGACCGCCGGCAATTTCAACAACCACATCGGCCTGCCCTTGACCCTGCTGCGGCTGCGCCCGGCGCACCGCGCCGCCGTGGTTGAACTGGGCATGAACCACCCGGGCGAGATCGCGCTGCTGGCGGCGATGGCCCGGCCGACCGTGGCCCTGGTCAACAACGCCCAGCGCGAACACCAGGAGTTCATGGCCAGCGTAGACGCAGTGGCCGAGGAAAACGGTGCCGTCCTCGCCGCCCTGCCCGACGACGGCGTGGCCGTCTACCCGGCCGACGAGGCCCAGGCGCCGCTCTGGCGGGCGCTGGCCGGGCCGCGGCGGCAACTGCGCTTTGCCCTGGCCGGCGATGCCGAAGTCAGCGCCCAGGCGCAGTGGCAGGGCCAGGCCTGGGCGGTGGCGCTGGCGACGCCGGCCGGCCCGGTTTCGTTCACCCTGCGGGCTGCCGGCCGGCACAACGTCCGCAACGCCGCCGCTGCGGCAGCCGCCGCGCTGGCCGCTGGCGCGCCGCTGGCGGCCGTCAGCGCCGGGCTGGCGGCGTTCGTGCCGGTGGCCGGCCGCTCGCAGGCGCTGCCCTGGCAGCGTGGCCGGCAGGCGTTGACCCTGGTCGACGACAGCTACAACGCCAACCCCGATTCGGTGCGGGCGGCGATCGAGCTGCTGGCCGGCCTGCCCGGGCCGCAGTGGCTGCTGCTCGGCGACATGGGCGAGGTCGGCGACCAGGGGCCGGCCTACCACCGCGAGGTCGGCGCCTACGCCCGGGCCTGCGGCATCGGCCAGCTCTGGTGCGTTGGCGGGCTCTGCGCCGAGGCGGCCACCGCCTACGGGCCGGGGGCCCGCCATTTCGCCAGCGTCGCCGCGCTGATCGCCGCCTTGCCCGGGGCCGCCCAGCCGCTGCCGGCGGCGTCGCTGCTGGTCAAGGGATCGCGCTTCATGCGCATGGAGCAGGTCATCCAGGCGCTGACCGCCAGCGGGGTGCGTGATGCTGCTTAGCCTGTCGCAACTGCTGCTGTCGCTGCACCCCGACTGGGGTTTTCTGCGCGTCTTCCAGTACATCACCTTCCGCGCCACCATGGCGGCGATGACGGCGCTGCTGATCGGCCTGGGCTTCGGCCCGCTGGTGATCCGCAAGCTGACCGCGCTGAAGATCGGCCAGCCGATCCGCGAATATGGCATGCAGAGCCACCTCGCCAAACGCGGCACGCCGACCATGGGCGGGGTGCTGATCCTGCTCGGCATCGGCGTCTCTACCCTGCTCTGGTTCGACTGGAGCAACCGTTTCGTCTGGGTGGTGATGCTGGTGACCTTTGGCTTCGGTGCGGTCGGCTGGGCCGACGACTGGCGCAAGGTGGTGCACAAGAACCCCGAGGGCATGGCCTCGCGCGAGAAATACTTCTGGCAATCGTTGATCGGCCTGGTCGCGGCGCTGTACCTGGCCTTCAGCGTCTCGGAGTCGACCAACCTGCGGGTGCTGGAGCTGTTCCTGCGCTGGATCGGCAGCGGCTTCTCCAACGAGCTGCCGCCCAAGGCCGACCTGATGCTGCCGTTCTTCAAGACGGTGAGCTACCCGCTGGGCGTGTTCGGCTTCATCGCCGTGACCTACTTTGTCATCGTCGGCGCCAGTAACGCCGTCAATTTCACCGACGGCCTGGACGGCCTGGCGATCATGCCGGTGGTGCTGGTCGGCTCGGCACTGGGCATCTTTGCCTACATCGTCGGCAACGCCGTCTACAGCAAGTACCTGCTGTTCCCCTACATCCCCGGCGCGGGTGAGTTGCTGATTTTCTGCGGCGCGCTGGCCGGCGCCGGGCTGGCGTTCCTCTGGTTCAACGCCCACCCGGCGCAGGTCTTCATGGGTGATGTCGGCGCGCTGGCATTGGGCGGCGCGCTCGGCACCATCGCGGTCATTACCCGGCAGGAGATCGTGCTCGGCATCATGGGCGGGGTGTTCGTCGTCGAGGTGCTGTCGGTGATGTTGCAAGTTGGCTGGTTCAAGTACACCAAGCGCAAGACCGGCACCGGCCGGCGGATTTTCAAGATGGCGCCGCTGCACCACCATTTCGAGAAAAGCGGCTGGGACGAGACCCAAGTCGTGATCCGCTTCTGGATCGTCACCATGCTGCTCTGCCTGGTCGGGCTGGCCAGCCTGAAATTGCGATGAACAGCCTGGCCGACAGCGAAGTGCTGGTCCTGGGCCTGGGCGAATCCGGCCTGGCGATGGCGCGCTGGTGCGCCACCCAGGGTGCCCGGGTGCAGGTCTGGGATTCGCGCCAGTCGCCCCCTCAGGCGGCGGCGCTGGCGCTGGCCGCGCCCCAGGCGCGGCTGTTCAGCGGCGCGCTGCCGCAGGCGCTGCTGAACAGCGTGCGGCTGGTACTCAAAAGCCCCGGCCTGGCGCCGGCTGACCCGCGCATCGCCCCCTTGCTGGCAGCGGCGCGGGCCGTCGGCATACCGGTGCAGGGCGAGTTGGCCCTGTTCAGCCAGGCGCTGGCCGAACTCAAGGCCGAGCGCGGCTACGCGCCCAAGCTGCTGGCGATCACCGGCACCAACGGCAAGACCACGACCTGCGCGATGGCGGCGCTGCTGGTCGAGCGCGCCGGCCGCAGCGTGGCCCTGGCCGGCAACATCGGGCCGACCATGCTCGACACCTTGGCCAATGCGTTGGCCGAGCCGCTGAACGCCGGCCTGCCCGAGGTCTGGGTGCTGGAGCTGTCGAGCTTCCAGCTCGACGCTGTGCAGGGCTTCGCGCCCGACGCCGCCACGGTGCTCAACCTCAGCCAGGACCACCTCGATTGGCATGGCGACATGGCCGCCTACGCCGCCGCCAAGGCGCGCATCTTCGGGCCGGACACGGTGCTGGTCGTCAACCGCGACGACCCGGCCACGCTGGCGTGCCTGCCGGCGCCGCCGCCGCCGTTGCTGGCCAGGGGTGGGCGCGGCCTGCGCGGTAAGCCGGTGCAGCAGGCGGTCAGCCGCTTCGGCCTGGAGCCGCCGCAGCGTCCCGGCGATTTCGGCCTGACGGTCGACAACGGCATGGCTTGGCTGGTGCGCGCGCTGCCCGAGGCCGAGGCCGGCGGCGACGCAATCCACCTGCAACGCCTGATGCCGGCCGACGCGCTGCGCGTGCGCGGCCGGCACAACGCCGCCAACGCCCTGGCCGCGCTGGCCCTGGCCAGCGCGATCGGCTGCCCGCTGGCGCCGATGCTGCATGCACTGCGCGACTACCACGGCGAGCCGCACCGGGTCGCCTTTGTCGCCAGCGTCGGCGGTGTTGAGGCCTTTGACGACAGCAAGGGCACCAATGTCGGCGCCACCGTTGCGGCCCTGCTCGGACTGGGCGCCGACAAGGCCCCGGCCAAGCTGGTGGTGATTCTCGGCGGCGACGGCAAAGGCCAGGACTTCGCACCTCTGGCCGGGCCACTGGCGCGCCACGCCCGCGCCGTCGCCCTGATCGGACGCGACGGGCCGGCGATCAGCGCCTTGCTCGGCCCGGTCTGCCGCGACCATGGCCTGGCGATGGCCCAGCACGCCAGCCTGGATGAGGCCGTGCCCTGGTGCTTTGCCCAGGCCAGGCCAGGCGACGCCGTCCTGCTCAGCCCGGCCTGCGCCAGCCTCGACCAGTTCCGCAACTACGGCCACCGCGCCGAGGTGTTCGTGCAGGCGGTGCAGGCGCTGGCGGCCGAGCATGGGGAGGTGCTGTGATGGCCGACGCAGCCAGCGCACTGCGCCTGCCCGGGCTGTGGCTGGCGCAATGGCGTGCCCGGCGCGCGACCCGGGCGGGCACCGCCATGCCGCTGCCGATCCACGAATGGTCGGGCGCGCCGGCCGGCGCCGGTGGCCTGCCGACCCGCATCGCCGGCTTCGACCAGGCCCTGGTCTGGGTCGTGGTCGGCCTGCTCGCGCTGGGCCTGGTGATGGTCTATTCGGCCAGCATCGCGCTGCCCGACGCGCCCAAGTTCGCGCGCTACGCCAGCACCCACTTCGTCACCCGCCATGCGCTGTCGATCAGCATCGCGGTGGTGGCCGCGCTGCTGGCCGTGCAAGTGCCGATCAACGCCTGGGAGAAGTCCGCGCCCTGGCTGTTCGTCGCCGCGCTGCTGCTGCTGGCGCTGGTGCTGGCGCCGCATGTCGGCAAAGGCGTCAACGGCGCCAAGCGCTGGCTGCCGCTGGGGCTGATGAACTTCCAGCCCAGCGAGCTGGCCAAGCTGGCGATGGCGATGTACGCCGCCAGCTACATGGTGCGCAAGATGGACGTCAAGGAGCGCTTTTTTCAGGCGGTCTGGCCGATGGCGGTGTCGCTGGGCGTGATCGGCCTGCTGCTGCTGGCCGAGCCCGACATGGGCGCTTTCATCGTCATCGCCACGGTGGCGCTGGGGATCCTGTTCCTGGGCGGGGTCAACGGCCGGATGTTCGTCTTCAGCTTCGCCGTGCTGGTCGGCGCCTTCTGCCTGATGATCGCCCTGAGCCCGTTCCGCCGCGACCGCATCCTGGCCTTCCTCGACCCCTGGAACCCGGTCTACGCCCAGGGCAAGGGCTACCAACTGACCCATTCGCTGATCGCCTTCGGCCGTGGCGAGGTCAGCGGCCAGGGCTTGGGATCGAGCATCGAGAAGCTGCACTACCTGCCCGAGGCCCACACCGATTTCCTGCTGGCCGTGATCGGCGAGGAACTGGGCTTCATCGGCGTGGCCATCGTCATCGTGGCCTTCTTCTGGCTGACCCGGCGGATCTTCGTCATCGGCCGCCAGGCCGTCGCCCTGGACCGCATCTTCGCCGGCCTGATGGTCCAGGGCATCGGCATCTGGACCGGCGCGCAGACCCTGATCAACATGGGCGTGAACCTCGGCGCCCTGCCGACCAAGGGCCTGACCCTGCCCCTGCTGAGCTACGGCGGCTCGGCGATCTTGGTGAACCTGATCGCGCTGGCCATCGTCGTTCGTGTCGATATTGAAAACAGGCTGATGATGCGCGGAGGCCGCGCATGATCGCCATGCGCAGC
>JANXYH010000079.1 GCA_025350145.1 Burkholderiales bacterium | reverse complement strand
CGCCAGGATGTCGGCCTTTGATTCGCCGAAGAAGCCACCGCCTGGGAACGATGGATTGGCCACGGTAGGCAGCAGAAGGCCGCGGTAGCGCAACATCTGGCACGCGGCGTACAGCGCGATCGGCGGGTAGAAGGCCCACATCGGCCAGAACTCAAAGAAGCTCAGCGGGGCGCCGCTCTGGTCGAAAGGGGGCATGCCCTGGTGCGGGCGAAAGGCGGTGGTAGCCGGTGCGGGCGTGGGTGTGGCCAGGGGTGGGGGGGCGAGCACAGCGGACATGGCAGGTCTCATTCAGGTCGGGACAGGGCGCTTGCGGGCCGCAGCCGGCGCCACAAGGGCACGGCGGCGGCCAGCACCAGGATGGGCAGCGCCACCGCGACCGGCGGCGCCACCCCCAGGCGCTGGGCGATCTGCTGGCCGATGGCCACACTCAGGGCGTACAGGCCCAGCGTCCACAGCGCCACCGCCAGCACCACCCAGGCGCAGAACCGGCCCAGTGGCACCCGCACGAAGCCGCAGGCGGTGTAGGTCAGCAGGCGCAGGCCGGGGACGACGCGGGCCAGCAGCACCGCGCTGGGCAGGCGCGGCAGCAACTGCTGCTGGGCCCAGAGCCGGCGCTGCCCGACATAGCGGCGGTGCAGCCAGGGGATGCGGGTCGCGCCCAGGCCGAGCGCGTACAGGCCGATATCGCCGATGGCGATGCCGCCGCCGACCGCCGCCATCGACAGCGTCCAGCCGATCGCGCCCTGGGTGGCCAGGGCCACGCCGGCAGCGATCGCCAGGTCTTCGAGCAGCAGCGTTGTCAGCGCCAGCACCGTGGCGATCAACCAGGGCGCGGCCATGCCGGCCAGCACCGCGCCGTACCAGGCACTGAGCCCGGCCCAGGCGTCGGGCAGGCTCAGCATCCCGGCTCCAGCGCCTGGCGCACCGCCGCCCGCACCGTGTCGGCCGAGTTCCACGGCAGGAAGTGGTTCTGGCCGGGCAGCAGCAGGGTCTTGACGCAGGCCGCGCCGGTCAGCTTGGCCTGCATGAAGGGCACGTTGGCCAGTGGCACCAGGTCGTCCTGGGTGCCATGCACGATCACCACCTTGGCGCGGATGCTCGGCAGGCGCAGCGCCAGCGCCTGCAGCTCGGGTTTGAGCGCCATCAGTTCGGCATTGGCGTTGCGGATCGCCCGCGGCAGCAGGCTGCGCACCAGCGGCCAGGCGCCGATGTACTGGATCGTCTGGATCGCCTCCTGGGCCGGGTCCAGCGAGGCCGCCAGCAGCACCAGCGCGCTGACCCGGCGGGGGTGGTCGGCGGCGACCTGCGCGACCACCGCCCCGCCCAGCGAATGGCCGAGCAGGACCACCGGCCGGCCGTCGCCGGGCAAGAGGCTGGCCACCGCCGCCGCCTGGGCCTGCAGGCTGGTGACGGCGCCGTCGGGCCCGCTGCGGCCAAAGCCCGGCCGGTCCAGCGCCACCACCTCCATGCCGGACGGCGGGTCGAGCAGGTAGTCGCTCCAGCCCTCGGCCGAGCCAGGCGTGCCGTGCACCAGGACCAGCCTGGGGCCACCGGCCAGGCCGGCCCGCAGGCTGCTGAGCCCCAGGTTCAGGGGCGCGCCGAGCGACGTGTCGACGCGCAAGGCCTCGGTGTCGGCCTGCGCCAGCTTTGGCCCCGGCGGCGCGCAGCCCACCGCTGCCAGCGCTACCCCGACGGCGCTCCAGAGCCGGCCGCGCGACGGCGCGTCGATGCGGTTGCGCCAGAAGCGGCTGGCGCCGGTGGCTGGGGTGCTGCGGTGCTGGGGCATGGGTTGGTTGCGGCGATGCGACCGGACCCAGGCTGTCGTCACAGTCGCTTAAAACTTACGCGGTTCAATGTAAGCACTTCCACCACTGATCGACCCATGCTCAACATGATCGCCCAGCCCCAAGCCCTGCCCGGCGCCATCCATGGCGCGCTGCAGGCCATTGCCAAGCCGGTTTACCGGGTGCGATTGGCGCACACCGCGGCCGACCTGCGCGCCGCCCAGGCGCTGCGTTTCGAGGTCTTCAACCTGGAGCTGGACGAAGGTCTGGCGCAGTCCTGGGACAGCGGCCTGGACGCCGACCCCTTCGATGCCATCTGCGACCACCTGATCGTCGACGACGCGCTCAGCGGCCAGGTGCTGGGCACCTACCGGCTGCAGACCGGCGAGCGCGCGGCCAGCGGCCTGGGCTACTACAGCGCCCGCGAATTCGACTTCGGCCCACTTGAGCCGCAGCGCCACGCGATGCTGGAGCTGGGCCGCGCCTGCATCGACCAGGCGCACCGCAATTTCACGGTGCTGAACCTGCTGTGGAAGGGCATCGCCGCCTATGCCCGTGACCATGGCGCGCGCTACATGGTCGGCTGTTGTTCGCTGAACTCGCAGGACGCCAGGGTTGGCGCCGCCGCCTACCGCGTGCTGCTGCCGCAGCTTGCGCCCAGCGCCTGGCAGACGCTGCCGCGGCCGGCCTTTGCCTGCAGCCTGGCGGCCGAAGCCGGCATGGCGCCGAAGATCCCGCGCCTGCTCAGCGCTTACCTGGCCTTGGGCGCGGCCATCTGCGGGCCGCCGGCGCTGGACCGCGAATTCCGCACCATCGATTTCCTGACCTGGCTGGACTTGCGGTCGCCGACCATGCTGGCCTTGCAGCAGCGCGGGCGCTTCACCGCCTGAGCCGGCGGGCCGGGTCGCCCCGGCGCCTGCCCGGGTGGCGCCAGCCTCATGCCCTGACCAGCGGCACCCGGCCCGAGCGCAGGCTCAGCGGCCGGCGCTCGGCGGCGGGCAGTTCGACGCCGATCCGGTCATAGGGCAGCGGCCAGTCGCCGAGCTGCGCGGCCTGGATCGCCAGGCCGGCGTCGTCGGCCACGGCGCTGAATTGGTGGACGACTTGGCCAGCGCGGTCGAACGCGGTCTGCAGCCCGTCGTCCTCGAACAACTCGGCCTGGCTGCGGCCGCTGCCGGCTGGCGCCGGGAAGTAGCGCAGCAGGCGCGACGGTTCCTCGGTCAGCAGGCCATCGCCGTGGCTGTCGGTCATGGGCAACAGCGCCCCGGCGCGGACGAAGATCGGCACTTGCTCCAGCGCCGCGTCGACCGTGACCTCGCTGCCACCCGGCCAGTGGTTCAGGCCGCCCAAGTCGAACCAGCCACTGGCATGCGCGCCCAGCGGCAGGTAGACCCGGCGCTGGCGGGCGCCGGCTTCGAACACCGGTGCCAGCAGCAGCTCGGGGCCGACCATCATGCTGTCGGCCACGGCCGGGTCGTCGTCGGCCCAGCAGCGCGGGTCGTCGCCAAAATCGAAGAAGCTCGGCCGCAGCACCGGCAGGTGCCGCTGGCGCGCCTGCCACAGCAGGGTGTAGAGGTAGGGCAGCAGGCGCAGACGCAGGCGCACGGTGGCGTGGATCGCCGGCAGCGCCTCGGGGTACAGCCAGGGCGAGTTGACCTGGCCGTCGGCCTTCCAGGAGTTCATCATCATCCGCGGGTTCAGGCAGCAGGCCTGGGCCCAGCGGATCAGCAGTTCGGCGCCGGGCTCGGGCCCGGCGAAGCCGCCGATGTCGTGGCCGGTGTTGAACATGCCCGACAGCGACATCGTCATCGCCATGCGCTGGTTCCAGCGCAGGGTGTGCCAACTGGTGGTGTTGTCGCCGGTCCAGGTCTGGGCCAGGCGCTGGATGCCCGGCGGGCCGGCGCGGGTGACGGTGTAGACCCGCTCGGCCGGGCGGTGGGCCTGCTGCTGCAGGGCGGTGGCCTGGGTCATCCACAGCGCCTGCACCGGGCGGCAGCGGTGGATGGCCAAGGGCTGGCCCTGGCCCTGAGATTGCCCGGCCTCGTTCCAGATCGGGTACTCGTTGTTGTCGTTCCAGCCGGCGTCGAAGCCGGGCGTCAGCACCTGGGCCTGGAACTGCGACTGCCACCACTGCCGGCCCGCCGCCGAGCCGAAGTCCAGGTGCGCGCCCCAGCCGTCCCAGAACGGGTCCAGGCAGGGTGCGCCATCGGCCTGGGCGACAAAGCCGCCCTGCGCCGCAACTGCCGCAAACGCCGGGTGGTCGTCGAGCAAACAGGGTTTGAGGTTGGCGACGGTGCGCACCCCGGCGGCCCTGAACGCGCCCAGCAGCGCCTGCGGCTCGGGGAACTTGTCGCGGTTCCAGGTGAAGACATAGCGGCGCTTGCCGCGGCTGGTGTAGCCAGAGCCGAAGTGAAACGCCGAGAGCGGGAACTTGCATGCCCGCGCCCGGGCCAGGAAGCCGGCGATCTGCGCCTGCCCGTCGGCCGCGTCGGCCAGCGCCATGGCGGTGTTGGCGTAGCCCAGGCTCCAGCGCGGCGGCATCGCCGTGCCGCCAATCAGCGGCAGGAACCGCGCCAGCACGCCGGCCATGTCCGGCCCGGCGAAGACATAGGCGTCGAGGTCGCCGTCGGCGATCTCGGTGTGGCGGTAGAAGCCGTGGTAGTTGTCGAACTCCTGGCCGAAGTCGAAGCAGCATTCGGCCTGGGTGTCGTAGTACACGCCGTAGCACAGGCCGCTGTCGGCGCGCCGGCCGATGAAGAACGGCCAATGCTTGTAGAGCGGGTCCGAGGACTCGCCGTTGTAGCCCAGGGCGTCGAGTTGGCGGGTGCGCAGGCGCCGGCCGGCCTTGTTCAGCGGGCCGGACTTGTCGCCCAGGCCGAAGTATTGGTCGCAGGCGTCACGCGCCTGCCAGTGGCCCAGCGTGCCCGACTTCTGGGCATGGGCGTAGGCAAAGCTGGCGCGGTCGGCGCAGCAGGGCTGCCAGTGCTGGCCGCCGTCGCCAGATTGGTCCCAGGCTAGCGTGAAGGGCGACAGGCCGATCCGCAGCCGCAGCCGGCCGTCGTCGAGCGTGAGCGCGTCGCTGTCTTGGACCAGCCTGGCCGGCGCGGTGCCGGCAAACAGCGCCAGCCGATCGGCGCCCTGCCAGGGGTCGGCGCCGTCCAGCACCGACCAGGAGCGCGGCTCGCGCAGGCCGTCTGGCGGCAGCATCAGCAGCCGGCCGACGCCGGGCGCGACCAGGCCGACCCGGCAGCGCCAGCCGGCCTCCAGCGCCAGTTCAATGCCCTGGGCCGAGGCCTTGACGATCCGGGCCTGGCGAAATGGGCTCATGGTGCGCCCAGGCGCCGGCCGTCGGCGTCGAACAGGTGGCAGGCCGCGGCCGGCGCGTACAGCGTCAGGGCGTCGCCCGGGCGCGCCGCGTGCTGGCCGGGGCATTGGGCGCTGATGCCGGTCTGGCCGTCGGGCAGGGTGCCGTGGAGCAGGGCATGGCCGCCGAGCTGCTCGACCTGGTTGACCCGCATCGGCAGGGCCAGCGCGCCCGGGCTGGGGCTCAGCGACAGGTGCTCGGGGCGGATGCCCAGCTCGGCCGGCGCGGCGCCCGCTGCCGCCGCGGGCCAGTCCAGGGCGGCGCCGTGGCGGGTCAGCACCTGACCATTGGCGCCCAGCGTCAGCGGCAGGAAATTCATCTTCGGCGAGCCTATGAAACCGGCGACGAAGCGGTTGGCCGGCAGGTTGTACAGCGCCAGCGGCGTGCCGACCTGCTCGATGTGGCCGCCGCGCAGCACCACGATGCGGTCGGCCATGGTCATCGCCTCGACCTGGTCGTGGGTGACATAGACCATGGTCGCGCCCAGGCGCCGGTGCAGCGCCGTGATCTCGCTGCGCATCGCCACGCGCAACTCGGCGTCGAGGTTGGACAGTGGCTCATCAAACAGGAAGATCTTCGGCTCGCGCACGATCGCCCGGCCAATCGCCACCCGCTGGCGCTGCCCGCCCGAGAGCTGGGTCGGCTTGCGTTGCAGCAGGGCGTCGAGCTGCAACAGCGCCGCCGCCGCGCCGACCTTGGCCTGCACCTGGGCGCGTGGCGTGCCGATGTTCTCCAGCCCGAAGGCCATGTTCTGGTAGACCGTCATGTGCGGATACAGCGCATAGGACTGGAACACCATCGCCAGGCCGCGGTCGGCGGCGGCGAGCTCATTGACGCGGGCACCGTCGAGCCGGATCTCGCCAGCGCTGGCGTCTTCCAGGCCGCAGATCAGCCGCAGCAGGGTCGATTTGCCGCAGCCCGAGGGCCCGACGAAGACGATGAACTCGCCGTCGGCGATGTCCAGGTCGACGCCGTGGATGACGCGGACGGCGCCGAAGTCCTTGACGATGTTCTGCAACTGCAAGGCCGCCATTCACTTCACTCCCGCCGAGGCGATGCCCTGGGTGATGTACTTTTGCAGGAAGGCGAACACCAGGGTGATCGGCAACAGCGTCATCACCGTCATCGCCAGCAGGTAGTTCCATTGCGTCACCAGGTCGCCCTGGAAGGCGTTGAGCGCCAGTTGCAGGGTGAACTTCTCGCTCTTGCTGAGGACGATCAGCGGCCAGAGAAAGTCATTCCAGCGCCACATCACCGAGAAGATCGCCAGCACCGCCAGCGCCGGTGCCGACAGCGGCAGCACGATCCGCCAGTAGATGCGCCATTCGCCGGCATGGTCCATGCGCGCGGCCTCCAGCAGTTCGTCGGGGATCGTCAGCATGTACTGGCGCAGCAGGAACACGCCGGTCGGGGTGGCCACGGCCGGCCAGATCACGCCCCACAGGCTGTTGAGCAGGCCCAGCTCGTTGATGACCAAGAAGTTGGGCACCAGCACGATCGCCGGCGGCACCATCAGCGTGACCAGGATCAGCCCGAACACCCCAGCCCGGCCCTTGAACTGGTACTTGGACAGGGCGAACGCCGCCATCGAGTTGAACAGCAGGGTCAGCAGCGTCGCCACCAGGGTGATGAAGACCGAGTTCCAGAGGTACAGGCCGACCCGGAACTTGCCCGCAAGGTCGCTGTAGTTCTCGGTCGCCAGGCGGAACTCGCGCACCGGCTCGCGGCCCTCGATGCTGGCGCGGATCGGCACCTCGGGCTGGGCCGGGTCGACATAGGTGGCGCTCAGGCCGATGCGGCGGATCTCGGGCAATTCGCGCTGGCTGCCGTCGGGCAGGCGGACACGGTAGACCGGCTTGGGCGCCCCCTCGCCCGGCACGCTGACCTGCTTCTGGCCATAGGGCAGCAGGCTGGGCGGAAAAGTCGCCAGCGCGGCCGGGGTCTTGAACGACGACAGCAGCAGCCACAGCACAGGGCCGAACATCATCAACAGGCCGACCGCCAGATAGGCATAGCTCAGCCAGTCGGTCCAGTGCAGGCTGCGCCGGCCGACGCGGCGGGTCAGGAAGGCCAGGGCGCTCACCGTGCCCGCTCCCCAACCTCGTCGGCCCGGGTGACGCGCAGTTGCAGCAGGGTCAGCACCACCAGCGCCAAGGCCAGCAACAGCGAGCCGGCAGCGGCCAGGCCGTACAGCCGGACCTGCTCCTGGAAACCGGTCTGGTAGATGAACTGGACGACGAAGATCGTCGCCGAGCCCGGCCCGCCGCCGGTCAGCACGAACACCTCGTCGAAGATCTGCACCGCCCGGATCGCCGCCAGCACCCCCGCCACCAGCAGGTTGGGCAGCAGCAGCGGCAGGGTGATGCGGCGCAGCGTGCGCCAGGGCGAGGCACGGTCCATCTGCGCCGCCTCGTAGAGGTCGGCCGGGATCGCCTGCAGGCCGGCCAGCAGGATCAGGGTGTAGAAGCCCATGTGCGCCCAGATGCTGACGAACACCACCCAGGCGAAGGCCCAGCCGGGCTCGGCCAGCCACAGCACCGGCTCGGCACCGAAGGCGGCCATGCCGGCATTGAGCACGCCCTCGCGCTGCAGGATCCACTTCCAGACCAGGGCCACCACCACCGGCGACAGCAGCACCGGGTAGAAGTACACGCCGCGCCAGAAGCCCCGGCCGATGATCTTGCGGTTCAGCACCAGGGCAGTGACCAGGCTGAACAGCAGCATCAGCACGACCTGGATCAGGGCGAAGCGGGCAGTGTTCCAGACCGCCCGCCAGAAGATGTCCTTGCGGCAACTCGACGGGTCGAAATAGCTGCCGCAATCGAGCAGGGTGGCAAAGTTCTCCAGCCCGACCAGCGGCCGGTCCTGCGGGTACAACTGGACTCCGCCGGTAAAGGCGTAGTACAGGTTGATGGCGATCGGCAAGAAGGTGAAGACGCCGAAGATCAGCAGGTTAGGGCCGAGAAACCACCACGGGGTGGCCCTGGCGCTGGATCCCGGCGTGGCCACCTCTGGCGCCTATTTGCTGGCCGCCGCCACCTGCTCGTCCAGGTCCATGGCCAGGCGCTTCAAGGCGTCGTCGGTGGACATCTCGCCGGCCACCGCCTGGCCCAGGCGCTGCGCCGTCGGCAAGAAGAAGGCGCGGTTGTAGCGGTAGCCCTGCAGCTCGAAGTTGGCCTTGGCGATCTTCGGCACGTCGGCGACGAAGCTGTTCAGCGCCGCCTTGGCAACCGGCGAGGCGTTGTAGACCACGCCAGCCTTGGCCACCTCCAGATGCGCCGGGATGTTGTCGGTGCGGGCCATCATCTCGCGGTAGATGGCGTCGCGCGCCAGGAAGGCGATGAACTTGGCCGCCTCGGCCGGCTGCTTGCTGGACTTGAACGCAACGTAGGCCGCCCCCCCGGGCATGGCGGTGCAGCCGGCCGGGCCGCAGGGCGCAGCCGCCACCCCCCAGTCGAAGGCCTTGGTGACCTGCGCGTCCATGCGTTTGACCTGCCACGAGCCCGAGTAATACACCACCACCCGGCCGTTGGCGAACTCCTCAAAGGCGTCGCGGTACTGCGAGCCACCGACGCCGCCCCAGACCTCTTTGGGCATCAGCCCGGCCTTGTGCCAATCGACGAATTTGCGCGCCGCCGCCTGGTAGCCGGCGTCGATCACCGGCTTGCCGGCGGGGTCGAAGATCTTCGCGCCATAGGCCACCGCCAGCGGCGCAAAGCGGTGGCCGCTGCGGTCCATGGCCATCGCAAACGGTGTCTTGGTGGCCTGCGCCACCTTGGAGGCCGCCTCCATCCACTGGTCCCAGGTGGCCCCGGCGCCGGGGATCGCCACCTTGGCCTGCTCGAACAGGGTCTTGTTGACATAGGCCCCGGTCACCGTCAGTTGCGACATCAGGCCGTAAACGCCCTTGTCGGCCGGCCCGGCGCGGAACCAGTTCAGGCTGGAGGCGAAGTTGTCCTGCAGGTGCTTGACGCTGGCCGCGGGCAGCAGCGGCGCCAGGTCCAGGTAGTACTTGCTCAGCCCGCCCAGGTCGGCGACGCGGGCGATGTCCGGGCCCTGGCCGGCGGCCAGTTGCACCGGCAGGGTCTCGACCACCGCCTTGAACGGCACCTGGTCGATCAGCACCTTGGTGCCGGCGTTCTCGGTCTCGAAGCGCTTGGCCAGGTCGCCCAGCACCTCGCACTCGTTGCCATCGGAATAGCACTGCACCCGCAGGTCGGCGGCGAGTGCGCCGGCGGACAGCGCCAGGGCAGTCACGGCAGCCAGGGCCGGCAGGGAACGGATCGACATCATGGACAGACTCCAGCGGCAGGACGCGGCGAAAAAAGGGCCGCTGAGAATAGCCCCTGGCGGCGCGCCAGCGCTGGCCTTAGGGCTCAGGAAAATACCCATGCCTGCCGCCGCGCAGGCCCGCTGCGGCAACGCTGGCCGGTTCAGGCCCCCGTCACCCGCCAGACCACGTCGCCGACATCGTCGGCCACCAGCAGCGCGCCGTCGGCGGTCAGGGCCACGCCCACCGGCCGGCCGAACGACTCCTGCTCGTCGGCCGAGAGAAAGCCGCTCAGGATGTCGCGCGGCGGCCCGGCCGGCCGGCCGTCGGCAAACGGCACATGCACCACCCGGTAGCCGCTGAGCGTGCTGCGGTTCCACGAGCCGTGCTGGCCAATCACCATGCCCGCGCCGTAGCCCGGCAGGGTGCCGGCGGGCAGCCAGCACAGGCCCAGCGAGGCAGTGTGGCCGCCCAGCGCGTAGTCGGGCGTCAACGCCCTGGCCACCAGCGCCGGGTCCTGCGCCACCCGCTCGTCGACGGTCTTGCCCCAGTAGCAATACGGCCAGCCGTAGAAGCCGCCGTCGGCCACCGAAGTCAGGTAGTCCGGCGGCGTCTCGTCGCCCAGGCCGTCGCGCTCGTTGACCACCGTCCAGAGCCGGCCGCTGCCTGGCTCCCAGGCGGTGCCGACGGGGTTGCGCAGGCCCGTGGCATAGGGCCGGCTGGCGCCGCTGGCCAGGTCCAGCTCGACGATGCAGGCGCGGCCGGCCTCGACCGCCATGCCGCCCTCGGCGATGTTGGTCAGCGAGCCGACGCCGGCATAGAGCTTGCTGCCGTCGGGGCTGAGCAGCAGGCTGCGGGTCCAGTGGCCGCTGGGCTTGAAGCTGCACAGGCGTTTGCCCGGGCCGCTGAGCCGGGTCGCGCCCGGGGTGTAGCCGAAGGCCAAGATGCCGTCGGTGTTGCCGACGTAGAAGGTGTCGCCCGCCAGCGCCATGCCGAAGGGCTGGTTCAGGCCCTCGGCAAAGGTGTGGCGAAGTTCGGCCACGCCGTCGCCGTCGGCGTCGCGCAGCAGGCTGATGCGGTTCGGGCTTTTGCCGATCGCGGCGGCGCGCTGCATGGTGCTGACCATCGCATGCTCGAACAGCGTGCGCGGCTTGCCCGAGCCCTCCTGCATCGCCTCGGCCACGGTCACGTCGCCATTGGGCAGCACGCAGATCCAGCGCGGGTGCTTGAAGTCGGTGGCGAAGGCGTTGACCTTGAGCCCCGGCGCCGCCAGCGGCGTCTGCCCCGGCGCCCAGCCGCGCGCGGTCGGCATCTTCAGCGTCGGCAGCTTGCCCTGCGGCCTGGCCTGCGGAATCTCCGGCGCTGTGCCCACCGCCTGCACCTGCGGCACGCCCTGCAACCGCCGCCAGCGCAGCGTCGCGCCACCGACCACGGCCACCACGCGGGCGAATGCGCTGTTCTTGCCGCTGTGTTTGCTGCCGCTGTGTTTGCCGCTGCTGTTGCCCATGCCTGTTCCCTCTCGTTGGAGGGCGGATTGTCTGGCAGTCCGCGCCGCGCCCGGCACCACCCTGATGCTTGACCACTTCGGCGCGCCACTCGGCGTGGGCGTCTACGCCGGCCAGCGCGAGGCCATCTTCAGCGCCCGGCAGCGCGACATTGCGGCAATAGCCCAATCTCCCAACGTGGTCGCCAAACTCGGTGGCCTGGCCATGCCCGACAACGGCTTCGGCTGGGACCGCCGTGCCAGGCCCGCCAGCTCGGACGAATTGGTCGTCGCCCAGTCCCGCTACTACCAGCACACCATCGAATGCTTCGGCCCGGCGCGCTGCATGTTCGAGAGCAATTTCCCGGTCGACAAACGTTCGCTGCCCTGTGGCGCGTACTGGAACGCGATGAAGAAGATCGCCGCCGGCTACAGCGCCGACGAGCAGGACGCGATGTTCTTCGGCACCGCGCAAAGGATTTATCGGCTCTGACGCCAGCGGCGGACTGATTCGCCAAATCCCGAGGCTGAACACCCGCCGCATCGGTACCTGTGCCGGGGCGCAGGCAGTGGATCAGCTCGCGCTGCCGCACCAGCCGCCGCAAGCCCGGACGCAGATTTACTGGCATGCAGGCGATGGGGTTCGGCCAGTGCGAGCGCGGCTTGCGCTGCCGATGGCGAGGCCGCCATGAATACGGCGCTTTTTCCAGAATGCACGCGATGCGGCACGACGCCGGCGCCAAGCACCAACTTACCTATTCGCCTTGCGACCTTGACATTGGCAAGCCGCGCCCGTGCCACTCGCCCGGCCAGTCGCGCCCAGACGGCCCTGAACCGTACAAGTGGGCCAGCGCGGTCGGCTATTGAGGCGGCCGTTCTGCAGATGGCGGATTTAGAACAAGTCAGTCGTCGCCAGCCAACTGTGCGTGTGGCATCCACCGCTGATGAAGACCCGCACGGCTAGAATCGGTCTGTTCGCGCATGAGGTCGCCATGGACTGGAAGCAATGCATCACCGCAGATGCTCAGACCCTCCACGGAGCTGTTCGCTTCGATGGAACGCGCATCCCTGTGAGCGTCGTCCTGGACAACCTCGCCGACGGCGCCACGCCGCAAGAGATCCTCGCGCAGTACCCGAGCCTGCGTCCAGAACACGTTCCTGCCGCCCTGGCCTATGCAGCCGAACTGGCCCGCGAGCGCGTGATCCCGATCCCGGCCTGATCGCCTCGTGAAGTTCAAGCTCGACGAGAACCTCCCCGAACTCGTCAGCACAACGCTCGCTGCCCTCGAGCAGGACGCGCACACGGTCGCTCAAGAGCAGCTTGCCGGCGCGCCGGACGAGCAAGTTCTGAAGGCAAGCGTTGCCGAAAGCCGTGTTCTCGTCACCCTGGGCCTTGATTTCGCAGACATTCGAGCGTACCCGCCAGGCAGTCACGCCGGAATCTGGGTTCTTCGGCCGGCAAAACAGACCTTCAACGCCATTGACGCGCTTGTCCGCGCTGGGCTCCGTTTGGCTGCCTCAGAGCGCGTTCACGGACAATTGTGGGTCATCGACGAGCAGCGCGTCCGCATCCGCGATGCCAAACCGATCATGAGTTGACCCACTCGCCCCCCGAGCATGAAAGCCCCGAGTCGGTGCACCATCTGAGAAGAAGTCCAAACCGCAGCCAATCCACTTATCTCAGGGCGCTGGGCGTTCAAAAGAGCGGAGCCGGCGCTATGTTCTTCGGCACCGCTCAACAGATTTATCGACTCTGACGCCAGCGGCCGTGTCCGGGATTGGGCCGGGCGGCAAGCCCAAAGCGGACTAATTCACCAAGTCCCGAGGCTGGACACTTGACATTCACCCGCAGGCGCTGAGGTTGTCACTACCGCAGACATGGTCGCGCTGCAGAAGGTATCAAAACCCCTCTTCCACCAACTCCGCCGCGCGGATCAATGCCCGGGCCTTGTGTTCGGTCTCGCGCCATTCCATTTCGGGCACCGAATCGGCGACCACGCCGGCTGCGGCCTGGACGTACAAGGTGTTGGCCTGGACGATGCCGGTGCGGATGGCGATGGCGATGTCCATGTCGCCGGCAAAGCTCAGGTAGCCGCAGGCGCCGCCGTAGATGCCGCGCTTGACCGGTTCGAGCGCGTCGATCACCTCCATCGCGCGGATCTTGGGCGCGCCGGTCAGGGTGCCGGCGGGGAAGGTGGCGCGCAGCACGTCCATGTTGCTCATGCCGTCCAGGAGCAGGCCCTCGACGTTGCTGACGATGTGCATCACATGTGAATAGCGCTCGACCGCGAAGGCCTCGGTGACCTTGACGCTGCCGGTCTTGGCGATGCGGCCGATGTCGTTGCGCGCCAGGTCGATCAGCATCAGGTGCTCGGCGCGCTCCTTGGGGTCGGCCAGCAAATCGACCTCGGTGGCCCGGTCGGCCTCGGGGCTGGTGCCGCGCGGGCGGGTGCCGGCCAGCGGCCGGATGGTGATCTTGTCGCCCTCGGCGGTGGACTCGTGGCGGACCAGGATCTCCGGGCTGGCGCCGACGATTTGAAAGTCGCCCATGTCGTAGAAATACATGTACGGCGAGGGGTTGAGCGAGCGCAGCGCGCGGTACAGGCTGAGCGGGCTCTCGGTGTAGCGCTTCTTCAGGCGCTGGCCGATCTGCACCTGCATCATGTCGCCGGCAGCGATCAGTTCCTTGCTTTGTTCGACCGCCGCCAGGTAGTCGGCCTTGGCAAATTCGCGCTCGACCGCATAACTCGGGCCGCGCCGCACCGGCGGGGCGCTGACCGAGTAGCGCAGCTTGTCACCCAGCTCGGCCAGCCGGCGCTTGGCCCGGGCGTAGGCCTCGGGCTGGCCCGGGTCGGCGTAGACGATCAGGTACAGCCGGCCGGACAGGTTGTCGATCACCGCCAGTTCCTCGGTCTGCAGCAACTGGATGTCCGGGGTGGCCAGGCCGCCGCTTTTCTGGGTCTTGGCCAGGCGCGGCTCGATGTAGCGCACCGCGTCATAACCAAAATACCCGGCCAGGCCGCCGCAGAACCGCGGCAGGCCCGGCCTGAGGGCGACCTTGAAGCGCCGCTGGTAGGCCTCGATGAAGTCCAGCGGATTGCCTTCGTGGCTCTCGACCACGGCACCATCGCTGACCACCTCGGTCAGCCAGCCGCTGCTGCGCAGCAGGGTGCGCGCCGGCAGGCCGATGAAGGAATAGCGGCCGAAGCGCTCGCCGCCGACCACCGATTCGAGTAGGAAGCTGTGCCTGGCGCCACCGGCCAGCTTGAGGTAGAGCGAGAGCGGGGTTTCGAGATCGGCAAAGGCCTCGACCAGCAGCGGAATGCGGTTGAAACCCTGGCCGGCCAGGCTCTTGAATTCGAGTTCGGTGATCATGGTGTGGGGTGCGGCGCCGGCACGGCTTGGCAGTGCTGGGCGCTCGGGTGTCGCGAGGGGTGTGGCGCGACGGGTGTGTCGCGTTGCGGGATGGCGCAAACCGGCGGGCGTTCGGCCGGAGGGGGCAGGCGGGCTGCCGTCTTGCGCAAATCAGCGGCAGCAGGGGCGGCGCGGAGAGCGTCGCCAGGCCCAGGCTCCCCGGTCGGGCGACCTGGATTTGCGGGTGGGAAGGTGGCCAACGGACAGCATCGGCTCAGTTTATCAGCGCTGATTCGGGGCCAGGGCGGCCCAGCACCAGCGTGTCCAGCACCAGGGCGTCCAGCCGGTCAAGATGCTGCTCGGCCGGCAGCGCCTGCACGGGCTGGCCGTGGTTGTAGCCATAGCGCATCAGCACCAGCGGGCAGCCGGCGGCGGCGGCGGCCAGGGCGTCATTGCGCGAGTCGCCGACGACCAGCGTCTGCGCCGGCGCGCTGCCCAGCGCGGCGCAGGCTTGCAGCAGCGGCAGCGGGTCGGGCTTTTGCCGGGCAAAGGCGTCGCCGCCGAAGACGTGGTCAAAGCAGCGGTCCAGGCCTTTGGCGGCCAGCAGCGGGCGGGCAAAGTCGCCTGGCTTGTTGGTCACGCAGGCCAGCCGCAGGCCGGCGGCTTGCAGCCGCGCCAGCCCCTCGACCACGCCGGGATAGACGCTGGAGAAGCAGCCGTTGACCGCCAGGTAGTGGCGCTGGTAATGCCGCCAGGCCGGCTCGGCCAGCGCCGGATCGGCGCCGACCTGCGCCAGCGTGCTGCGGATCAGGTGGGCGCTGCCCTGGCCGACGGTGCGGGCAATGAAGCTGCGGTCCACCCCGGGCAGGCCCAGCTCGGCCAGCATGGCGTTGAGCGCGGCGTCGAAATCGCCAACGGTGTCGACCAGCGTCCCGTCGAGGTCGAGGATGGCGGCCTGGAGCGGGCGAGGGTTCATGTCGGGGCAATGTGGCTGGCGCGTTGGAGGACAGGGGCAAGGCCGGCCAGCGCTGCTGCCTGGCAGTGGCGGGCGAGGGTAGCCGACAGACTGCTGCAGCGCCAATCCCGGTGACACTTGCGCCGCCCGGCGTACAGGGCGGCGGCATCGGGTCCACCACGAAAGACACCATGAAGAAGCATTTGCTCAGTCTTTGCCTGGCCGCGATCACGGCTGTCCACGGCGGCGCGGCGGCGCAGGACAAGCCGGCCGAGTTGAAGATCGGCATCACCACCTTCCTGTCGGGCGCGGCCTCGGTGTTCGGCGTGCCGGGCAAGGCGGCGGCCGAGCTGCTGATCGACGACATCAACAAGGCCGGCGGCATCGGCGGCGTCAAGCTCACGCCGATCTTCATCGACGAGGGCCTGGGCGGCGACAAGATGCTCTCCGAGTACCGCCGCCTGGTCCAGGAGCTGGGGGTGCGCACCATGCTGGCGTCGATCTCCAGCGGCAGTTGCAACATCCTCGCCCCGGTCGCCGAGGACCTGAAGGTGCTCAACCTGATGTGGGACTGCGGCACCGAGAAGATCCTCGAGAGCAAGCGCTACAAGTACGTCCTGCGCACCCAGGCCAATGCGACCACCGAGATGGTGGCGGCGGTGCTCTACCTGATGAAGGTCAAGCCCGACTTCAAGTCGATCGCGGTGGTCAACCAGGATTACGCCTGGGGCCGCGACTCGTGGGAGATCTTCATCAACACCTTGAAGGTCTTCAAGCCCGATGTGCGGGTGGTGGCCGAGATGTTCCCCAAGCTCGGCGCGGCTGACTTCTCCACCGAAATCTCGCGCCTGCAGGCGCTGCGCCCGGACGTGGTGCTCAACACCTCCTGGGGCGGCGACCTCGACACCTTCATCCGCCAGGCCGGCCAGCGCGGCCTGCTGGCCCAAGGCTCGACCTTCGTCATGCCGCTGCTCGAAAGCTCGCTTGAGCGGCTGGGCGACGCGGTCCCGGCGGGGATCATTGCCGGCGCCCGCGGCGACCACTACTGGGCCCATCCCGAGACCCGCAACGAGCCGGCGCACAAGGACTTCGTCGCCAAGTTCCGCGCCAAGACCGGCTCCTACCCGATCTACCCCAGCTACCACATGGCCCAGGCGCTGACCGGCCTGAAGGCGGGCTACGAGGCGGCGATCAAGGCCAACGCCGGCAAGTGGCCGGCGCCTGAGCAGGTGGCCGAGGCGATGCGCACGCTCAAGTTCAAGGCCTTCGGCCGCGAGCTGACCATGCGCGCCGACGGCCAGGGCCTGGAGGCGCAGATGCTGGGCATCACCAAGCGCGACCCGAAGTACCCCTTCGCGGTGATCGACAAGATGGTGCTGGTGCCGGCCGAACTGGTCACGCCGCCGGTCGGCGAGCCCTCGCTGCCCTGGGTCAAGGCCTTGAATCCGGCGATGGCCAAGGTGTTGACGACCGACCAGTTCAAGGCCCACGACTTCAAGTGAGCCGCCCCCGCACCGCTTGATCCGGCGCCCCCATGGACGGCTCACTGCTGCTGCTGGCGACCATGGACGGGGTGTCGTACGCGGCACTGCTGTTCCTGGTGGCGCTGGGCCTGACGCTGATCTTTGGCGTGATGCAGATCATCAACGTCGCCCATGGCAGCCTCTACGCCTGGGGCGGCTACTTCGCCGCCACGCTCGGCCTGGCGATCACCCAGTTCGCTCTGCCCGCCTGGCTGGCGCTGCCGGCGCTGTTCGTCGCGGCCATCGTCATCGGCGGCCTGCTGGGCACGGTGCTGGAGTTCGCGCTGCTGCGCCACATCCTCGACAAAGACCCTGCCCTGCAACTGCTGGTGACGTTTGCCGCCTTCATGGTGCTGGAGGACTTGCAGCGCCTGATCTGGGGGGTGCAGCCAGTCTTTGTCTCCGACGTGGTCAACCAGTTGGGCACGCTGACGGTGGCCGGCGTCACCTACACCCGCTACCAGTTGCTGGTGCTGCCGGCGGTGGCGCTGGCGGCCTTTGCCGGCCTGCGCTGGTTCCTTGGCAGTACCGCAGCCGGCCGGCAGATCAGCGCCGTGACCCACCACCGCGAGGTGGCCACGACACTGGGCGTCAACACCCACCGGGTGACCTGGCTGACCATCGCCCTGGGCGGCATGCTGGGCGCGTTGGGCGGCGCCCTGGCGTCGCCGACGACCTCGTTCACCCCCGGCATTGGCGCCGACATGATGGTGCTGTCGTTTGCCGTGGTGGCCACCGCCGGGCTGGGCCAGATCGGCGGCGCGGCGCTGGCGGCGCTGATGATCGGCCTGGCGCGGTCCTTCAGCGTCTACCTGTTGCCCGAGGCCGAGGTGCTGATGCCCTACGTGATCATGGTGCTGGTGCTGCTGCTGCGGCCGCAGGGGTTGTTCTCCAGCGTTGCGGCGCGGCGGATCTGAGCATGGGCAGCCTGCGGTTGGGGGTCATCGTGGCGGTTCTGGTGGCGGCGCTGGTCTGGCTGTCGCTGGCCCTGCCGTGGCTGAAGACGCCGGTGCTGATGGCCCTGGCCAATGGCCTGGCCGTGGCCGGCGTGATCGTGCTGCTGCGCGCCGGCCAGGTGTCGTTCGGCCATGGCATGTTCGCCTGCCTGGGCGGCTACGCCGTGGCCTTTGCCGGCCGCGCCTGGCACTTGGATGCCTTGCTGCTGGTGGCGCTGGGCACCGGCCTGGCGGCCGCCGCCGGGGCGCTGATCGGGGCCTTCATGGTGCGCTACCGCGGCATCTTCTTCGGCATGCTCAACCTGGCCTTCTCGATGGTCCTGTACTCGGTGCTGGGCAAGTTCGGCGGCCTCACCGGCGGCACCGATGGCCTGCGCTTCGACCGCCCTACCTTTGCCAGCGTGGCGATGCCGCGCGAGGCCTTCGAGACGGCGCTGCTGGGCCTGGCGCTGGTGCTGGCGCTGGCCGCCGGCTGGGCCGTGATGCGCTACTTCGGCAGCCTCAACGGCCAGGCGCTGGCGGCGGTCAAGACCAACGAGACGCGGCTGGAGTACCTCGGCATCTCGGCCAAGCGGGTGTTCTGGGGTGGCTATGTGCTGTCAGCAACGCTCTGCGGCCTGGGCGGCAGCGTCTTCGCCCTGGTGCAGGGGCTGGTCACGCCGGAGATGGGCTACTGGGTCCGCTCTGGCGAGATTGTTTTCATCGCCGTCCTCGGCGGCTCGGGCCACGCGCTGGGGGCGTTCATCGGCGCCTTCGTGTTCGAGTTCGTCAAGCTCTACGCCGCCGCCCTGATCACTGGCGCCTGGCAACTGGCGCTGGGCCTGGTCTTGATCGTGATGGTCTTCGTCGCCCCGAGTGGCATTTTCGGGCTGCTCGAAAGCCGCCTGCGGCTGAAGGCGGCGGCATGAGCGGCGTGGCTGCATCACCGCCGGCCGCCGGCAGCTTGCTCAGCACCCGCGGCCTGTCGCTGCACTTCGGCGGCGTGGTCGCGGCCGACGCCATCGACTTCGACCTGATGCCCGGCGAGCGGCTGGCCGTGGTCGGCCAGAACGGCGCGGGCAAGACCACCTTCATCAACATCTGCACCGGCTACCTGCGGCCCAGCGCCGGACAGGTGTACTTTGACGGCGTCAACGTCACCGGCCAGTCGCCGCGGGCGATCACCCGCCGCGGCATCGGCCGGTCGTTCCAGTTGCCGCAGGTGTTCACCGAACACAGCGTGCGCCAATGCCTGCTGATCGCCGCCTCGGCGGTCCATCCGCGCTTGCGGCTGTGGCGCCCCTTGGCGCAATCGGCCGCTGCCGCCGAGGTCGACGCCACGCTGGCGCTGCTGCAGTTGCAGCCGCGCGCCAACGACCTCGCCGGGCAGTTGCCCGAGGGCCAGCGCAAGCTGCTCGACGTGGCGATGGCGCTGATGCTGCGGCCCAAGCTGATGGTCATGGACGAGCCCACCAGCGGCGTGTCCAGCGACGAGAAGCACGCCCTGATGGCGGTGCTGATGCAGGCCCTGGACGAGCGCCAGGTGACCTGCATCTTCGTCGAGCACGACATCGACATCGTCAGGCGCTACGCCACCCGGCTGGCCGCCTGGATCGCCGGCAAGGTGGCGGCCGACGGCGCGCCCGAGGCGGTCCTGCGCGACCCGCTGGTGCGCAGGCACATCGTCGGCGAGTGAGGCGGCACACCATGCTCAGCCTGGAACAGGTCTCGACCCAGATTGCCGGCGTCGCCGTGCTGCGCGGCGTATCGTGCCAGTTGGAGCCCGGCAGCACGGTTGCGGTGGTCGGCCGCAACGGCGCCGGCAAGACCACCCTGCTGCGCCTCATCATGGGGCTGCGGCCCGGCCACCAGGGCCGGGTCTTGCTCGACGGCCAGGACCTTGCCGCCGTCCCGGCGCGGCTGCGGGCCCGGCTGGGCATAGGCTATGCGCCCGAGGACCGGGTCATGTTTCCGAGCTTCAGCGTCGAGGAGAACCTGCGCTTTCCCTGCGAGGTGATCGGCCTGTCGCGCCAGGCCGTGAACGCGCGGCTGGAGCAGACGCTGGACATCATTGCCGAGCTCAAGCCGATGCTGGCGCGCTCGGGCGCGGCGCTCTCCGGTGGCCAGGGCAAGATGGCCGCGTTCGGGCGCGCGGTGATGGTCGGCGCGCGGATGGTGCTGCTCGACGAGCCGTTCCAAGGCCTGGCGCCGGTGCTGGCCCAGCAGTACAGCGCCTCGCTGCGCCGCCTGCACCAAAGCCGCCCGGAGTTGTGCATCGTCATCACCGAGTCCAACCGCAGCCTGCTCGGCGATCTGCCCAGCCAGACCCTGGTGCTGGAGCGCGGTGAGTTGCATCGCGGCGATGCCGCCGCTGCGGCGCTGCATTGAAGTTCAGGCCAGCCGGGTCAGGCCGTTGGTTTCAAGTTCCCCGCAGGGCAGCGGAGTCGAGTCTTGCCATTTGCCGCCCGGCGCTGCGCAGCTCAAGGTAGGAAGGCCCCGACCTTGAGACCCTGGACGGCGCCGAGGTGCTTGAGGTTGGCAGTGAGTACCGGCAGCCCGTGATCGAGCGCGGTGGTTGACAGCGCGCTCAAAGGCTTTTCGGCGATCAACGCAGCAAGCCGCGCTCGACCAACACCTTTTCGATGGTTTGAGCCGTGAAGCGATTGCCATTGGGGTTGAAGTGCACCTCGCCATTGGCTGGAAAGAATGGGCCTTGCGTGCTGGCCCGCATCGCCGCTTCGACGTCGATGGGTTCGACGCCACGGGCTCGCAGCTTGGCGGCCAGCCTGGCGTGGTAGGTCGAGGGCAGTTGCTCGCGCGAGGTATCGACGTTAGGGAACACCAGGCGCAGCTTTTCGGGCTCGACCATGAAATTGACAGGCAACAGGGCCGCGACAAAGCGCACGCCCTTACCTTCGCAGTCATCGCGCATGGCCGCCACCAGGTCGACGAAGATCGATTCCTTGCGCTCGAATTCGGCGCTGAAGCGGCCAAACAGGTGCTCTGACCATTGCCTGTTGCTCGCGACCGGGCGAGCAAAGAACAGCCGATCGACCAGATGGCCCACCATCACTGCGAAGTGGCTTTCGCGCAGGATTGGCACGTGGTAGATCAATTCGGCGCCAACTGTGCCTAGGCTGCTCACCTTGTTGATGATGAAGCCGGCCTCGGTGACCATCAATTCGCGGTCGATCCAGCGCCCGGGCAGACCGCGTTCGTCCGGCTCGCGCCAGGCCTTGGGCTTGATGCCGAGGATGTCGTTGCCGGCAAAGATGCCCAGGATCACCACCCGGGGCCGGTAGGCATCGAGGTGCCGACGCAGCCAGGCAAACTGCTGGTCGGTCTCGAAGCCTGCGGTGTAGCCCGCGTTGAGCACCTGCAGGTCTGGGTTGCGTGGCGCCGCCAGGCGCTCAAGCACTGCCGGGTAGGTCTCGTCGTCGTTGACATACACGCCAAAGGTGTACGAGTCACCGACCACCATCACCGTGTCTGCGCCCGGGCGGGGCGGTTGTCCGCGCATGGCCTGGGCGTTGATCGTGACTTGCACGGACTGCCCGGGATGTTCCATCGACGGCTCGGTGCCCAGGTAGTTGCGCTGCAGCGTGAAGGTGGTGTCCGGATCGGGCGCGTAGTAGCTGCCCAAACGGTTGAGCAGCTTCGAGAAGGTGATTTGCGGCCGCAGCAGGCGCACCGCCATTTCACAGGCGCTGGCCATCAGTACCAGCACCACCAGAATCAGCACGCGCTCCTTGGCGCGGTCGCTCATGGCCATGGTCTTAGTCCGGCACGTGTTGATCTCGGTAGTCCTTGAGCTGCGAGGGTGCTTGCCGCTCGCGCCGCACCAGGCAATTGCCGATCACCAGCAGATCGATTTCGGTGCCCATCAGGCAGCGGTAGGCGTCCTCGGGGCTTTCAACGATGGGCTCGCCGCGTACATTGAACGAGGTGTTCACGAGTACCGGGCAGCCGGTGAGCGCCTTGAAGGCCTTGAGCAACGCGTGGTAGCGCGGCGCAGTCGCCGCGTCTACCGTCTGGATGCGGGCCGAGTAGTCCACATGCGTGACCGCCGGGATCTCCGAGCGCGGCAGATTGAGCTTGTCCAAGCCGAACAAGGCCTGCTGCTCGGCCGTCATCGGCAAGCGCCGCGACGGCACCACATCCGCCACCAGCAGCATGTAGGGGCTGTCCACGTCGAGCTCGAACCAATCGGCCAGATCCTCTCGCAAGATGCTGGGCGCGAACGGGCGGAACGACTCGCGAAACTTGATCTTCAGGTTGAGGTGCCGTTGCGCGGTTGGCGACCGTGGATCAGCCAGTATCGAGCGGCCACCCAGCGCGCGCGGGCCGAACTCCATCCGGCCCTGATGCCAACCCACGGCTTTGCCTGCGGCCAAAGACCGCGCAGCCGCTTGGATGAGCGCGTCGTCACCCAGCACTTCGTAGGTGGCGCCAATGGTGTTGAGGCGCTGCTCGATGTCTTGCTGCGAGTAAGCCGGCCCCAAAAACGAGCCTTGCATGGCGTCGCTGCCCGGCGTAATGGTTCGCGCTGCGCCGCGCGCGATGTGGAATGCTGCCAAGGCTGCTCCGATCGCGCCTCCGGCGTCCCCGGCCGCGGGCTGGATCCACAGCTCCTCGAACACCGCCTCGCGCTGCAGCCGCCCATTGGCCACGCAGTTCAGTGCCACGCCGCCGGCCAGGCATAAACGGCGCTGGCCGGTGTCGCGGGCGATGCTGCGCGCCAGCTTCAGCACCACCTCTTCGGTCACTGCCTGCACCGAGGCGGCGAGGTCCATTTCGCGTTGCGTCAGCGCTGACTCCGGCGCGCGCGGCGGGCCGCCGAACAAGCGGTCGAAGCGCCGGTTCGTCATCCTCAGACCGGTGCAGAAGTCGAAGTAGGCCATGTTGAGTCGGAACGAGCCATCGTCGCGGATCTCGATCAGATGCTCCTTCATCTGTTGTGCGTAGCGCGGCTGCCCGTAGGGCGCCAGGCCCATCACCTTGTACTCACCAGAGTTGACCTTAAAGCCGGTGTAGTGAGTGACGGCGGAGTAAAGCAAGCCGAGGGAGTGGGGGAAATGAATCTCGCGCTGGATGCTGAGGCGGTTGCCCGAGCCGATTGCCATCGAGGTGGTGGTCCACTCGCCGACGCCATCGAGCGTCAACACTGCGGCGTCCTCGAAGGGTGACGGAAAGAAGGCGCTGGCGGCGTGGCTCAAGTGGTGCTCGCAAAACAGGAGCCGCGCCCGCCAATCGACGGCATCGCCCCAAAGCGCCGACAGCTCGCGCACCAGCAGCGACTTCAAGAAGAGCTTGTCCTTGACCCAGATCGGCAAGGACGCCAGGAACGAACCGAAGCCGCGCGGCGCGAAGGCCAGGTAAGTCTCGAGCAGCCGCTCGAACTTCAAAAACGGCTTGTCGTAGAAGACGACCTGGTCAATCTCAGCCGGTCGCAGCCTGCCGATCTCCAGGCAGGCGGCCAAAGCGCGGACGGGAAAGGCGGCATCGTGCTTGCGGCGAGTGAAGCGCTCCTCCTGCGCCGCAGCGACGATCTTCCCGTCGATCACCAGGCATGCTGCGGCGTCGTGGTAATACGCCGAGATTCCCAGGATCCGCACGTTAGAAGAGTGTGTAGATGAACGGCGCGAACACCGAGCCCTGCGCAAAAATCAGCAAAGCGCCGATCAGCACCATGGTCAGCACCAGTGGCAGGAGCCACAGCTTCTTCCGCACTCTGAGGAAACGCCAGAGTTCAACCAGAAAGTCCATCGGCATAGGCCCGCGCGGCCGGGCTAGAAGAGGTTCTTGAACGAGTCTGGGTCGGGACCGGGCGGATGGCGGTCAATCCAGTTGGAGCCCAATGGGCCAGGCCGAAGCCGCAATGGGTCGCGACCGGTCAGGCGACCCAGCCAGGCCGTCGGTGTCAGGACCAGAAAATACAGCAGCCCCAAGACGAGCGGGCTGGTCACTTTGCCCAGCAGCAAGCCGATCCGCCGCCATGCCCGATTGAGTGGCCGCAGCCAGGCGGGTGAAGCGGCGGCAACGAGGGCGAGCATGGGCGCGACTGCCAGCAAGCTCAAGGCCGCCGGTTGGAGCCCGTGGCGCAGCAGTCCCCAGACGCCCAGGGCAGCGAAAACGGCGGCCAGCGTGATTCCGAAGCGGCGATCAGACGGCAGCGGCGCAAGATGCGGTGACTCGCGGCTCATCGGCAGGGCGCTCACAAGGAAACCATGGGCCGCTGCCGAGTTTGCTTGATCCCTCAGGGGCCGGCGGCGGGTCTCTGCGCCGCCTCGGGGTGCTCGGAAGCGACATTCGATTGTGCCGTACCCTCATGCGCACCGTCCTGTGGCCGGTTCGACCGCGACTCTAGGGTGCCGGCAAAACAAGCCGCCAACTCGCCGCGAGCCGCCATCCGCAGCACCTGCCTCAGGTAGGGATCGGGCCGCACGTCGACCAGGCAGCCAAGCTCGTGATCGTTGCCGCGCAGCGCGAAGATGTCAGCGTCGGCTTTGTGGTCGGTGCAGAAGACCTTCTCAGGGTCGAACAGTCCAAAGCGGCCCACCCTGGACCGCGGTAGCCTGGGCATGGTGGCATGGTCGAGCGCGCGCAAGGCTTGCTGAAAGGCTGCACAGGTGTCGATCACAGCGTCTGAAGTTGAAGTTGAAGTTGAAGTTGAAGTTGGATTTGGACTTCAACTTCACGCCGGCGCAGCGCTGCACTGAGGCTCAAGCCAGCCGGGTCAGGCTGGGCAGCTCGGCCCGGCCTTCGCGCAGTGCTGGCTGCGGCAGGTAGGCGCGCAGGGTCAACTGGGTCGGCCCGGGTGGCGCCGGCAGCCAGTTGGCGCGCCGGGCCGGCTCGCTGGGCGGCTCGCGCTGCAACCACAGCTCGATGCTGCCGTCGGGCTGGCGCAGCAGGCCCGGCGTGCGGTCGCCGACGGCGTAGCGCTGGATCGGGTTGTCGGTGAAGAACAGGCGCCCGTCGGCCAGCCGCTCGTAGGCCGACAGCGACCAGAAGCCGTCCAGCGGCAGGCCGCCGGGCGGTATGCGCACGCGGTAGCGCTGGCGGCCGTCCAGTTCGTTGCCGCTGGCGTCGGCCTGGCGCGCCAGGTAGATCGCCTCGACCGGCTCCAGCGCCGCCAGGCCAGCCAGCGCCACCGCCGCACGCAGCGCGTACTGGCTGCCAAAGTTGCCGATTGCCGATTGCCGATTGCCGGCGGCGGCAGGCGCCAGCCCTGGACCTCGCGCGAGCCGCTGGCCAGGCCCTGGCGCAGGGCGGTGTGGGCCGGGCCTATGCCTGCCGCCCAGGCCTGGCGCAGCGGCGCGCTCAGGCTGGCCCAGGCGTCGCTGGCGCCGGCGCGCAGGCCGACACCGGCCCAGTCGGCCAGGGCTGCGGCATCGGCCGGCGGCGCCGGGTTGCCCGCCAGCGCGGCGTTGACGACTTGCGGAAAGTTCTCCGCATCGGACGAATCGCGCGGCGTCGGACGCCGGGTGGCGGGCGGCGCCACGCCGTCCAGCGCCTGCAGCGTCAGCCCGTCCTGCATCGCAAGGGCGGCCGGGAGATCGTCGGGGCCGTCGACCAGCCAGCGGCCGAGCAGCCAGACATCGTCGCCGGGCGCCCGGATCAGCCGCCCGGCGGGCAGCGCGCCGCGCCAGTTCGGCCCGACCAGGCTGGCCTGCACGGGCCCCAGGCCGTCGAGCCGGCTGCCCAGCACGGCGATGTGGTTGCCGAAGAAATCCATCAGCGCCACCGACCAGTAGCGGCCGGGCGGCATCGCCGCCACGGTGATGCGCAGCGGGCCGGCGCTGAGGTCGATCCAGCAGGAGGAATACAGCGTGTCGTTGTTGGGCGTGGTGACCTGGCGCGCCCGGTGGTCGCTGAGCGTGCGGCGGTGGCCGACCTGGTTGGCCTCGCCGCGCCGCAGGTTCAGCGGCGCGTCCAGCGCGGCGTAGCGGGTGCGCGCCATCTCGTAGAGCGGGAAGGCGTACTCGAAGGCGGCGGCGATGCGCGCGCCGCTGTCGTTGGCGTCGGTCATGGCGTCGGTCATTGCGTCGGTCATTGCGGGGTCAGCGGGGGCGGGCGAGGTTGGTGCGGAACAGCCCGCCAGCCAGGGCGATCCGCCACCCAGCCCGGCCATGGCGGCGATCAAACGACGGCGTTCGGCCTGGGCTGGGGTCATGGCCGGTGCGGGGCCATGGCTGGGCTCACCAGAACTGCCATTGCCGGCTGCTGACCACCCAGATGCCGAGCGCGCCATTGGTCACCGCGTGAGCCAGCACCGCCGACCAGAGCCGGCCACCGCGCCGGTACAGCCCCGCATAGGCCAGGCCGGCGATGGCCGCGGCCAGCCACTGCGGGTGTACCAGCACGAAGCAGAAGGTCGAGAGCAGCAGCGCCCGCGCGCCGACGCGGGTCGGGTCGACGCCCTCAAAGGTCGGGTGCTCGATCCAGCGCATCAGGAACGAGCGCCAGAACAGCTCCTCCATCAGCGGCACCAGCAGCGTCGCGCCGCACCAGCGCAGCGCGATCAGCGGCCACAGCAGTTGGCCCTGGCCGTCGAGCGGCACAAAGCTGGCGGTGGCCCGGCCGACCAGCATCCACGGCGCGTCGAGCGTGATCCACAGCCCGAACACGGCCAGGCCGACGGCCACGGCCAGGGCGGCCTCGCCCCAGCTCGGCAGGTTCTGCCGCCCCAACTCGCCGTATTCCCGCCGCCAGTACAGCAGCAGGCCGCCGACCACGGGAATAGACAGGCCGTACAGCCAGCGCACGTCGAAGCCCCAACTGCCGTCCTGCGGCGCCGCGCCGCGCAACATCAGCACGGCCATGAAGGCGGCGAAGGGCAGCAGCCGGTGCAGGGCTGAGGGCGAGAGCGTGTTCACGGGCTGCGACGGGGTGGTGGTGCCTTGCGGCGGGCGTCCGGGGTGGCGCCAGGCGGTGGACTGTACGCAGCCCGGGCCGGCCCGGCGCAGCCGCCACCGCCATCGGCGTACGTACGCCACGCCAGTCTGGGCGGCCAACCATGCCAGACTCGCCGCCATGCCCGCCACGCCATGGCCACCGCGACTGTGCTGAAGCGCCTGGAATCGGTGCTCGACCGGCTCTGCGGCGCTGCCGCCTGGTTGGCCCTGCCGGTGTCGCTGCTGCTGTTCGCCCAATGGCCGCTGCGCAGCCTGCCGGGCGGCAAGCCGCAACTGGCCAACGACAGCGCCCAGGCGCTGTTTGCGCTGTATGTGGCGCTGGCGGTGGGCCACACCCTGCGCCGCGGCGCCCACCTGCGCGCCCAGGGGCTGGCCGACCGCCTCTGGCCAGGTGCCCGCCGGCGCTGGGCCGGGCTCGCCGACGCGGTCAGCGCGGTGCTGCTGCTGCCCTGGAGCGCCGGCCTGCTGTGGCTGGCGTTGCCGCAGATCGGCCAGTCGCTGGCGCAGTGGGAGCGCTTTCCCGACACCCTCAACCCGGGCTACTGGGCGATCAAGCTCAGCGTCGGCCTGTTGCTGGCGCTGCTCGGGCTGCAATCGCTGCTGGCGGCACTGCGCGGCTGGCGCCGGCCATGACCTGGCTGGGCCTGGCGATGTTCGCCCTGGCGCTGGCCGGGATCGCACTGAGCGGCCTGCCGGCCTTCGTCGTGCTGATCGGCGTGGCCAGCCTGGCGGCCGGCCTGGGCGTCGCTTTCGGCGCTCTGGATGCGCGGCTGATCCAGGCCCTGCCGCTGCGCCTGGTCGGCCTGCTGGAGCATGACTTGCTGCAGGCCTTGGCGCTCTACGCCCTGGTCGGGGCGCTGCTGCACCGCCTCAAGCTGGCCGAGGTCTGGCTGCGCACCGTCGGCCGCTGGTTGGGCCCGCAGCCCGCCGCCCCGGCCATCGCCGGGCTGGGGCTGGGGGCGCTGACCGCGCCGATGAATGGCTCGGTCGGCGCCAGCCTGGCGATGCTGGCGCACACCGTCGCGCCGCAACTGCGTCGCCAGGGCCGGCCGGCGCAGACCGTGGCCTTGGTGGCGGTGGCCAGCACGCTGGGGGTGATCGTGCCGCCCTCGCTGGTGCTGCTGCTGCTAGGCGACGCGATGATGCGCGCCCACACCGAGGGCCTGCGCGCCAGCGGCGTACTGATGCAGGTCGTCAACAACCAGGACGTGGTGCGGGCGGTGCTGCTGCCCGGCGCGCTGGTGCTGCTCTGGTGCCTGGGCTGGACCGCCTGGGCCGGGCGGCGGACCGGCCCGCGTGTCGAAGTTGCCGCCGCCGAACCCGGCCGCCGCGGCGACACCCTGTTGACCCTGGCGCTGAGCGGCGCCGTCGCGCTGATGCTGGCGGCGGTGGCCAGCGGCCGGGTCTACGCGGTCGAGGCCGCCGCCGCCGCCGGCATGGCGCTGCTGGCCTGGGGCATCGCCAGCGGCCAGTTGCGCGGCCAGTGGCGGGCGGTGCTGGACGAGGCGATGACGCTCACCGGCATGGTCTTCGGCCTGCTGGTGGCGGCCACCACTTTCACCCTGGTGCTGCGCGGCCTGGGCACCGACGCCTGGCTGGCGGCGCTGCTGCGCCAGGCCGAGGTCGGTCCGACCGCCGTGCTGCTGGGCGTGCTGGCGCTGATGCTGGGCTGCGCCTTCGTGCTCGACGCCTTCGAGCTGATTTTCCTGGTCGTGCCCATCGTCATGCCGCCGCTGCTGGCGGTCGTTCCCGACGCCGCCTGGGTCAGCGCCCTGACCCTGCTGGTGCTGCAGATCGGCTACCTCCTGCCGCCGCTGGGCTATGCCGTGCTGATGGCCCGCGCCGCCGAGCCCGAGCGCGTCGGCCTGGCCGCCCTGCTGCGCGCCCTGCTGCCCTACCTGGCCGGCATGGCGGCGGTGCTGGTGGCGGTGCTGGTCTGGCCAAGCCTGGCCCACCCGCTGTCCGCCACACCGGCCGCAGCCACCGCCCAGCCGGTGCAAGACCTGGACGAGTTGCTGCGCCAGCAGGCGCCGCAGCGCTGAACCTGCCTGGGCCTGGCGGGGCCTGCTCCGCCGTGCTCAGGTGCGGCCGAATGTCCAGGCCGGGACAGACTGCTCGGCCAGGAAGCGGGTTCGCACCAGCGACGGCTGGGCCGCCAGATGAGCCTCCAACTCCCGCGCCAGGTCCTCGGCGTTCTCGCTGCGCGGCTGGCACTTGTCGGCCCAGACGCGACCCGGATGCAGCACGTCCCAGCG
>JANXYH010000046.1 GCA_025350145.1 Burkholderiales bacterium | reverse complement strand
GACGGCCAGATCGTGGCCATAGGCGGGCTGATGAAGCAGGAGCAGCGCGACGACCGCAGCGGCCTGCCGGGGCTGTCTGAGACGCCGTTCTTTGGCGCCCTGTTCCGCCAGACCAGCTCGGTCAGCAGCAAGCGCGAGCTGGTGATCATGCTCAAGCCGACGCTGATCAGCGAAGACGGGCGCTGGCCCGAGGCCGATTTGCCAAACACCTCCCGCTGAGGGCGCAACGCCATGGCCAGACCCGAACGCTTTCGCCTCGGCGACCTGCTGATCCAGGAAGCGCTGATCAGCGCCAGCCAGCTCGACGAGGCGCTGGCTGACCAGAAAAAGAGCGGGCGCCGGCTGGGTCGCCTCTTGGTCGATCGGCAATGGGTCACCGAGGTGCAGATTGCCAAGGTGGTGGCGCGGCAGATCCGCGCGCCCTACCTCGACCTCGGCCAGCGCGGCGTGCGCCCCGAGGTGGCGGCGCTGCTGCCCGAGGTCCATGCCCGGCGGCTGCGCGCCTTGGTGGTCGAGGACGGCCCGGGCGCGCTGCGGGTGGCCCTGGCCGACCCCAACGACCTGGCGGCGTTCGACGAGGTAGCGCGGCTGACCCGGCGCGAGATCAGCCTGGTGGTGGTGGCCGAGTCGCAACTGCTGGCGACGCTGGAGCGCGCCTATGGCCGCAGCGACGAGATGGCCGGCCTGGCCAAGGCGCTGGGCAGCGAGATGGCCAGCGTCGAGGACGAAATCGGCAACCTGCTGGGGCTGAACATCGCCTCGACCGAAGACGCCCCGGTGGTGCGGCTGCTGTCGTCGATGTTCGAGCAGGCGCTGCGGGCGCGTGCCTCGGACATCCACATCGAGCCACAGGAACGCGCCCTGCGGATCCGCTTTCGGATCGACGGCGTGCTACATGTCCAGACCGAGTCCGACCCGAAGATCGCTGGCGCGGTGGCGCTGCGGCTGAAGCTGATGAGCGGGCTGGACATCTCCGAGAAGCGATTGCCGCAGGACGGCCGCTTCCACGTCAAGCTCAAGGCCGGCGCGGTCGATGTGCGCATCTCGACCCTGCCGACCCAGCATGGCGAGTCGGTGGTGATGCGGCTGCTGAACCAGTCGGCCGGGCTGCTGTCGCTGGACAACATGGCCATGCCCCCGGCCATGGCCGCTGCGGTGCAGCGGGCGCTGGCCAAGCCCAGCGGCATGGTCCTGGTGACCGGGCCGACCGGCAGCGGCAAGACCACCACGCTGTATGCCGCGCTGAACGCGCTCAACAGCAGCGAACGCAAGATCATCACCGTCGAGGACCCGATCGAGTACCGCCTGCCGGGCCTCAACCAGGTCCAGGTGATGGAGAAGATCGACCTGAGTTTTGCCCGGGTGCTGCGCTCCTCGCTGCGCCAGGACCCGGACGTGATCCTGGTCGGCGAGATGCGCGACCAGACCACCGCCGAGATCGGCCTGCGCGCGGCCATGACTGGGCACCTGGTGCTGTCGACGCTGCACACCAACGACGCACTCTCCACGCCCTTGCGGCTGATCGACATGGGCGTGCCGCGCTACATGGTGGCGCTGTCGCTGCAACTGGTGGTGGCGCAACGGCTGGTGCGCACCGTCTGCCCACACTGCGCCGCGCCGTACCAGGCCACGCCGCAGCAACTCGGCTGGCTGCGCCTGGCCGGTATGACCGAAACCGATTCAATCGCGCTAAAAGAAGGCCAGGGCTGCAGCGACTGCAACGACACCGGCTACGCCGGCCGCACGGGGGTCTACGAGTACATCGAAATGACCCAAGCGCTGGTCGAGGCCATGAACCACGGCGACCCGTCCAATTTCACCCGGATCGGGCGGGCGCAGATGGCCGGGCAGACGCTGCGCGCCGACGCCCTGCGCCTGGCCGCCAGCGGCCGTACCACCCTGGACGAGGCGGTGCGCGTCGGCTCCGACCTCGGCGAGCCGGGCGGTTGACAGGCATGCCGCGCTTTGCTTATACCGGTCGGGCCGCCGGCGGCCCGGTCAGCGGCGAGCTCGACGGCGACGACGCTGGCGCGATCGCCACGCTGCTGCAGTCGCGCGGGGTGATGCCGCTGCGGATTGCGCGCAGCGACGACGCAGCGGCAGCGGCAGCACCTGGCGCTGGCGGCAGTTGGCTGTCGCGCCCGCTGCAACTCGGCCAGGCCAAGGTCAGCACCAGCGAGCTGATGATGTTCACCCGCCAGTTGCACACCCTGCTGCGCTCGGGCGTGCCCATCCTGCGGGCGCTGGCCGGGCTGCAGGACGCGGCCACCAGCGCCAAGATGAAGCAGACCCTGGGCTCGGTGCGACACAGCCTGCAGTCGGGGATCGAGCTGTCGATGTGCATGGCCCAGCAGGCGGCGGTGTTCGACCGGTTCTACATCTCGATGGTGCGGGTCGGCGAGATGACCGGCAAGCTCGACGACATCTTCATGCGCTTGTACAAGCACCTGGAGTTCGACCAGTTCATGCACCAGCAGGTCAAGTCGGCGCTGCGCTACCCGAGCTTCGTGATCGCCGCGATGATGGCCGCCTTGACGGTCATCAATGTGATGGTGATCCCGGCCTTTGCCGGCGTCTTCGCCAGCTTCAAGGCCGAGCTGCCGCTGGCCACCCAGGTGCTGCTGGCGACCTCCAAGTTCACCCTCAACTACGGCTGGCTGCTGCTCGGCACGGCGGTGGCCGCCGGCTTCGGCCTGCGCCATTGGATAGGCACGGTCGATGGCCGCTACCGGTTTGACCGTCTGTCGCTGCGCCTGCCACTGGTCGGACGGGTCGTGCGCAAGGCCACCTTGTCGCGATTTGCGCGCAGCTTTGCGCTGGCGCTGAAGGCCGGCGTGCCGGTCGAGCAGGCGCTGAGCGTGGTGGCTCAGACCGTCGACAACGCCTACATCAGCCGCAAGGTCGACGCCATGCGCGAATCGGTAGAGCGCGGCGAGACGATCCTGCGCTCGGCCGTGGCCAGCGGCGTCTTCACCCCGGTGGTGCTGCAGATGATCGCGGTCGGCGAGGAGACCGGCACGGTCGACGAGTTGATGGACGAGATCGCCGAGCTGTACAGCAACGACGTGCAGTACGAGCTCAAGACCCTGAGCCAGCAGATCGAGCCGATCCTGGTGGTCTTCATGGGCGTGCTGGTGCTGGTGCTGGCGATGGGCGTGTTCCTGCCGATGTGGGAACTGGGCCGGGTTGCGATCAAGAAATGACGCCACCTCGCCGATCCCAGGCGCCCTGGCGCACGGCTGCCCGCCAGCCAGGAAAGGCATCGCCCAAATGCGCTTGATCGGCTACACCCTGCTCGAACTGGCGCTTGTTGTCGGCGTGGTGGGCGTCCTCGCGGCCACGGCCATGCCGCGATTGATCGGCCTGCATGGCGATGCCGGCAAAACCGCGCTCAACGGCTCTGCGGCGGCAGCGACGGTCGCCATGGCGCTCAACGCCAGCGCCTGTGCTGCCAACAACCATGTCGCTGCCGCCGGCAAGTGCGTGAGCGTCAACCGCTGCGCGCAGCTTGCCGGCGTGCTGCAAGCAGGCCTGCCGGCGGGATTCGCGGTCGGCGGGGTCGATCCCGGTCTGCGCAACGGCAGCCAATCGGTCTGCACGCTGACCGACAGCGCGGGCAACGCCAAAGAGTTCACGGCCACGGCCGCCGGTAACTGAGCAATCCGCCGTGCTCGTGGCCCATTTCCACTCAAGCCTGGGCCGCGCCGCGCCGATATGCAGTCATTCCACCCCCCGAAGTCGCCACAGGTCAGCGGTGTCGTCGGCTCAACCATCGCCTGACCGGCTAAGGAGTTCATCTTGAGAAAGCAGCAATCCGGTTTCACCATGATCGAGTTGATCGTTGTGATCGTCATCCTCGGCATCCTCGCCGCCACCGCCCTGCCGAAGTTCATCGACATGCGCAGCGATGCCAGCGCCGCCGCGCTCAAGGGCGTGGCCGGCGCCGCCACCACCGCCATGGCCATCAACTACAGCGGTTGCGCGGTCACGAACAACGTCGCCACCGCCAACAAGTGCGTCAAGGTCAACAAGTGCAGCGACCTGGGTACGGTGATGCAGGGCGGCGTGCCGACCGGCTTCACCGTCGCCGGCACCGATCCTGGCGTGACCAACGGCACCAATTCCACCTGCACGGTGACCGACGCCAACGCCACGGCCAGCAACTTCACCGGCATTGCCGCCGGCAACTGACGCCGCCCAGCGGACTGCGGCAACGCTCGCCAACCACAGGCCGGCAGGTTGGCGGCGCCCGCCACGCCGCCGACCCGCCCACCCCAATGGCTAAGCCCGCCCAGCCCGCCCAGCCCGCCCCGTCCACCGGGACCGACGCGATCAACTGGTCCAGGGTCTTGTGTCGTGCGCTTGACCATTGCTGGCGCGGGCTGCTGCTGTGCCTGCTGGCCTGGCCGCTGACCACGGCTCAGGCCGCGACCTACAGCTTTCGCAGCGACAGCTACAACTGGGAAACGGCCGCCACCGCCATCACCTGGGACCGGACCTGCACCGGTTACCCGAGCGATGACGACAAGGCCAAGATCGGCTTCAGCGGCGGCTTCAGCTTCAAGTTTGCCGGTGTCGCCTACGGCTCGGTCTTTGTCCTGAGCAACGGCGGTCTGGCCTTCGTCGACAGCGGCTTTCACCGCAGCTACAGCAACACCACCTTGCCTGCCGGCACGCCTGCTGCCGCCAGCGGCTGCGCCACCGCCGCGCCTACCCAGTTGATGCTGGCCTACTGGGCCGACCTCAACCCCGGCGCGGCAGGCTCCGGTGGCGTGAGCTGGGAGCAAAAGGGCGTGGCGCCAAACCGCTACGTGGTGGTCAGTTGGAACGCGGTCTACCAGTACAGCACCTCGACGCCCTACACCTTCCAGATCATCCTGTTCGAGAACGGCGACTTCAAGTACCAGTACGGCAATGCCAATGCCTCGGGCACGGCCGCCACCATCGGTGTGCAGGTCAACGCCAGCGACTACACCCTGTACTCGTACAACAGCGGCTATGCCGCCAACGGCAGCGCGATCCGCTGGAGCATCCCGTCGAGCACGCCCAGCCGGGTGGCCGAATACCGGATGGACGAGCTCAGTTGGAACGGCACCGTCGGTGAGGTCGCCGACAGCTCGGGCAACAACCACGCTGGCGTGCGCGTCGGCCTGGCCAGCAACGTCGCCAGCGGCTATGTCTGCCGCGCGCTCAGCGTGCCCGCCAACATCAACACCACGGTCGCGGCAATCGACACAGCGCTCGACGTCGACACCGGCATTGGCGCCAGCGGCAGCGTCTCGCTCTGGGTCAACAGCAACGTCGCCTGGAGCAGCGCCACCCCGGCCATCGTGTTCGATGCCACCATCGTCGCCAACCGGGCCTTCTACCTGATGCGCGCGGCCGGCGGGGCGCTGAAGTTCGTCGCCACCGACAGCGCCGGCACCGCATTGACCGCCACCACCGCCGCGCTGAATTTTGGCGCCGGCACCTGGCAGCACGTCGCGGTGACCTGGCGGCTGGCCGCCGGCAGCAACCAGACAACCCTGCGCATCTACGTCAACGGGGTGATGCAGGTCGTGACCATAGGCACCACCAGCGGCGCCCTCGACTCCAGCCTGGGTTCGCTGTTTCTGGGTGACAACCGCAGCGCCGCCACGCCCAGCGGTGGCACGGCCAACTCGCTCAACGGGCTGATGGACGAGGTGCGGATCTACAACTACGAGGTCAGCGCCGCCGAATTGGCGCTGGACATGGCGGTCAGCCACAGTTGTGCGCCACCGCTGCACCACCTGGAGCTGCGCCACGGCAGCGGCAGCGGCCTGACCTGCACGCCGTCGACCCTGAGCCTGGTGGCCTGCCAGGACGCGGCCTGCAGCGCCCAGTACACCGGCGGGGTCAGCGGCACGCTCAGCGCCAGCGGCACCGGCATGACCATGAACTGGCCCGACACCACCAGCTTCAGCATCCCCGCGGGCAGCGGCAGCGTCAATTGGCGGATCCAGCAGACCACGGTCGGCAGCATGGCGCTGGCCACCAGCGGCGTGGCGCCCGCGCCCAGCAGCGCCGCGAGCTGCAATTTCGGCAGCCCGGCCTGCAACTGGACGGCCGCCGACGCCGGCTTCATCTTCAGCGTGCCCAACCATGTCGCCGAGCTGGTGCAAACCGTGCGCATCAGTGCCGTGCGCAAAAGCGACAGCAGCCTGGCCTGCACACCGGCGTTTGCCATTGTCAGCAAGGCGGTGACGCTCAAGTGCGGCTACACCAACCCGGCCAGCGGGACGCTGCCGCTGCGCGTCGGCGGCAGCGCGCTCAACGCCGCCGGCAACGCCTCGGCCGCCTGCGACCTTGCCGGCAAGGCCGTCAGCCTGGTCTTTGACGCCACCGGCCTGGCGAGCACGACGCTGCAGTACGCCGATGTCGGCCAGATGCTGCTCAGCGCCAGCTACAGCGGCAGCGCCTTGAGCGGCGATGCCGGCCTGGTGATGGCCGGCAGCAGCAGCTTCATCGCCGCGCCGGCATCGTTCGCGTTCTCGGCGATCAGCGTCGGTCCGATCAAGGCCGGGGCGGCGTTTTCGGTCAGCCTCAGCGCACGCAACAGCGCCGCTGCCAGCACTGCCAATTTCGGCCGCGAGAGCAGCGCCGAATCGGTCAACCTGAGCTTTATCCGGGCGGCGCCAGGTGGCGTGGGCGCCAGCAATGGCGTTTTCTCCGGCGCCCTGGGCAGCTTCAGCGGCGGCACGGCCAGCGGCGCGGGCTTCGCCTGGAGCGAAGTCGGCAGCGGCGACCTGAGCGCGGTGCTGGCCAGCGGCAGTTATCTGGGCAGCGGCCTGACGGCGGTGGGCCTGACCGGCACCGGCGGCAGCGTCGGCAGTTTCATCCCCGACCATTTCGACGTCAGCGTTGTGCCGGCCTGCGCCGGCAGCTTCAGCTATGCCGGCCAGCCCTTCAGCGCCAGCATCACCGCCCGCAACGCCGCCGGCGCGACCACGCTCAACTACGACGGCAGCGCCAAAACCGCGCCCAACCAGGCCAAGCCGGTCACGCTGAGCGACGCCAATGGACTGGGCCTGGGCAGCCTGTCGGGCGCCAGCCTGGCGGCCAGCGCGTTCAGCGCGGGCGTGGCCAGCGCCAATCCGAGCTACGCCTTCACGCTCAAACTGACCGCGCCGCAGACCCTCAAGCTGCGTGCGGTCGACACCGCCACGGTCAGCTCCAGCGGCTTCAGCGAGGGCAGCACGCCGCTGCGCAGCGGCCGGCTGCGGCTGTCCAGCGCCTTCGGTCTGGCCACGGCGGCGCTGCAAGTGCCGATGGCGGTCGACTACTGGAGCGGCAACGCCTGGCTGCTCAACAGTGCCGACACCTGCAGCAGCGTGCCGGCGGCTGCGGTGGCCCTGTCCAACCCGCGCAACTTCCAGGGCAACGCCTTGTTGATCAGCAGCATCGCCAGCGCCGTCAGCCTGGCCGGCGGCAGCGGCCTGTTGAGCCTGGCCGTGCCCGCGCCCGCCAGCAGCGGCGTCACCTTCGACCTGGCACTCAACCTGGGCAGCACCGGCCTGGACCAGTCCTGCCAGGCCAACCACCCGGTCACGGTCGGCGCCGGGCTGGCCTGGCTGCGCTCCTACAACGGCGCCTGCAACGCCAGCCCTGACCGCGACCCGGCGGCTCGGGTGTCGTTCGGCATCTTCAGCCCGGAAACGCGCAAGACCGTCCATGTCCGCGACCTGTTCTGAGCGCCCGCCGGGCCCAGCCCGCGGTTTCACCGTGGTCGAGTTGGTGGCCGTGATCGTCCTTCTCGGCGTGGTCTCTGTGGTGGCCCTGCCCAAGATCGACGGCGCCATGGCGCTGCGCCAGCCGGCCTGGCGTGACCAGGTGCTGGCCAGCCTGCGCAGTGCCCACAGCCTGGCCCAGGGCCGGCGCCGGCTGGTCTGCGCGACCCTGGCCACCGGCGCGGTCACGCTGCGCATCGCCAGCACCAACCCGGCCGCCGCCTGCGACACCGCCCTGCCCGGCGGCGACGGTGACGCGGCCTACGCCAGCGACAGCTATGGCATCGCGCTGGCCGTCAGCCCGGCCGGGACGCTGTACTTTCAGCCCAGCGGCCGGATCAGCAGCGACGCCGCCGGCAACAGCGCGCTCAACGCCAGCGTCAGTGTGGGCAGCGAGACCGCCATCACCGTGGTGGGTGAGACCGGCCATGTCGAATAGCCGCCTGCGCCCGCGCCGCGCCGGCCCGCGTTGCGCCGGATTTACCCTGATCGAGGCGATCATCGCCATCGTCGTCATCGGTGTCGGCCTGGCTGGCCTGATGGCGACCTTCAGCCTGGTCGCGCGCGGCAGTGCCGACCCGGCGGTGCGCACCCAGATGCTGGCGATTGCCCAGGAGATGCTGGAGGAGATCCAGCTCAAGCCCTACGCCGCAAGCGCCAACGCCGCGCCGCTGGGCTGCGCCCGCGACACCTACAACGACGTGTCCGACTACCAGGGCTACAGCAGCAGCGGCGCGATCTGCACGGTGGACGGCGTGGCCATTGCAGCGCTGGCCGGCTACAGCCTCACGGTGACGGTGGTGGTCGCCCCGCTGGCCGGCGTGGCCGCGGCCAAGAAGATCACGGTCAGCGTCAGCCGCGGCGGCCAGACGCTGCAACTGGTGGGCTGGCGCACCGACTATGCGTCCTGAAGGCCAGCGCCTGCGCCCCAGCGGGCGGCCCGGCAGCGCCGGCTTCACACTGGTCGAACTGACCGTGAGCATCGTCATCTTCGGCCTGATAGGCGCCAGCGTCGCCAGCTTCTTCGGCCCGGCGGTGACGGCCTGGGTCGACAGCCGCAACCGCGCCGAACTCGGTGAACAGGCCGACACCGCGCTGCGCCGCTTCCTGGCCGAGGTGCGTGCCGCCGTGCCGAACTCGATCCGCACACCCTCGACCAGTTGCGTTGAGCTGGTGCCGACCGCCGGTGGCGGCCGCCTGCGCAAGGCGCTGGACACGGTCAACCCCGGCTCGGCGCCGCTGGACACGACCACGACCACGACCAGCTTTGACGTGCTCTCGCCGCTGAGCAGCCTGCCGGCGGTGGGCGACTTCGTCGTGATCGACAACCAGAACCCCAACGATGTCTACAGCGGCAGCAACCGGGCCGCGATCAGCGCCATCAGCACGCCCTCGGCCCTGCTGGGCAAGCACCGGATTGCGGTCGCGGCGACACAGTTCCCGCTGGGCTACGACGGCGGCCGTTTCGTGCTCGTGCCGGCCGCGCAAGCGGCGGTGTTCTACGTCTGCAGCGGCGCCGACGGCACGACCAATGCCGCAGGCGATGGCAAGGGCACGCTCTACCGGCTGATGAACTACGGCTTCAACGCCAGTGCGCCGCTGGCCTGCCCGTCGACCGCCACGGCCGCAGTGATGGCCACGCGGGTCAAATCCTGCCGCATGGTCTACGACCCGAACCAGGGCGCGACCCAGCAGAACGGCTTCGTCTCAATCCAGCTTGAGCTGGCGCGCAACGGCGAGACCGCCAGCCTGGTGCTGGGCGCGCATGTCTCGAACGTGCCATGAATCAAAGGACCCGTCAAAGGACCAAAGCCCGCCTGGCGCACGGCCTCGGCTCGGTGGCGGTGATCCTGCTGCTGGTGGCGTTGGCAGCGCTGGCGGCGGCGATTGCCCAACTCGGCCTCGCCGCCCAGGGCGCGCAGACCCGCGACCTGTTGGCCAGCCGCGCCGGCCTGGCTGCCCAAGCCGGCCTGGAATGGGGCCTGTACCAGGCCTTCAAGGGAACCTGGACCAGTTGCAGCGGCGCCAGCCAGACCCTGGATCTGAGCGCCGACTTGGGCATGCGGGTCACCGTCAATTGCAGCTCCAGCGTCTACAACGAGGGCGAATCCAGCCCCGGCGTGGCCCAGACCGTGCGCGTCTACAGCCTCGACGCGGTCGCCTGCACCAGCAGCAGTTCCTGCCCAGACGCCAGCGCCGTCGCCCAACCAGGCTACAGCGAACGCAAGCGCCAGGTCAGCGCGACCAACTGAGCAGCGCCAGCGGCCGCCGCCGGGTCAGGGTGGCAGCGGCGGCTCGGCCAGAAGCTCAGCGGCGCTGGGCGGGCTGCCCTTGTCGAAGACCACCCGCCAGACGCCGGGTGACTCCTGACGCCAGATCGAGTTGAAGCGTCCGATCAGCTTGCCCTGGGGGTTGCGCACCGGGCCGCTGGTCAGCGCCAAGCTGGCGTCTGCCAGCACCTCCAGTTGGTCGGGCTGCCATGAAAACGGCGCCACTGCGCCGTCGAAGAACGGCCGCCAGGTCGCCGCCACGGCATCGCGGCCGCGCTGCACCTCGCGGCTGCCGAAGAACACCGCGTCGGCCGCCAGCCAGCCCCGAAAAGCAATGAAGTTGCGTTCGGCCATGCTGCGCGCAAAGGCCCGCTCGGCCTGCTCGACCTGGCGCGCCGCCTCGCTCAGATCGGCCGCACCGGCTGCACCGGCCGCACCCACTGCACCCGCCGCAGCCAGCGCCGCGCCGACCAGGAGCGGCGCCGGCCGCCAGCGTCTGTCGCCGCTCACCGTGCCAGCGCCGTCGCCTGCACCTGCCGCGCCTGCACGAGCCCGACCAGCAGGATCAGCGCAGCCGCGCCGCCGACCGGGAACAGCAGCAGCGCCAGCCCGACCCAGGGCACCACCCGCAGCCCCATGCGCCTGGCCGCGAGGCCGAGAAAGGCCCAGTGCAGCAGCATCGCCAGCGTGACCACCAGGCCGACCGCGACGTTGCGCATCACCGAATGCAGGCTGGCATTGGCCAGCGGCGGCAACAACAGCGCCAGCGCGGCGCAGGCCACCGCCAAGGCCAGGGCCGAATCGACCAGCGCGCGCTGGGCAGAACTGGGGTTCACCGATGCTCCCTGGGCTAAAAACATGGGCGGGATTCTGCGCCGCAGCGCAGGCCACCACAAGCCGGTCGGGCGACTTGAGGAAGCCGATCATGTTGGCCTGGACGCCGCGACCCCGCTCGGCCAACTCGCCACCGACCGGCAGCGTCCGGCTCAGCGGCCTGCCGAGGCGAACAGCTGGCGAAGTTGGCTGGGCGGTGCGGACGGCTGGCTCATGGCGGTGTTGGCAAGGCGTCAGCATGTAGGGGCAATTTGCAAATTTGTCGTGGGCAATTGTTCGGCCGCAGAATCGCCTGCCATGCCGCCCCGCCGCTGGATCGCCCACCTCGACATGGACGCGTTCTACGCCTCGGTCGAATTGCTGCGCTACCCCGAGCTGCGCGGCCTGCCGGTGGTGATCGGTGGTGGCCGGCGGCACCAGCCGCAGTTGCAGGCCGATGGCACGCGCCGCTTTGCGCTGCTGCAGCACTACAGCGGCCGGGGCGTGATCACCACCGCCACCTACCCGGCCCGCGACTTGGGCGTGCACTCGGGCATGGGGCTGATGAAGGCCGCGCTGCGGGCGCCGCAGGCGGTGCTGCTGCCGGTGGACTTCGAGCGGTACCGGGCCTATTCGCGGCGCTTCAAGGCGGCGGTGGCCGAGATCGCGCCGGCCTTCGAGGACCGCGGCATCGACGAGATCTACATCGACCTGTCGGCCCTGCCCGGCGCACAGGACAGCGTCGCCCATGACCCCTGCGGCGGGGTGCGCGCGCTGGCGCAGGAGATCAAGAACACGGTCCGCAGCGCGACCGGCCTGAACTGCTCGATTGGCGTCACTCCGAACAAGCTGCTGAGCAAGATCGCCAGCGATCTCGACAAGCCCGACGGCCTGACGCTGCTGACCCATGCCGACCTCGCCGAGCGGATCTGGCCGCTGCCGGTGCGCAGCATCAAGGGCATAGGCCCGAAGTCAGGCGCCAAGCTGGCGGCGCTGGCGATCCACAGCATCGGCGAGCTCGCCGCCATGCCCAGGGCGACCCTGTTGGCCGAGTTTGGCCGCAGCTACGGCGCCTGGCTGCACGAGGCCGCGCATGGCCGTGACGACCGGCCGGTGCAGACCCACAGCGAGCCGGTGTCGATGAGCCGCGAGACGACCTTCGAGGTCGACCTGCATGCCCTGCGCGACCGGGCCGAGCTTGGCGCCATCTTCAGCCAGTTGGTCGAGCAACTGGCCGGCGACTTGCAGCGCAAGGGCTACATCGGCCGCACCGTCGGCATCAAGCTGCGCTTTGACGACTTCGCCACCGTCACCCGCGACCTGAGCCTGGCGCACGGCACGGCCGAGGCCAGCACCATCCGCCTGGCTGCCGGCCTGTGCCTGAAGCGCGTCGATCTGGCGCGACGCATCCGCCTGCTGGGGGTGCGCATGGCCGGGCTGCAGCGCGCCACCGCCGACCTGGCGGCGGTGACCGGGCCACCACACCGGCCGTGACCTCGGCCGTGACAGCGGCGGTGGACGCCGGACCGTGATAATCGGCGCGCCGCCATTTCACCCATCCGGACGATTCGCCATGACGACGCTGACCTGGTCTGACCAACTCGCCCTGCACCAGCCGCAGATGGACGCCACGCACGAGGAGTTCGTCGCCCTGCTGGCGCAAGCCGAGGCCGCGCTGGGCAGCGACGAGGCCGAGCTGCTGGCGCACTTTGATGCCCTGCTGGCGCACACCACCCTTCACTTTTCCCAGGAGGACCGCTGGATGGCCGCGACCGGTTTTGCGCCCGAGAACTGCCACACCCAGCAGCACCAGGCGGTGCTGGCGGTGGTCAGCGAATGCGCCAAGCGGGCGCGCCAGGACCATGATTTCGAGCCGCTGCGCATCGCCGTCGAAGAGTTGGCGACCTGGTTTCCGCAGCATGCCCTGAGCATGGACGCCGGGCTGGCCCAGCACCTGGCCGAGATCGGTTTTGACCCGCTCACCGGCAAGGCTGAAATCGTGATCGCCGACGCCGCGCCGCTGTCGGGCTGCGGGCCGTCGGCCCGCGCTGCCTGAGCCGCGCCATGAGCGTCATCACCCACATCGAAGACCTGCGCGTCATCGCCCAGCGGCGGGTGCCGCGGATGTTCTACGACTATGCCGATTCGGGCTCGTGGACCGAATCGACCTACCGTGCCAACAGCGCCGATTTCCAGAAGATCAAGCTGCGCCAGCGGGTGGCGATCAACATGGAGGGCCGCAGCACCGCGACCACCATGGTCGGCGTTCCCGCCGCGATGCCGGTGGCGATTGCCCCGGTCGGCTCGGTCGGCATGCAGTGCGCCGACGGCGAGATCAAGGTGGCGCTGGCGGCCAAGGCCTTCGGCATCCCGTTCACCCTGTCGACGATGAGCATCTGCTCGATCGAGGACATCGCCGCGGCCACCCAGGCGCCGTTCTGGTTCCAGCTCTATGTCATGCGCGACCAGGGTTTCACCGACCGGCTGATCGACCGTGCCAAGGCTGCCGGCTGCACCGCGCTGGTGCTGACGCTGGACCTGCAGATCCTCGGCCAGCGCCACAAGGACCTGAAGAACGGCCTGTCAGTACCGCCCAAGCCGACCCTGGCCAACTGGCTTAACCTGCTGACCAAGCCAGCCTGGTGCCTGGGCATGCTGGGCACCCAGCGGCGCCAGTTCGGCAACATCCACGGCCATGTCGCCGGCATCTCCGACATGGCCGATCTGGCGGCCTGGACCGCCGAGCAGTTCGACCCACGCCTGAGCTGGGACGACGTGGCGCGGATCAAGCAGCGCTGGGGCGGCCGGCTGATCTTGAAGGGCATCCAGGACGTTGAAGACGCCAGACTGGCGGTGGCCTCGGGCGCCGACGCGATCATCGTCAGCAACCACGGCGGGCGCCAGCTCGACGGCGCGCCGTCCAGCATCGAGGCCCTGCCGGCGATCGTCGCGGCGGTGGGCGGGCAGATCGAGGTCCACATGGACGGCGGCATACGCTCGGGCCAGGACGTGCTCAAGGCGATCGCCCTGGGCGCGCGCGGCACCTACATCGGCCGGGCCTTCGTCTACGGCCTGGGGGCGATGGGCCAGGCCGGCGTGACCAAGGCCTTGCAGATCATCCACAAAGAGCTCGACCTGACGATGGCCTTCTGCGGCAAGACCCGGATCGAGCAGGTCGACCGTTCTATCCTGCTGCCCGGAACCATTCCCGGCTGAGCTATTCCAGCTCGCGGCTGCCGCCGTACACGTCCCACAGCACCCGGCAGAGCTGACGCAGGCCAGCGTCGGCCTGGGCGTGGCCCAGGGCGATGCGCTCCAGTGCATAGACCCGGTCGTAGCGCATCTGCTGGCGGTGCACCGTCTGGCCATGGCGCTGCATCAGGAACTCGAAGCTGGCCAGCAGCCCCATGTCGAGGCAGGCATCCGGCACCAGCGCCGGCAGTTGCCTGCCGCCACCGAAGTACTGGCGTGGCCGCCGATGCGAGCGGGCCTTGCGGCCCGGCGCCAGGGCAGCGAGCTTGATCGTTTTGACGGCTGAGGACATGCGGACCTTGATCGGCGCGATGGCCGCCATCTTGCCCGCTGCGGGCCAAACCTAAGCCGCCATCAGGCCGGTGCAAGCGGGCGTATTTCGGCCCGCCACGCGCCGCCGACTCAGGTCTTGGGCAGGGTCACGCCGCGCTGGCCCTGGTACTTGCCGCCGCGGTCCTTGTAGCTGGTCTGGCAGACCTCGTCGCTCTCAAAGAACAGCACCTGGGCGCAGCCCTCGCCGGCATAGATCTTGGCCGGCAGCGGCGTGGTGTTGCTGAACTCGAGGGTGACATAGCCCTCCCACTCGGGCTCAAACGGGGTCACGTTGACGATGATGCCGCAGCGTGCATAGGTGCTCTTGCCCAGGCAGATCGTCAGCACGTTGCGCGGGATCCGGAAGTACTCGATGGTGCGCGCCAGGGCAAAGCTGTTGGGCGGGATGATGCAGACCTCGGCGGCGATGTCGACGAAGCTGCGCTCATCGAAGTTCTTCGGGTCGACCACGGTCGAATAGACGTTGGTGAAGACCTTGAACTCCGGCGCGCAGCGGATGTCGTAGCCGTAGCTGGAGGTGCCGTAGCTGACGATCCGCTGGCCGTCGGCGGCATGCCGCACCTGGCCCGGTTCGAACGGCTCGATCATGCCGTGCTGCTGGGCCATCTGGCGGATCCAGCGGTCGCTCTTGATGCCGCTCATGTGGGTGTCGTCGCAGTCAGGGGTTGCGGCTCAGGCGCCGAGGTAGGCGGCCTGCACCTTGGGGTCGGTCAGCAGATCTTTGCCGGCGCCGCTCATGGTGATTTCGCCCGACTCCATCACATAGCCGCGGTCGGCGAGTTGCAGCGCCCGGCTGGCGTTCTGCTCGACCAGCAGCACGGTGGTGCCGCGGCTGTGGATGTCGGCCACCACCTCGAAGATCTTGTCGACCATGATCGGCGACAGCCCCATCGACGGCTCGTCGAGCAGCAGCAGCTTGGGCCGCGCCATCAGGCCGCGCCCCATCGCCAGCATCTGCTGCTCGCCGCCACTCATGGTGCCGGCCAGTTGCAGTGCCCGCTCCTTCAGGCGCGGGAAGATGGCGAAGACCTTGTCGATGTCGGCCTGCACCTCGGCAGCGTCGTCGCGCACGTGGGCACCCATCTGCAGGTTCTCGACAATCGTCATGCGGGTGAACACGCCGCGTCCCTCGGGCACCATCACCAGGCCCTGGCGGACCAGGTCCCAGGGGCCCTGGCCGCGGATGCTGCGACCCAGGTATTCGATCTCGCCATCGGCCACGGCCTGGGTGCCAGTGACAGCCTTCAAGGTGGTGGTCTTGCCGGCACCGTTGGCGCCGATCAGGCTGACCAGCTCGCCGGCCCGCACCTCCAGGCTGGCGCCTTTGACGGCCTGGATGCCGCCATAGGCGACCTTCAGGCTGCGGATCTGCAGCAGCACGCCGCTGGGCTTCTCGGTCTGGTTGGCCATGGTCCTGGGCTCAGTGGGCGACGTGGCCGGCGCCGAGGTAGGCCTCGATCACCTTGGGGTCACGCTGGACGTCAAAAGGGCTGCCCTCGGCGATCTGTTTGCCGTAGTCGAGCACGGTGACGCGGTCGCACAGGCCCATCACCAGCTTGACGTCGTGCTCGATCAGCAGGATCGTGCGGCCGTCGTTGCGGATCTGGTCTATCAGGGCCCGCAGTACCCGCTTTTCGGTCGCGTTCATGCCGGCGGCGGGCTCGTCCAGGGCAATCAGCTTGGGGTCGGTGGCCAGGGCCCGGGCGATCTCTAGCCGGCGCTGGTCGCCGTAGCTCAGGGTACGGGCCTTGTAGTCGGCGTAGCGGCCGATACCAACGTAGTCGAGCAGCTCGCGCGAGCGGGCGGCGATGGCCGCTTCCTCGGCCTTGAAGCCGGCGGTGCGAAAAACCGCCCCGAGCAGGCCCGAATGGGTGCGCACATGGCGCCCGACCATGACGTTCTCCAGTGCCGTCATTTCGGCAAACAGTCGGATGTTCTGGAAGGTGCGGGCAATGCCCGCCTTGGCCACCTGGTGCACCGCCGTCGGGGTGTAGGGCGTGCCGCCCAAGGCGAAGCTGCCGCTGTCGGGCGCGTACAGCCCCGTCAGGACATTGAAGAAGGTGGTCTTGCCAGCGCCATTCGGGCCGATCAGGCCGTAGACCTGGCCGGCCTCGATCCGGATGCCAACATCGGAGAGCGCCTGCAAACCGCCAAAGCGCTTGCTGACACCGCTGACCTCGATCACTGCTGCGCTCATGCGGGCTTCCCCTTCAGGCTTTGGGCGAGATCGGCTGGGGCGCCGCCTTGCCATGCTCGGGCGCCGGCCACAGGCCGCGCGGGCGCGCCAGCATGATGCAGATCATGGCCAGGGCGATCAGCAACTGGCGCAGGATCGCGGCGTCCAGCCGGCCATCGGTCAGGCGCTGCAAGTCAAGTTCACCCGAGACCCAGCGCAGTGCCTCGGGCAGCGCCGCCAGCAGCACCGCGCCCAGCACCACGCCGGGGATATGGCCGATGCCGCCGAGCACCACCATGGCCACGATCATCACGCTCTCTTGCAGCGAGAACGACTCGGGCGAAATGAAGCCCTGGAAGGTGGCGAACATCACCCCCGAGACACCGCCGAAGGTGGCCCCCATGCCGAAGGCCAGCAGCTTCAGGTTGCGGGTGTTGATGCCCATCGCCTTGGCAGCGGTCTCGTCCTCGCGGATCGCCATCCAGGCTCGGCCGATGCGGCTGCGCTCCAAGCGGTGGCAGATCACCACGCTGACCACCACCAGCGCCAGGAACAGGTAGTAGTACTTGGTGACCGAGGAGATGCCCATGCCGAAGAGCTCGCCCGGCTTGCCGAAATCGAATCCGAAGACCTTGATGCTGTCGATCTGCGCCAGGCCCTTGGGACCGTTGGTGATGTTGACCGGGCGGTCGAGGTTGTTCATGAACACGCGCACGATCTCGCCGAAGCCGAGGGTGACGATGGCCAGGTAGTCGCCGCGCAACTTCAGCGTCGGCGCGCCCAGCGCCATCCCGGCCAGGCCGGCCAGCGCCGCGCCCAGCGGGATCACCGCCCAGGCTGAAAGATGCAGGCCCATCGGGAACAGCGCCTTGACGGCGGCGAAGCTGTCGCTCAGGTGCGGCGAGGCGAGCAGGCCGAACATGTAGGCACCGACAGCGTAAAAAGCGACATAGCCCAGGTCGAGCAGACCGGCATAGCCGACGACGATGTTCAGGCCCAGCGCCAGCAGCACGTAGAGCAGCGAAAGATCCAACATCCTGACCCAGAAGTTGCCGACATGCTGGGCCAGCAACGGCAGCAGCAACAGGCCGACGGCGGCGAGCAGGAAGACGCTGAGCTTGTTTTTCATCTGCCTTGCTCCCTCATCAGGCCCGGTCGGCCACGCGTTCGCCGAGCAGGCCCTGCGGCCGCACCGTCAGCACCAAGATCAGCACCGCGAAGGCGAAAATGTCGGAATACTGGCTGCCCAGCACGCCGCCGGTCAAGGTGCCGATATAGCCCGAGCCCAGCGCCTCGATCAGGCCCAGCAGCACCCCCCCGACCACCGCCCCGGCGAGGTTGCCGATGCCACCAAAGACCGCTGCGGTGAAGGCCTTCAGGCCGGGCAGGAAGCCCATCGTGTGCTGCACCGTGCCGTAGTTGGCGGCGTACATCACGCCGGCCAGCGCCGCCAGCGCCGCGCCGATGATGAAGGTGGCCGAGATCACCTGATCGGGCCTGACGCCCATCAGCGCCGCCACCCGCGGGTTCTCGGCGGTGGCGCGCATTGCCCGGCCGAGCTTGGTGTGGTTGACCAGGTACACCAGCCCGGCCAGGGTGATGGCGGTGACGACCAGGATCAGGATCTGGGTCAGGTTGATGACCGCGCCGCCGATGAAAAAGGGCTCGGAAGGCAACAGGATCGGGTAGGGCTTGGTGCTGGGCTTCCAGAGCATCATCGCCAGGGTCTGCAGCAGCAAGCTCATGCCCATCGCGGTGATCAGCGGCGCCAGCCGCGGGGCATTGCGCAGCGGCTTGTAGGCGATCTTCTCAATCGTGAAGTTCAGCAGCGCGCAGACCACCATGGCGGCGGCCAGCGAGATCAGCAAGATCAACCAGCCGGGCAGGCCCGAGTCCTTGAGCAGGCCGACCACGCTCCAACTGACCAGCGCGCCGACCATCAGCACCTCGCCATGGGCGAAGTTGATCAGGTTGATGATGCCGTAGACCATGGTGTAGCCCAGGGCCACCAACGCGTACATGCTGCCCAGCACCAGACCGTTGATGATCTGCTGCACAAAGGTGTCCATCGGGGTCTCCGGTCAGGTCGGCGCGGATTGTAGGTTCGGCTTTTGGCCGCAGCCGGATCAGGCTCCAAGGCTGCGCCGATCTCAGTCCTGGTCCGCCGCCGCCTCGTCCATGCGTCGCCATTGCGCCAGCCGATCAGCGATGCGCTGCTCCAGGCCTTGTGCCGAGGGCTGGTACAGGCGCAGGCCGTGCAGGCGCTCGGGCAGGTAGGTCTGACCGGCGGCGTAGGCCTGGGCCTCGTCGTGGGCGTAGCGGTAGCCGCTGCCATGGCCGAGCGTCTTCAGCAGCCCGGTCGGGGCGTTGCGCAAATGCACCGGCACGGCCAGGCTGCCGCTGTCCTTGACCAGCGCCTGAGCGGCCTTCCAGGCGACGTAGACGGCGTTGCTCTTCGGCGCCACGGCGAGGTAGACCACCGCCTGGGCCAGCGCCAATTCGCCCTCGGGCGAACCCAGGCGCTCGTAGACCTCGGCCGCCTGAAGGGCCAGTTGCTGGCCACGCGGATCGGCCAGGCCGATGTCCTCGCTGGCCATGCGGATCACCCGCCGGGCGACGTAGCGCGGATCGGCGCCGCCGTCGAGCATCCGCGCCAGCCAGTACAGGGCGGCATCGGGGTTGGAGCCGCGCACCGACTTGTGCAGCGCGGAGATCGTGTCGTAGAACGCGTCACCGCCCTTGTCGTAGCGGCGCAAACTGGTGCCCAGCGCCTGCTCCAGCAGTGCTTCGTCCAGCGCCTGCGCCGGGTCGCGGCCCGGGCTGGCGGCAAGTTCTGCCAGGCATTCATAGGCATTGAGCAGACGTCGGGCATCGCCATCGGCATGGCCGATCAGGCGTTGCAGTGCGGCCGGGCTCATGGCCGGCGCTGCCAGGGCCGACTGCGCACGACTGGCCAGCGCCTGCAATTCGGCCTCGGACAGCGGTTGCAGGACATGCACCGCAGCACGCGAGAGCAGCGCCGAGTTGACCTCGAACGACGGGTTCTCGGTGGTCGCGCCGATGAAGGTGAACAGCCCCGACTCGACATGCGGCAGGAACGCGTCCTGCTGCGCCTTGTTGAAGCGGTGCACCTCGTCGACGAACACCAGCGTGGCCTGGCCGGATTGGCGCAGCGCGCGGGCCTGCTCGACCGCCTCGCGGATGTCCTTGACGCCGGCCAGCACCGCCGACATCACGACCAGGTGCAGCCGGGTGGCGGCCGCGAGCAGCCGCGCCAGGGTGGTCTTGCCGACCCCGGGCGGGCCCCACAGGATCATCGAATGCAGCCGGCCGGATTCGAAGGCCACGCGCAGCGGCATGCCGGGGCCCAACAGGTGGCTCTGACCGATGACCTGGTCGAGCCGGGTCGGTCGCAGGCGCTCGGCCAGCGGCGCCCCGGGCAAGGGACTGGAGCGGTCCTCGGGCGGTGCCGGCTCGGCGTCGAACAGGGTTTCTTGTGGCGCCATCGGCCAGTGCTGGCCGCCGCTCAGCCGTTGTCCCAGGCAAACGCCAGCACGACGTTGCTGCCGCCAAAGGCAAAGGCGTTGGAGAGTGCCAGCGGCACGCCGACGCCACGCCGGCCGGTGCCGATCACATGGTCGACGCCGGCACAGGCCGGGTCGACCTCTTGCAGGTGGGCGGTCGGCGGAATGCTGCCGGTGTGCACAGCCTGCACCGTGATCAGCGCCTCGATGCCGCCGGCCGCGCCCATCAGGTGGCCGTGCATGGACTTGGTGGCACTGACCGGCAAGCCCGGCGCCCGATCGCCCAGCAGCGCGCGCAAGGCCGCGATCTCGACCGGATCGCCCTCCAGAGTCGCCGTGCCGTGGGCGTTGACATAGGCGATGTCACCGGGTTCGGCGCCGGCCTGGCGCAGGGCCTGGCGCATGGCGCGCAACTGGCCATCGGCGTTGGGTGTGGTCAGGTGGCTGTGGTCGGCGCTTTGGCCGGCGCCGACCAGCTCGGCATAGATGCGGGCGCCACGCGCGACAGCCCGGTCTCGGTCCTCAAGCACCAGGGCAGCGCCGCCCTCGCCCAGCACCAGGCCGCCGCGCTGGCGATCAAAGGGCCGGCAGGCCGACGCCGCCGCGCTGTCGGTGTCGGCCAAGGCCAGCACCATCATCGATTGCCAGGCCTTGACCGTGCCATAGGGCAGCGCCGCTTCCGATCCGCCGACCAGTGCCAACTCGCAGTCGCCGCCGGCAATGCGGCGCAGGCCCTCGGCGATGGCCGCTGCGGCCGAGGCGCAGGCCACGCTGTAGGTCAGGCAGGCGCCACCCAGACCCAGGCCCAGCGACAGTTGCGATGCAGCGGCGTTCTGCATCGCCATCACCACCGACAGCGGCGAGATGCGCGGCTTGTTCTTGACGAACAGTGCCCGGTAGCCGCTCTCGGTCGTCTGGATACCGCCGCCGCCGGTGCCCCAGAGCACGCAGGCGCGCTCGCGCTCGTCAGGCTGCACCGCCTCGGGCGCGTCCAGCCCGGCATCACGCCAGGCCGCCTCGCCCGCGGCCACCCCCAGTTGGCTGACCCGGTCCATGGTCGCCAACCGGGCCCGGCCGAGCGTGGCACCAGCGTCGAAAGCGTCGCAGCAGGCACTGGCGATGGTGGTGCTGTGCGGGGCCTCACCGACGGCGTGCAGGCGGACCGCGCTCTTGCCCTGCATGAGGGCCTCGAACACGGCGGCCACGTCCTGGCCCAGGGGGCTGATCAGTCCCAGTCCGGTGACGACGACGCGGCGGGTCATGGGCGTAGGACGCGGCGCGTCATGGACGAAAGACCCGGCGCGTCATGGACGTAAGACGCGGTGCGCCGTGCCAGCCGCAGCTTCAGGCCGCCGACTTGGCGCGGATCAGGTCCATGTGCGGCTCGACCAGCACCAGGATATGGGCGATGGTGCTGGGCCGCTCGGCCGGCTCGGCGATCGTCACGCCGATGCGGTCTTCGAGTTCGAACAGCAACTCCGCCAGGGTCAGCGAATCGACACCCAGGGCCGCCAGCTCGGCCTCGGGCACGATGCTTTCCACCGGCGCATCGGAGTAGTGACCCAGCACCTGGCGCACCAGATCCAGCGAAGTCATAGGGGTCGTGGTCAAGACAGTCTCCTGGGCACTGCGGAACGGTCCAAATTGAGCAATTGGGCGCCGCCGCTGGCGCGATTGTCCTGCGAGTCGCTTTGCAAAAAGGCCCGCAGCTCGGTCAGCACGCGTTGTTTTTCGCGGTCGATGCTGATCATGTGGTAGCAATCGCCGAGGATCACGCAGCGTACCTCGGAGGCGCTGACCCGATTCGCAACCTCAAAGGCGCTACGCGCTGACGCCGCATCGTCGTCGCGGGCATGCAGCAGCAGGGTCGGAGCGGTGATGTCGGGCAGGCGCCTGCGGACCTCGGACATCAGCTCGCGGGCCTGCAGCAGATCGCGTACCCGCAAGGTCGCGGCGCCGGCGTCGGAGTTGCCCAACTCGCGCATCTGCGCCGCCAGCCAGGCGCGCAGCCGCTCGTCCTTGACGCCGAACGGTGGCCCCTCGCGCACCCCGATCCGGCCGACCAGGGGCACGCCGCGGGCCAGCGGCAGCAGCCTGCGCGTCCAGGGCGTTGCCCAGCCGTCGTAGTGCAGCGTGGTCGACATCGCCAGCACCGCCGAGATCATCGGCGAGCGCAGTGCCGCCACCCGCAGGGCCAGCACCGCGCCTATGCACAGGCCTCCGACGGCAACGCTGTCGCAGCGTTCACGCATGGCGTCAAACTCGGCCAGGGCCTGCGCCGCCCATTCGGCATGGTCGGTGCCGCGTTGGTTGAAGCTGCCGAAGCTGTAGCCTTCGATCAGCGGCACGCGCACGGTATAGCCGCTGCGGTGCAGGCCGCGGGCCAGGAATTGCAACTCCTGCGGACCACTGGAGAGGCCGTGAAACAGCAGCACGCCGCGTGGGCCGGCGTCGAGCTGCAGCGGGCGCAGCACGATCTTGGCGGGCGCGACCGGCGCGCCGTCCGGGCCGAGCTTGGAAATCGATCCGGGTGAAATCGGGGTGGGGGTGGTCATCGGTTACCCAGGCTCAAACCGCGAGCCATCAACAATTGCGCGGGGTGCAGCACCTTACTGCTCAATCACGTCCACGCCAAGGGGTGGCGTGAACTTGAAGCTGTCGTCGGCCAGTTTGAGGTTGATCGCCAGGCCGGTAAAGCGCAGCGCCGACCGCTGGCCGAACAGGTCAGTGATCTCCAGCGCCGCCAGGTTGGCACCCTGAAAACCGATCCGCAGCGCGGCGACGCTGGCCGCATCCTTGTTCTTCGGCAGCGCCTCTACCCAGTCCAGACCGTCGCGGCTGGGTTGCGCCGACAACTCGAACTCGCGCTCCAGGCCATTGCCGGTCAACAGCGCGGCCGGCGTCGCGCCCAGGGCCTGCGCTGCGGCCCGCACCGTGACCTGTTTGAGGTCGACGTCGTAGAGCCAGACCTTGCGCCCGTCGGCGACGATGCGCTGCTCGAACGGCCGCTGGTAGCTGAAGGCAAACCGGTCTGGGCGGGCGAATTCGAAACGCCCGCTCGAGACCTTCTTGCGCGCGCCGTCGGGCGAGGTCACGGTCTGGGTGAAGTCGGCGCGGCCGGTCTTGGCGCTGGCGACGAATTCACGCAGCGCGGCCACGGCGTCGCCGGCCTGCGCGCTGGCTGCGGCCAACAGCCAGGCGGCTGCCAGGCCCAGGGCTTGCCGATGTCGCGGCATCTCAGCTTTCTCGCCTGGGCACCAGCAGGTCGCGGTTGCCGCTGGAGGACAGGGCCGACACCAGGCCGGACTTTTCCATCTGCTCAAGCAGCCGCGCGGCGCGGTTGTAGCCGATCCGCAGATGGCGCTGGACCAGCGAGATCGAGGCCTTCTTGTTTTCCAGCACGATCGCCACCGCCTGGTCGTACATCGGATCGGACTCGGCGTCGCCACCAGCGGCAGATCCGGCGCTGCCGCCGTCCTCGCCATCGAGCGTGCCGCCTTCGAGGATGCCGTCGATGTAATTGGGCTCGCCCTGCGACTTGAGGTAGGCGACCACGCGCTGCACCTCGTCGTCGCCGACAAAGGCGCCGTGGACCCGCACCGGCTGGCCGCCGCCGGGTTGCAGGTAGAGCATGTCGCCCTGGCCGAGCAGCGCCTCGGCGCCCATCTGGTCGAGGATGGTGCGGCTGTCGATCTTGCTGCTGACCTGGAAGCTCAGCCGAGTCGGGATGTTGGCCTTGATCAGCCCGGTGATGACGTCGACGCTGGGCCGCTGGGTGGCCAGGATCAGGTGGATGCCGGCGGCGCGGGCCTTCTGCGCCAGCCGGGCAATCAATTCCTCGATCTTCTTGCCGACGACCATCATCAGGTCGGCCAGTTCGTCGATCACCACCACCACGAACGGCAAGCGCTCCAGCGGTTCGGGCGAATCCGGCGTCAGGCTGAACGGATTCGGCAGCAACTCGCCGCGGGCCTTGGCCTCGTCGAGCTTCTTGTTGTAGCCGGCCAGGTTGCGCACGCCCTGGCGGCTCATCAGCTTGTAGCGGCGCTCCATCTCCACCACACACCAGTTCAGCGCATTGGCGGCCTGCTTCATGTCCGTGACCACCGGGCAGAGCAGGTGCGGGATGCCCTCGTACATGCTCATCTCGAGCATCTTCGGGTCGATCATGATCAGCCGCACGTCGCGTGCCTCGGCCTTGTACAGCAGCGACAGAATCATGGCGTTGATGCCCACCGACTTGCCCGATCCGGTCGTGCCCGCCACCAGGCAATGCGGCATCTTGCCCAGATCAACGACCACCGGCGCACCGACGATGTCCTTGCCCAGGCCCATGGTCAGTTGCGAGCTGGCATCGGCATAGACCTGGGAGCCGAGGATCTCCGCCAGGCGAATCGTCTGCCGCCGGGCGTTGGGCAGCTCCAGCGCCATGGTGGTCTTGCCTGGAATGGTCTCGACCACGCGGATCGACACCAGCGACAGCGAGCGCGCCAGGTCCTTGGCCAGATTGACCACCTGGGCGCCCTTGACGCCGGTCGCCGGCTCGACCTCGTAGCGCGTGATCACCGGCCCGGGCGAGGCCGCCACGACCCGCACCTCGACCCCGAAATCGCGCAGCTTCTTCTCGATCAGCCGCGAGGTCATGTCCAGCGATTCAGCGCTGACCGAATCGACCCGGTTGGGCGCGGCATCGAGCAAATCGACCTGGGGCAACCGGGTGTCGGCCAGCTCGACGAACAGCGGTTTCTGCCGCTCGCGTGCCACCCGGGTCGAACTCGGCTGTTCCACCGACACGGCCGGGTCCAGGCTGGCCGGCGCGGCGGCAGCGGCGGCAGCGGCAGCGGGCCGCTCCTCGACCTCAACCCGGCTCTGGCTGACCTGCACCTCGCGCTCGCGCAGGGCCTGCTCGCCGATGCGAAGGTCTTCCCGGGCCTCGCGCGCGGCGCTGCGCTGGGTCCACAGCCCGAGACACCATTGGCCGAGCGCGTCGGCGGCCGCAGTCCAGGAAAACTGCAGCGCCAGCGCCATGCCGACCACGGCCGCCGCGATCCACAGCACGCCCGAGCCGGCAAAGCCCAGCCAGCGCATTGACAGCGGCCCGACCATCGCACCCAGCGCACCGCCGGCCTGGCCACCGGGCAACCAGTTGTCGAGCCGGTACAGCCGCGTCCATTCCAGACCGCAACTGGCGACCATCAGCACCACCAGCCCGGTCCAGAACCATTGGCGAGCGTGGCGATCGGGGACAGTCGCGGGGCCGCGCAACCACAGCGCCAGCCAGGTCAACCAGACCCGCAGGCCGATCACCACCAGCCACCAAGCCGAGGCGCCAAAGAAGAACAGCACCAGGTCGGACAACCAGGCGCCCAGCAGCCCGGCCTTGTTGTGCAGTGCCTCACCGCTGCCGGAGGTGGAAAACGCCGGATCGGCAGGGTGGTGGCTGAGCAGTGCCAGCAGCAGCAGCAACCAGCAAACCAGCCCTGCCGCCAACCCGAGCTGCTGCCGCCAGCGCAGCGCCACACTGTGGGAGGCCCGGTCGGGAACAGGCGGCGCGGCCGAGGCGCTTGCCGCAGCCGCCGCAGGGCCGGCGCGCAATGTCCCGAGCGAAAAAGTCATACCTCGGGATTGTCGCCCAACACCTTCACGCTGCCGCAGCGCACCGCACCGCAGCAGGCGGGTCGGCGTGCCGGCGGCGCAACTCAGTCGGTGGGCGCGCGTTCCTTCAGGATCACCGAGCCGTTCTCCTGGGTCTCGATCACGCCGCGCTCCTCCAGGTCCTTCATCACCCGGCTGACCATTTCGCGCGACGCGCCCACCACCTTGGCCATGTCCTGGCGCGAGACCTTGTTGCGGATGATCCTGATGCCGTTGATCTCCTCGGACATCTCCAGCAGCGTACGCGCCACCCGGCCGTAGACATCGAGCAGCGCCAGCGACTCGATCTGCCGGTCGGCATGGCGCAGGCGCCGCACCAGGCCGCGCAGGATCGAGTAGGACAGGGTCGAGTTCTCGGGCAGGCAGCGGGTGAAATCAGCCCGGCCCAGGATCAGCATGTCGGTCTGAATCTCGCAGCGCACCGTCGCCGAATGGGCCTCGTTGTCGATCAGGCTCATCTCGCCGACATAGTCGCCCGACTCCAGCACCGCCAGGATCACCTCGCGGCCGCGTGCGTCCGAGGTCAGCACCCGGGCCCGACCATTGAGCAAGATGAACAGGGCGTTGCTCTTGCGGCCCTGCTCCACCACCAATTCACCACGCCGAAAGCGCCGCTTGACGACACTGTCGGCAATGCCCTGCGCCTGGTCGTTGGTAAGCATCGAAAACAGCGGCACCCGACGGATCAGGTCCAGGTTCGTCAACATTGACATGGCTGAGGTCTCCTTCTCCGGCCCAGTGTGTGCTTGTTCACGCCAACACGAAACCCCGAGCAGGAGCGGCATCGCGGCGCATTTCAGGGTGCTGGCGCTATTGTGTGGTGCCCGGGCCGGGCTGCGGCGCCGGGAAGGCGCCAGTACACCCCATGTGACAATCTTCCGTCGGTTGCTTGCGACACAACGCTGCCCGCCGCGACCCGCCCGTGCCGAGGCACGCAACCCCTCAAATTCCTACCATGCGCACCCCTCCCACCCATGCCCGCGTGCTGATCCTGGGCTCCGGCCCGGCCGGCTACAGCGCCGCCGTCTACGCCGCGCGCGCCAACCTGGCGCCGCTGTTGATCACCGGCATGGCCCAGGGCGGCCAGTTGATGACCACCACCGATGTCGACAACTGGCCCGCCGATGTGATGGGCGTGCAAGGCCCGGAGTTGATGGAGCGCTTTCTAAAGCACGCCGAGCGCTTCAACACCCAGATCGTGTATGACCACATCAACGAGGTCGATCTGTCGACCCGGCCTTTCCAGCTCAAAGGCGACAGCGCCGAGTACAGCTGCGACGCCCTGATCATTGCCACCGGTGCCAGCGCCAAGTATCTGGGCCTGCCTTCGGAGCAGAGCTTCATGGGTCGCGGCGTCTCCGGCTGCGCCACCTGCGACGGCTTTTTCTACCGTGGCGACACGGTGGCGGTGGTCGGCGGCGGCAACACCGCCGTCGAAGAAGCGCTGTACCTGTCCAACATTGCCAGCAAAGTGCACCTGGTGCACCGGCGCGACAAGTTCCGCGCCGAGCCGATCATGATCGACAAGCTGCACGAGAAGGTCGCTGCCGGCAGGATTGAGTTGCACCTCTTTCGCACACTCGACGAAGTGCTGGGCGACGCCACTGGCGTGACCGGCCTGCGGCTAAAAGACACGGCCTCGGACGCGACCGAGGAACTGGCGCTCAAGGGCTGCTTCATCGCCATCGGCCACGAGCCCAACACCGCCATCTTTGCCGGCCAGTTGGAGATGAAGGACGGCTACATCATCACCCGCACCGGCCTGGCCGGGCTGGCGACCATGACCAGCGTGCCCGGCGTCTTCGCCGCTGGCGATGTGCAGGACCATGTCTACCGCCAGGCGATCACCTCGGCCGGCACCGGCTGCATGGCCGCACTCGACGCGCAGCGCTTCCTGGAGCAGAACTGAGGCCGGCTCCGGGAGCTGGGCGGCCGCATTCGCGTTCCTGGCTATAATCATTGTCTTTGCCAAATTTGGCAGGGCGGCGCGGATGCGAATCTGCAAAGCGCCCACATCCGGTGAATGCCTTGGGCTCTCAGCCTGCCGCAGCAGCCACCGCAATTCAAATCACCAGTCTTTTGGAGAAGCGTCATGGCACGCGTCTGTCAGGTCACGGGCAAGCGCCCGATGGTGGGGAACAACGTCTCCCACGCCAACAACAAAACCAAGCGTCGCTGGCTGCCCAACCTGCAATACCGCCGGTTCTGGGTCGAGAGTGAGAACCGCTGGGTGCGCCTGCGCATCACCAACGCCGCGCTGCGCCTGATTGACAAGGTCGGCATCGACAAGGTGGTTGCCGATCTGCGTGCCAGCCACGCCCTGTAACCAGCCCCACATCCAGAGGAGCACCACACCATGGCAGCCAAAGGCGGACGCGAGAAGATCAAGCTGGAATCCACGGCCGGTACCGGCCATTTCTACACCACGGCCAAGAACAAGAAGACCACGCCGGCCAAGCTCGAATTCATGAAATTCGACCCCAAGGCCCGCAAGCATGTGCTGTACAAGGAAATCAAGCTGAAGTGACGGCTAGATTCAGGCCCACAAAAAAGCCCGCTGCGTGCGGGCTTTTTTGCGTCTTTGCGAATGTCTTTGCGAATGTCTTTGCGAATGTCTTTGCGAATGTCTTTGCGGACGGCCTGGGCGGGCGTCCGCGCGGCCCAGGCCGCGACGACCGATCAGGCGGCGCGGGCCGCGCGCAGCTTGACTGAGAACTCGGCCAGCGCCTCGATGCCACTGGCCTCGGCGTCCCTGCACCAGGCCTGCAGATCGGTGACGAGTTGCTCGGCCGAGACGTTGGTGCGGGTCCAGAGCTGGCGCAATTGCTCGCGCATCGCGATCCAGGTGCTCAGCTTGGGGCTGTCGCTGACGGCGTTGGCCAGATGGGCCTTGACCGAGCCTGGAATGTTCTCGTCGTCGCGGTGCAGCCAGCGCTGGGCCAGCTTCAACTCGACCAGCCGCTGGGCCGAATGCCCCGCCAGGCTCTGGCGCTTGACTTGCGCCAGTTCGGCGCCGCAGGCAGCGCGCAGGTTACTGGCGTATTTGGCCATCAGCTCATAGCGGTTGGCGATGATCGCCTCCAGGGTATGGGCGTCGGCCTGTGCCTTGACCGTGCCGAGCTGGAGTTGCGGCGCGGTCTTGCGCACCTTGGCCAGACCTAGGCCGGCCAGGATGCTGATGTAGAGCCAGCCAATGTCGAACTCGAACGGCTTGACCGAGAACTTGGCCGAGGTCGGGTAGGTGTGGTGGTTGTTGTGCAACTCCTCGCCGCCGATCACCAGACCCCAGGGCGTGACATTGGTCGAGGCGTCGGCAACTTCGAAGTTGCGGTAACCCCAGTAGTGGCCGATGCCGTTGATGATGCCGGTGGCCATCACCGGAATCCACAGCATCTGCACCGCCCAGACGGTCAGGCCGAGGGCGCCGAAGATCGCCAGATCGAGGATCAACATCACCCCCACGCCTTCCCAGCTATAGCGGGTGTAGAGGTTGCGCTCCAGCCAATCGTCGGGCGTGCCCAGGCCGTACTTGGCCATAGTCTCGGGATTCTTGGACTCGGCGCGGTAGAGCTCCACACCGGTCAGCAGCAGAGCCTTGATGCCACGCGTCTGCGGGCTGTGCGGG
>JANXYH010000027.1 GCA_025350145.1 Burkholderiales bacterium | reverse complement strand
GTGATGTTGCGCGACAAGAAGCTCGAAAATCCCTGGCGCAAACACGGCAACATCCCGCTGTGATTAGCCGCAGGCGCGGTGCCACGCCAGCCTGCGGGCGGCCCGTTTGTATGATCGCATCGCTGTATTTCCCATCGCTGCATTCCCCATCGCTGCATGCCGGAGTCGACTGATGTTCAAGAAGCTATTGATAGCCAATCGCGGCGAGATTGCCTGCCGGGTCATCAAGACTGCCCGAAGAATGGGCATCGCAACAGTCGCGGTTTATTCCGAGGCGGACCGCGACGCCCGCCATGTCGAATTGGCCGACGAGGCTGTGCTGATTGGCCCCGCCGCCAGCCGCGAGAGCTATTTGCGCGGCGACAAGATCATCGCCGCCTGCCAGCAGACAGGCGCGCAGGCGGTGCATCCGGGCTATGGTTTTTTGAGCGAGAACGAGGCTTTCGCGCGGGCGGTCGAAGAGGCCGGCATCGTCTTCATCGGCCCCAAGCATGCCTCGATCGCGGCGATGGGCGACAAGATTGCGTCAAAGCAACTGGCGAATGCCGCCAAGGTCAATACCATACCCGGCTGGAATGCCGCCATTGAGACGCCGGAAAGAGCCGTTGAAATTGCCCGCGAGATCGGCTATCCGGTGATGATCAAGGCCAGTGCCGGGGGCGGTGGCAAGGGTTTGCGGGTGGCCTTTGACGACGCCCAAGCATTTGACGGATTTTCGGCCTGCCGCAACGAGGCGCGCAACAGCTTTGGCGACGACCGGGTGTTCATCGAGAAGTTTGTCGAAAGCCCCCGCCATGTCGAGATCCAGGTGCTTGGCGACGCCTTTGGCAACATCATCTACCTGAACGAGCGCGAATGCTCGATCCAGCGCCGCCACCAGAAAGTGATAGAAGAAGCGCCGTCGCCCTTCATCAGCGACAGCACCCGCCTGGCGATGGGCGCACAGGCGGTGCAACTGGCACGGGCAGTGAATTACCAGAGCGCCGGCACCGTCGAATTCGTGGTCGGGCGCGACCAGAGTTTTTATTTTCTAGAGATGAATACCCGTTTGCAGGTCGAGCACCCGGTGACCGAATGCATCACCGGCCTCGATCTGGTCGAGCAGATGATTCGGATTGCGGCCGGCGAGCGCCTGGCCATCAGCCAGGAGCAGGTGCAGCGCCGCGGCTGGGCGATGGAGTGCCGGATCAACGCCGAAGACCCGTTGCGTGGCTTCCTGCCATCGACCGGCAGGCTGGTGCGGTTCGCGCCGCCGCCAGCCACCATGACAGCCGGCCAGCCGGTGCCGGCCGAGGGCGGTGTGCGGGTTGACACCGGGGTGGAGGAGGGCGGCGAGATCCCGATCCACTATGACTCGATGATCGCCAAGCTGATCGTCTACGGCGCCGACCGGGCCGACGCCATCGCCAAGATGCGCGAGGCGCTCAACGGCTTTGTGGTTCGCGGCATTGCCAGCAACATACCGTTCCAGAGCGCGCTGCTGGCCCACCCGCAGTTTGTGGCCGGCGACTTCAACACCGGCTTCATTGCCGAGCACTTCCCGGCCGGTTTCAAGGCCGAGTTGGTGGCGCATGACGACCCTGACTTCCTGGTTGCGCTGGCGGCTGCAGTGCACCGCCAATTTCGCGGCCGGGCGGCCGGCATCAGCGGGCAGTTGACCGGCCATGAGTTGGAGATCGGGCAGGACCATGTGGTGGTGGTCAAGGGCGCGGCGGGCCAGCACCGCCATGTGCCGGTGCGCATCCAGCCGGCGGACCCGGGTTCGGGCCGGGTGGCGGTGACGTTCGAGGGCGGCCAGACCTACCAGATCGACCATGGCTGGGGCTTTGGCGACATCCGCGCCATTGGCCACTGCAACGGCCAGCCTTTCACCGCCCAGATCGAGCGGCTGGGCCTTTGGCTGCGCTTGCTGCACAACGGCCTGGCGCTGCAGGCGCAGGTGATGTCGCCGCGTGCGGCGGCCCTGCTCAAGCTCATGCCCTACAAGCCGCCCGCCGACATGAGCAAGTTCTTGCTCTCGCCGATGCCGGGGCTGCTGGCCGAGATCGCGGTCGCTGCCGGGCAGCGGGTCGAAGCCGGCCAACGCCTGGCGACGATAGAAGCGATGAAGATGGAGAACATCCTCACCGCCGCCCAGGCCGGCACGGTCGCGCAATGGCTGGCCCAGCCGGGCGAGAGCCTGGCCGTCGACCAGCCCATACTGAGTTTTGCCTGAGGAGCACCCGACCATGTCCGACAAACCCTTCCGCATCCTCGGCATCCAGCAAATCGCCATCGGCGGGCCTGACAAGCAGCGCTTGAAGCATCTTTGGGTGGATATCTTCGGCCTGTCGGTCAAGGGCAGGTTCGTCTCCGAGCGCGAGAACGTCGACGAGGACATCTGTGCCCTGGGCGCGGGCGTACACGCGGTCGAGGTCGACCTGATGCAGCCGCTGGACCCGGACAAGAAGCCGGCCGTCCACGGCACCCCGCTCAACCATGTCGGCCTGTGGGTAGACGACCTGCCCAAGGCGGTCGAATGGATGGCCGCCCAGGGCGTGCGCTTCGCCCCCGGCGGCATCCGCAAAGGCGCGGCGGGCCATGACATCACCTTCATCCACCCCAAGGGCAACGAGGCCTTCCCGCTCGGCGGCGAAGGGGTGCTGATCGAGTTGGTGCAGGCACCGGCCGAGGTGGTGGCGGCGCTGGGCTGAGCCGTTTGTTGCTGGCGCGGCACCGCAGCGCTGGGCGTATCCTGGGCCGACCCGAAACGCAGCCGCCAGGAGCCGCCATGAAAATCTTGCTGCCCATCGATGGCTCGCCTGCCGCCCTGGCGGCGGTGCAGCATGCGCTGCGCCTGCGTGCGCAGGGCCTGGCCTGCGAGATGGTGCTGGTCAACGTCCAGGAGCCGGCCTCGCTCTACGAGGTGGTGGTGGCGCACGACGCGCAGGTGCTGAGCGATGTCCGCCGCGCCGCCGGCGCCGACCTGCTGGCCCCGGCCGAGGCGCTGCTGGACGCCGCCGGGGTCGAATGGGAAAGCGAAGTCGCCGGTGGCCAGCCGGCGGCGCTGCTGCTGGAGCTGCTGGAGAACTACGGCTGCGAGGCGGTGGTGATGGGCGCCCGCGGTGTCGGCCAGCCCGACGCCATGGGCCTGGGCAGGGTCGCGCAGTCACTGGCCGCGCATTGCGCCGTGCCTCTGACGCTGGTGCGCGTCGGTCCCGGCGAGGACCCCGGCGAGGCTTGAGGCCTGCGCCGGTGGCGCCTTCAGTCCTGCTTCTGGCCGCGCAGCATGGCCGGCAGCGGCGGCCCGATTCGTCCGGTCCACTTTTCGCCATCTTGATGATGACCGCGGGCGGGTTTCAGACCCAGCCGCCTCGTCCATGGCGCGGTCAGCGCAACGGACTTTGGGGATCGGCAGGTCGCTCGGTCGCGCTGGATCGCCTAGCGCGCCGGAAGCGACCAGCGCCGCGCCTCGCCGGTGCCGCCGAGATCGACCATGCCATGCTGCTGCGGCGTCCAGTCAGGATCGTCCACCCAGGGCCGCAGGCGCAGGATTTGGTCCTTGCTGCCGTGGACAAAAATGCGACGCGGAAAGATCAGGTCGCCGTAGGACAGGTCGTTGCGGTCCGCCCAGTAGAAGCCGATGTCGATAACGTATACCGGTACCAGGTGCACCGGGCGCGGCGGCGCAGGCACGAGGAGGTAGCTCACCTGGCTCGGTATCTTGGCGAGGTTGGTGACGGTTAACTCCACCAGGTTGCCTTGGCCGTCGTTGAGCTGGGCGAGGATCTTCGCGCCGCTGCGCTTGAAGTCTGCGTCGTCGTCGGTAAGCGCGAAAGTCACACTGTTGGCGACCTTGGGTGTCCAGCCGTGGGTGAGGAACCAGTCGAGCAGCGGTTTGACCAGGCGGTTGGTCTCCGGCAACGGTTGGGCCTTGGCGTTAGGTGTGAATGAGAAGGACTTGATCCGTCCTGCTTCCTGGTCGATGAACAGCGTGCGGCCTGCGGGGAGATCGATACGCTGTGTTCCGATCAGGATCATCGGCGCGATCCAGTGGTCTCCGAAAATGATTGGGCCGGTGTCGGCGATCACGTCAAGGGCGACGCCGTAATTGTTCCTGTCAGGGGCGTCTACATGCCCGTCTTTGATGGGCAGGCGATTGACCTGAATGAATTCGCGGACGGTCTGTCCGAGCGCGATCTGTAACTGGCGGGGGGGATGCAGGCTGGGATCGTCCATGGCGGCAGAGCGGTGGAAGTAGAGGGCCGAGGTGGCCAGCGCAGCGACCAGGGCCATGACGATGAGGCCGCGCCTCACCAGCCCTGGTCTTTCTTGAGCGCGGCCATCAGCGTGTTGTAGTAGCCGACCCGGTCGTCGCCATTGGAGAGGTTGCCGACGAAGGCGATGGTGTTCGGATCACCACAGATAGTTGACAACGGGATGTCAAAGAGGTCCTTGCCGGTGAAGGGCTTTTGGATGGCCGAGGCCAGCTTCAGCTCGGAGAACGTCCCGGAGTACTGGTCGTAGACGTTCCGGACCACCGACTTCTGCTCGAACTTGGCGATGTCGTTGGATGCACCCTCGAGGTCCCCCCGGTCCATTTTGTCGAAGGCCTCCAAGAGTGCGGATTTCAGGTATCTGCCCTCGGAGGCGTAGCACTCTTTCAGGCTTGCCAAGCCGTACTTCGCCTTGTAGGCCGCGACCGGGTAGATGTCAACAAAGATGCCCTTGTTGGCGTCGCCAAGTGCGTGGTACAGGTTATTGCTGAACGACATGCCGGAGACATCGTCGAGCGGCTGCTTCCACGCCACCCAGGAACGCACCTCGCCGACCTGCTTCATCGCGCAGCCAGCCTGGGCCGAGACGATTGACGCCAGCTTCACCCAACGATCCTGTGGGTCCTTGGCGGCGACATCCGAGTAGGCCTGCGTGATTGCCTTGTTGCGCTCGATTGGATCTTTGATGGACGCGATCTTCTCGGTTTGATCGTCGATGTCCTTGACCTTGCTGTGGCAGCAGGAGACACAGACGCTCTTGGCATCGCCATTGCCCGCAGCCTGCACCGCTTTGGCGGCGGCAGAGGCGATGCTTGGCACGCCACTCATGCGACCGGGCTCGCTTCGCGCAGGCCGCGCATCGCCAGCAGCGTCAGCAGCATCGAGCGGTCGTAGTTCCGGTCATTGAGGATCTGGCTCAGTTCCGGCATCCGCCGCTCGAATCCGTCGCCATGTACCGCCGCGCACAGCGTCCACGCCATCAGTTCGTTGCGGCGCTTCAGACCATTCGTCCTCGCGCGTTCGATCTGGGCGATGGCAAACGCTGGGGTGATGGCCCCATCGCTCTCGCTTGGGCGCGCCGCGAGGATCGGCTCCAGGGTCGCGGCAATTTCGGCCGCGAACACGTGCAGTTGTCGCAGCTCAAGCGCCAGGTACTGCGCGGCGGTGATCATGAGGGGCATCGTTGCTTGGCCTCTGGTCGTCGTCTGGCTTGCCGGCGCGGCGTCAATCCGGTGCAACGCCGCCGCGCCTTCAGCCCTCGTCCTGCCCGCGCAGCAGGGCCAGCATCTGTCCGGCGTCCATCACCAGCGCTGCGCCGTCCTGGCCGGCCAGGACACCCTCGGCCAGGGCGCGTTTGCTGCCGTGCAGCTTGACGATGCGGTCCTCGATCGAGCCCTGGGTCACCAGCCGGTAGACGGTGACCGGACGTTGCTGGCCGATGCGGTGGGCGCGGCCCGAGGCCTGGTCCTCGGCGGCCGGGTTCCACCAGGGGTCGGCGATGATGACGTAGTCGGCCATGGTCAGGTTCAGGCCGAATCCGCCGGCCTTGAGGCTGATCAGAAAGAAGTCGCCCTGGCCGGCCTGGAACGCGGCCACGCGCTGGCTGCGCTGTGCCGCCGGGGTGCTGCCGTCGAGGTATTGGTAGCTCAGGCCGGCGCCGTCCAGGCGCTCGCGCAGCAGCGCCAGAAAGTCGGTGAACTGGCTGAACACCAGCGCCTTGTGGCGGCCGGCGACCAGCTCTTGTGCCAGGCGCTCGAACTCCTGCACCTTGGCGCCGACGATGCCCAGCTCGGGCGCGACCAGGCGCGGGTCACAGGCGGCGCGGCGCAGCCGGGTCAGTGCGGCCAGGATGTGCATCTGCGACTGGCCTGGGCCGGCGGCGGCGTCGCCGGCAATGGCCTGGTTGACGCTTTCCTCGGCCTGCTGGCGCAGCGCTTCGAGCAGGGCGCGCTCGCGGCTGCCGGGCACCACGCTGTGGACGATTTCGGTGCGCGGCGGCAGGTCAGACAGCACCTCGGTCTTGGTCCGGCGCAGCAGGAAGGGCGCGATCAATCGGCGCAGGCGGCGGCTGGCCTGGGCATCGGCGTCGCGCTCTATCGGGCCGGCAAAACGCTGGCCGAACTGCTCGGCGCTGCCCAGCAGGCCGGGGTTGGCGAAGGCAAAGATGCTCCAGAGTTCGCCGAGCCGGTTCTCTACCGGGGTGCCGGTCAAGGCCAGACGGAAGTCGGCGGCCAGGGCATAGGCGGCGCGGGCCCGCCGGGTGGCGGCGTTTTTGATCGCCTGGGCCTCGTCCAGCACCGCGCTGTGCCAGCGGCGGCTGGCCAGGATCTCGCCGTCAAGCTGCAGCAGGCCGTAGCTGCAGACCAGCACATCGCCCGCCCCCAGGGCCTGCACCTGGCGGCGGCGGGCGGCCTTGCGGGCGCTGCTGAGGGGTGAGGCTTCAGCGGCCGCGTCGGCCCTGGCGTCACTGTCGTCGGCCACCTCGGCGTCGCTGCCCTCAGCGGCCTCGGCAGCGCCTGCGCTGTCGAGGCCGCTGAGGGCGTCATCGGCGTCATCGGCGCCATCGGTATGGCCGCCCAAAGCCAGGCCGTACTGGGAAAAGCGCAGCCCCGGGGCGAAGCGCCCGGCTTCTTCCAGCCAATTGCCGCAGACCGAGGTCGGGGCGACGACCAGCGCCGGGCCGCCGGCAGCGCGCGCGACCAGCAGGCCCAGGGTCTGCAAGGTCTTGCCCAGGCCCATGTCGTCGGCCAGCACCGCGCCAAAGCCGCTGGCGGCCAGGCGCATCAACCAGTGCCAGCCGCTGGCCTGGTAGTCGCGCAATTCGGCCAGCAGGCCGGCCGGCAGGCTGAAGCTGGCGGCCTGGGCGCGGTCCCAGGCGGCGCAGCGGTCCTGCCAGGCACCGTCGCCACCCAGCTCCGGGGCGCCGTCCTGCGCCGCCCAGGCCAGCGCGGCGATGCTGGCCAAACGCTGGACCTTGCCATGGTCCTGGGTGATGGCGCGCAGGTCGGCCAATTGCTGGCGCAGGGTGTCGGTCAGGGCCACGAAGCCGCCATCGCCGAGCGCGACATAGCGGCTGCGGCTGCCGCGCATCAGTTCCAGCAGTTGGCGCAGTTGCAGCACCTGGCCGTCGTCGGCGGTCATCTGGCCGTCGATCTCCAGCCAATCGCCGCGGCTGGCCACGCTCAGGCTGACGTTGGCCGCGCTGACCTTGCTGATCCGCATCGCCCGGCCCTTGGGCCATTCGCTGATGATCGCCTGGCTGTGCCTGGCCAACACCTCGACCACCGCCAGCGCCTGCTCGGGCTCGTCCAGCGTCCAGGCATGTTCGGTTTCGTCCAGATCGACCAGATCGTCGGTCAGGGCACGCATTTGCGCCCGCTCCAGCGCCAGATCGCGGCGGGTGGACAGGGTCAGGCCCTGGTGGACGGTGGTGACGCGCTCGCGCCCCAGGCCGGGGCCGGTGCGCGGGCCGAAATCGCCAAACGGCGCGGCCACCAGGCGCAGGCTCAGGCCCTGGCCCTGCGGCGTCAGCTCGGCGCGCAATTGGCCTGCCGGCGGCACCTCGCTGCCGGCCTCGGCGTCGCTGGCCAGAGCGAAATGGCTGCCCAGCACCTTGAGCGCGGCTTCGAGCTCGGTTCGTGCGGCGGTCGGCACCTGCCAGCCCTGGCTGACCAATTCGGCGACGCGCAACTGGGCCGGCGTGATGCGCAGCAGCCGGGCGCGCTCGGGGCCATCGCGCAGCAGCAATAGCGGCGGAACCTGTGGCGTGGCTACAGGGGTGCGGCGGTAGTGGAAGGCGTTGTAACTGACGCCTGAGCCATCACCCTCGTCGTCGTCGAAGTCGTCGTCGTCGTCATCGTCGGCCGTCTCGGCTGCGTTGTCCTGCGGCCGGATCGGATCAACCACCCGGAATTGCAGGTGTTCGCCCCGCGTCAGCACCTCCAGTTGCGGCAGGCCCTCGCTGATGTCGATGAACTGCGCCGGGGCGTCGGCCCAGGCCACACAGGGGTGCCGCACCAGGCTCAGCAGGGCCCTGTTTCGGTCAAGCTGGACACCGTTGCCAAAGGGCATTTTTTTCACAGCACGAAGCACGGCGGCGTCGTGGCCGGGCAGGTCGATGCGCTTCATCAGCGTCGTCAGCGCCACCTTCTTGGCCTTGCCCAGACCACGCGCGCCGCTGGACTGCAGCATCGGCTCGATGCTGCGCACCCGCCCCTGGGGATTGGCCTGCAGCAGCCAGACCAGGCGGTCGGCCTGGGCCGCTGCGCCGGCAGTGGCGCCGCTGGGGCCGGTGTCGCCGAGCGCGACGATCGCGCTCAGTGCTTCGCGCCAGCGGTCCTCGCTGGCGCCGACCGCAAACGGCTTGGCGGCGTCGGCCGGCAGCGCCGGCACGTCGAGCAGCAGCGCCGCGCTGCGCCGCACCAACAGCGCCAGCCAGGCCAGGCCGCCACGCTCGTAGGCGTCCGACAAGGCCCGGGCATGCTCGGCCAGCGCGGTGTTGCCGCTGCTCTTCAACCCCAGCCAGGCCGCCAGCAGCAGGTTGGCCAGTTGCCACAGGCCGTGTGGGCGCAGCCCGGACGGCAGGGTCAAATGGAACGGCCGCAGGCTGCGCGGCGCGTCGCCCAGGCGCTGGTCGATCGCGGTCTGCCAGATGCCGAAGAAGCTGTAGGGGTCGGCGTCGCGCTTGCCGGCCTCGGCGGCGGCGAACTTGCGCGCCTTGGTCCAGGCGGCCGGGTCGGGCTGGGCCACCAGGGCCAGCAGGTAGCACCAGGCGCTGTGGTCGCTGAACAGGCCCTTGCGCCGGCCGGTGTCGCTGCCGCGCCGCTTGGCGGCAGCCTCGAACCCGGCGGCACCTTCGGCGTAGCGGCCGGCGGCGATGTCGGTGGTGGCCAGCACGGCCTGGGCGACGGCGTGGTCCATGCCGTGCAGCAAACGCCGGGTCTCGTCGGCCTGGTCGGCAAAGACCATGCGCTGGGCCAGATTCAGCCGCTGCAGGTCGTGCATCGCCTCGGGCCGGGGCCGCGACTGGGCCAGCAGCCAGGTCCAGAGCGGTGCGCTCACGCTCTCGCAGTCGCCGCCGGTCAGTTGCATCAGGCCGGTCAACAGCCGGAGTTGCAGCTCGGGCTCGATCCGCTCCCACAGCAGCCGCTCAAACGGCATCAGCAGCGCCCTGGCCAGCAGCCGTGGTTGCTCGGGCGAGACGCCGTAGCACACTCTTTCCAGTCGCTCCAGTGCCTGCACCGTGCCGCCGGCATAGACCACCATGCGCAGCGCGTCGGCCATCGCCTCGTCGTCCAGAACCAGGCTGCGCCAGTTCTGGTCGAAGCTCTTGGCCAGGCGCCAGGCCTGCCACCAGGCGCTGCGGCGGCCAGGGTCTTGCATCAGGGCGACGAAGCGCGGCCAGGCGGCGCCGGGTTCGGCCGACCATAGGCCACGCGGATCGACGCTGACCCGCGCCAGCGCTTGCAGCGCCACCAAATGCCTGCGAACCTCCGGCGGGTTGAACTGGCCGCCGCGGGTGGTGTGCTGGGTGCTCAGCAGATCGACCAGTTGCTGCACGTTGGCGGGCGATTGGTGGATGCAGAGCGCGTCAAGGATCAGGCTCTGGCCGGTCGAGATCGGCGGCGAAGCGGCGACGCCGGGCGTCGCAAAAAGGTCGGTCATAGTCGGTTGAGCTGCCCCCGGTGGCGGGGGCGGCAAGTGTAGTTTCAGAGTCCCGGCGGGGTGGCTGCCGGCACCGGCCGCAGCCTCGCCCGGCCGGGTTTTGGCCCCAGCGTCTCAGCCTCGGGTCAGCGGCCTTGCCTCAAGCAGCGCCTGCACCAGCGCGTCGACCCGGATCGGCTTGGTGATGTAGTCGTCCATGCCGGCGGCCAGGCACTGCTCGCGGTCGCCCTGCATCGCGTTGGCGGTCATGGCGACGATCCGTGGGCGTTCCTGCGCGGTCCATCTGGCGGTGATGCGGCGGCTGGCCTCCAGCCCGTCCATCTCCGGCATCTGCACGTCCATCAGCACCAGGTCG
>JANXYH010000010.1 GCA_025350145.1 Burkholderiales bacterium | reverse complement strand
GCTGCGAGACCACGCCCAGGATCGGGTAACCGATGCGCTCGGTCTGGGCGCGCAGCTTGACCATGTCGATCTGCTCCAGCCGGCAATGGCTGACGATCTCGTCGGCGGCCTGCTGTGGGATCAGGCCGAGCCGGCCCTGCACCTTGGCCAGCGCGGCCTCGATGTCGAGGTATTTTTGGGTGCGGTTCTCGTCCGACCAGACCTGGCGCATCGCGTCGCTGGAGAAGATGCCTTGGAAGATCGCGGAGTCGATGATGGTCGAGGGCATGGCGAGCTTGGTGGGATCTTCAGAGCTTGGCGTGGTGCAGGATGCGCTGGGCCAGCAGCACCACCGGGCGGTCGATCATGCGGCCAGATAACCTTGCGGCACCGGGCGACAGGCGATCAGCCTCAAGCACCTGCCTGGCCCAGTCAAGCTCCTGGGTGCCGGGCGCCATGGCGTCGTGGATGGGCGCGACCTGGGCCGGGTGGATGCAGAGCTTGGCGTTGAAGCCGTGGCGCCGCGACCAGGCCAGATCGCTCAGCAGCCGGGCCGTATCGTCGAATTGCGGCGTCACCCCGGCCACCGGCGCCACCCGCCCGGCCAGGCGCGAGGCCAGCACGATGCGGCTGGCGGCATAGGCCAGCGGCTCGGACGAATCGGCAATGTCCAGGCCCAGGTCCAGCGCCAGGTCGAGCGTGCCGAAGACCAGCCGCTGCACCCCCGGCGCGGCGGCAATCGCCTCGACCTGGGCCACCCCTAGAGCACTCTCGATCAGCGCCAGCACGGCGCACGAACCGCCGGGCATGGCGGCGCAGACCGTGGCGATCTGGGCCGCCGACTCGGCCTTGGGCAGCATCAGTTGCGCCAGACCCAGGTCGGCCAGCAGCCGCAGATCCTCGGCGAAGTGCGGCGACGCGGCGTCGTTGATCCGCACCAGCGTGCGGCCGCGCTGGCCGGCATCGGCAGCGCCTGCCCAGGCGGCAATCGCCGCACGTGCCGCCGGCTTGGCCTCGGCCGCGACCGCGTCCTCCAGGTCGAGGATGACGGCGTCGGCGGGGCTGGCCAAGGCCTTGGCAAAGCGCTCCGGGCGGTTGCCGGGGACGAACAGGTAGCTGCGGGCGATGCCGCTGTTGATGGGTGCGGACATGGCTCAGCGCAGCGTCGCGGTCGCATCCATGGTCAGCCAGCCAGCATGGTCCTGGGCCCAGAGCCGGACCGTTTTGCCGTCGGGCGCGGGCCGGCCATTGACCCGCAAGGCCTGGCCGTCGAAGGTCGGGCGCAGCGCCTTGAAGCTGAAGCGGGCGACATCGGCAGCGGGCATCTGGCGGCGCAGCAGGTCCATCAGCAAGGTCGCGATCAGCGGGCCGTGCACCACCAGGCCGGGGTAGCCCTCGACGCCGGTGGCATAGCCCCGGTCGTAGTGGATGCGGTGGCCGTTGAAGGTCAGGGCTGAGTAGCGGAACAGCAGCACCTCGTCGGCAAACACCTCGCGCTGCCACTGGCCATCGGCCGGTGCGGCGGTCGGCGCGACCGGCGCGTCGCCGGGTTGGGCAGCGGCGCGGTAGACGATGTCGTGGAACTCGGTGATCGCCGGCTCGGCGCTGCCGTTGCAATGCAGGGCGTGGCGCAGTTTGACGAACACCAGGCTGCCGCTGCGGCCGGCCTTGGTTGTGACGTCAGCGATGGTCGAGCGGCGCTCGACCGCGTCACCCACCCGGACCGGGGCATGGAACTCGAACTGGCTGCCGGCCCACATCCGCCGCGGCAGCGGCACAGGCGGCAAGAAACCGCCGCGCTCGGCGTGTCCGTCCGCGCTGATCTGGCTCTGCGGGTGCATCGGCAGAAAGTACAGCCAGTGCCAGAGCCAAGGCAGGGCGGTGCCCGGCGCCACCTCGGCCAGCGGGTGGTCGAGCGTGGCGCCCAGGGCCACGACCGGGGTCGGGCCGATCTGGTCGTGCAGGACTTCAGTTCGGCCTATCCAGGCGGCCAGGTCGGGGGTGTCGGTGGTCATGGGTGTGTTCCGGTTGCGGCGGATTTTCAGCGGCATTGCATGGGGCGGGGCGGCGGGGTGGGGGCACGGCGGCAATGCGGCAACGCGACAGCAACGCCAGGTTGATGCCGTGCCCAGCCCCAGGCTCAGCGCGGCTCGGCAGCGCCAGCCGCGACTTCCTTGCGCATCGCCTCGACCCATTCGCGCCCTACCCGGGCGG